>JBKJIE010000039.1:0-14623 GCA_046598715.1 Acidimicrobiales bacterium | reverse complement strand
TCGCTTCCAAGGGCTGCTCTGCCGGATCGACGGCAAGCCCTCGAGGCAGCAGGACCCCTGCCAGAACGCTCCGTCGCCCACCTACTACTGGGCCTACTGGACGGCGCCGGCACCGGGTGGCGCGTGGACCTACAGCGATGCGGGGGCGGGCAACCGCGACCCGGCCCCGGGCACGGTCGAGGGCTGGGCCTTCTCCGACGGGTGCACCCGCAAGCCGGGCGCGCCCACCGCGTGCCCGGGCTCCACCACCACGACCACCACGACCACCTCGCCCGGTCCCACCACGACGCAGGCACGCGCCGCGGGCGGCCCCGTGCCGCCGGGGGGCGGTTCCGTCACCTCGACGTCGGTGTCATCAGCGCCGACGGCCACCGCGTCGGGATCAGCCGATCCTGGCGCCGAAACCACGACCCCCGGCGCACTGCCGACGAGCGTCGATGACGCGCGAGCCACGGGCGGCGACAGCCCCGAGCGCAGCCCGGGCGAGACCGCGCTCGCACCGGATGGGCCAGCCCCCAGCGCGGGGTCGCCCGTGGGCCTGCTGGCTGGTGCGGGGGTGGCACTGCTGCTCGGGCTTGGCGCGGCTGCACGACTTCGCCTGCGTCGTCGTTCATCGCCATCCGCGGCGGGACCGGAGTAGCAGGTGATGGCCGTCCGGTCGCCCCGCCTGCCGCGCCCGCTCCACCCCGGCGCGTGGTGGCTGTGGGCGCTGGGGCTGGCCACTGCGGCGAGTCGCACCACCAACCCGATCCTGCTGGTGCTGATCGTGGCCGTCATCGGCTACGTGGTGTCGGCTCGGCGGACCGAGGCACCTTGGGCACGCGGCTTCCGCGCCTACCTCGTGCTCGGCCTGGTGGTCGTCGTCATCCGTGTGGGGTTTCGGATGCTGCTCGACGGGCAGTACGGGCAGCACGTGCTCTTCACGCTGCCGGAGCTCCCGCTGCCCCAGGCGGCGGCCGGCATCCGGATCGGCGGGCCGGTGTCTGCGGAGGGCGTGCTGGCGGCGACCTACGACGGCCTGCGACTGGCGACGCTGCTCCTGTGCGTGGGCGCGGCCAACGTGCTGGCCAACCCGAAGCGTCTCCTCAAGGCCATGCCCGCCGCCTTACACGAGCTCGGTGTGGCTGTGACGGTCGCGCTGAGCGTGGCGCCCCAGCTGGTGGAGAGCGGCCAGCGAGTGCGGCGGGCGCGTCGACTGCGCGGCGAGCCCGGACGGCGCATGCGGATGCTCAAGGAGATCGCCATCCCCGTGATGACCGACGCCCTCGACCGCTCGCTGCTGCTGGCGGCGGCCATGGACTCGCGCGGCTACGGCCGGTCGGTCCACGTGCCGGCACGCGTGCGTCGGGTCACGGGGACCTTCGTGCTGGGCGGTCTGGCCGGCGTGTGCCTCGGCACCTACGGCCTCCTCGACGCCACCGCACCTCGCAGCCTCGGCTACCCGATGCTCGCCGTGGGCGTCGCACTGGCCGGCGTGGGGTTCCGCCTCAGCGGTCGGCGGGTGGCCCGAACGCGGTATCGCCCCGATCCGTGGCGCGCCGCGGAGTGGATCGTCGCGCTGTCGGGGCTCACGGTCGCAGCCGTGGTGCTCGTGGCGGCCACGATCGATCCGAGCGACCTCTACCCCTCGTTGCAGCCGTTGCGCTGGCCTGAGCTACCGCTCCTCCCGGCGGCGGCGATCCTCGTGGGGGTCATCCCGGCATGGTTGGCGCCGCCGGTGGTGCGCGCACCCAGAGCGGAGGCGACGACGCCGGTCCGCCCGGCAGGTCTCGTGGCGGAGGGTGCCTGATGATCCGCTTCGAGCAGGTGACCATCACCTATCCGGACGCATCGGCGCCGACCTTACGAGACATCGACCTCACGATCCCCGAGGGCGAGCTGTGCGTGGTGATCGGTCGCACAGGCGTCGGCAAGTCGACGCTGCTCGGCGCGGTGAACGGCCTCGTGCCGCACTTCACCGGGGGCCACCTCGCCGGCCGGGTGCTCGTCGACGGGCGCGACACGCGCACCCACCCTCCTCGTGATCTCGCGGACGTCGTGGGGGTGGTGGGGCAGGACCCGTTGGCTGGCTTCGTCACCGACACCGTCGAGGAGGAGCTGGCCTACGCGATGGAGCAGCTGGCCGTCCCGAGCGACGTGATGCGCAAGCGCGTGGAGGAGACCCTCGACCTGCTCGGCATCGCGGAGCTGCGGGGACGGCTGCTGCGCACGTTGTCCGGCGGTCAGCAGCAGCGGGTGGCCATCGGCTCGGTCCTCACCGCCCAGCCCCGCATCCTCGTGCTCGACGAGCCCACCTCCGCCCTCGACCCGATGGCCGCCGAGGAGGTGCTGGCCGCCATCACCCGGCTCGTGCACGACCTCGGCATCACCGCCCTGGTGGCGGAGCACCGGCTCGAGCGGGTGGTGCAGTACGCCGACTCGGTGCTGTGCCTCGCGGGTGACGGCACGGCCGTGCTCGACGCGCCGGCGCGCGCCCTGGCCACCTCCGAGATCGCCCCACCCGTGGTGCACCTCGGCCGTCTCGCCGGTTGGCACCCGCTGCCCCTGTCGGTGCGGGATGCCCGTCGGGCCGCCGGGCCCCTCCGCGCCCGCCTCACCACCACCACCCCACCAACCAACGTCTCTGAAGCCCCACGTCCGCATGCCGGACCTGGCCCTTCAGAGACGGATGAGGGGTGGCTGCTTCAGGCGCGCGGGATCGTCGTGCGGTATGGCGACGTCCTGGCCGTGCGGGACGTGCACCTTGCGCTCGAGCCTGGCGAGATCGTGGCCGTGATGGGGCGCAACGGGTCGGGGAAGTCGTCGCTCCTCTGGGCGCTCCACGGCGCCGGACCGCGCCAGGGGGGAGCCGTCGCCATCGACGGAATCGACCCTGGCAGCGCACCCCGGTCCCGGGCCCGGCAGCTCGTTGGTCTCGTGCCGCAGACGCCCTCCGACCTGCTCTACCTGGCGACGGTGGACGAGGAGTGCGCGCAGGCCGATCGCGAGAGCGACGTCGCGCCCGGCACGTGTCGCGCGCTGCTCGACCGCATCGTGCCCGACCTCGACGGCTCGCACCACCCGCGTGATCTCTCCGAAGGCGAGCGCCTCGGCCTCGTGCTCGCGGTGCAGCTGACGACCTCGCCGCGCCTGGTGCTGCTCGACGAGCCCACACGCGGGCTCGACTACCTCGCCAAGGACCGGTTGGCCTCAGTCCTGCAGGACCTCGCCGACTCCGGCAGCGCGATCATCGTCTCGACGCACGACGTGGAGTTCGCCGCGGTGGTCGCGCATCGAGTGGTGGTGCTGGCCGACGGCGAGGTCGTGGCCGACGGTCCCACCGCCGCGGTGGTGGCGTCGTCGGCGGCCTTCGCCCCGCAGGTCGCCAAGGTCCTCCACCCGCTGCCCTGGCTCACGGTCGCCGACGTGGCGGCCGCACTGGCGGAGGCGGCGCCGTGACGGCCACTGCTCGGCCCCAGCCGCGCGATCGCTCGGTGCTGCGCATCGCGCCACGATCGGCCGTGGCCCTGCTGCTGGCCTCGTTGGCCGGACTCGCCATGT
Source organism: Acidimicrobiales bacterium (assembly GCA_046598715.1). Taxonomy (GTDB): domain Bacteria; phylum Actinomycetota; class Acidimicrobiia; order Acidimicrobiales; family VFJN01; genus VFJN01. The sequence goes on along the minus strand of JBKJIE010000039.1, from coordinate 11,083 downwards.
TCGCCTGGCCGTTGATCATCGATCCGCCCGCTGGCTTCTCGCACACCCGCGACGCGCCCTACATCTTCGCACTGATCCTCCCCGTCCTCCTGGCCGTCGTGCTTGCGGAGCTGTCGAGCAAGGGGATGGACACGAAGGCTCTCGCGATGCTCGGGGTGCTCTCGGCGATCGGCGCCGCCCTGCGACCACTCGGCGCCGGCACTGGGGGGATCGAGCTCGTGTTCTTCCTGCTCGTGCTGGGCGGGCGCGTGTACGGCCCAGCCTTCGGCTTCGTGCTGGGCTCGACGACGCTGTTCGCCTCGGCGCTGCTCACCGGTGGCATTGGACCGTGGCTGCCCTTCCAGATGATCGCGTCGTCGTGGGTCGGGCTCGGCGCTGGGATGCTGCCCCGAGCGCGAGGTCGGGCCGAGATCGCGCTGCTGGCCGCGTACGCGGCCTTCGCCGCCTACCTGTACGGGTTCCTCGTGAACCTGTGGGGCTGGCCCTTCAGCCTCGGCAGCGACACGCAGCTCTCCTACGTGGCCGGCGACGCGGTCGTGCACAACCTCCATCGCTTCGTGCTGTACACGCTCGCCACATCGACCTGGGGTTGGGACACGGGCCGCGCCATCACCAACGTCGCCGCGGTGCTCCTCGTCGGCTCGGCCGTCCTGGCCACGCTGCGCCGCGCCGCCCGCAAGGCCGCCTTCGACGCCCCCGTCACCTTCGACTGAATTGCCCGAGGCAATAGGTCCCACCTCCCGGCTCTCGAGGCGATAGATCCCACATGCGGGACCTATGACCTCGAGATGGCTGTGGTGGGACCTATTGCCTCAGCGGTAGGGGCAGTGGCGGCAGTCGTTGGCGCAGCAGTGGCCGCGGCGAACGTGCTCGGCTGCGGTGATGACGAACAGGCCGCTCACCGGGTCGACGTAGCCAGGCTCGCCGGCCTCGAGCGCGGCACGGTGGGCGGCCAGCATCTCGTCGCGCCGCGGGACGTCGAGCGGCAAGCGCTCCGGATGTGGTTCGAGCAGCGAGCGCCGAGCCGGCGTCTGGCCGCCGGTCGGCGCCGGTCGCGCAGCATCGGTCACGAGATCGCGGCCGCGTCGACCCTCACGCTGCCGCTGCCTCCCGCAACGAGTCCGCAGCCTCACGGGCGGCGAAGCCCGCGATGGCGAGCGCGGCGACACCGTCGGCCCACCACCACCCAAAGGCCATGTTGACCACCAGGGCCGTGAGGATGCCGATGCAGAGGCAACCGTCAAGGAAGGTCATCGACGCCTCGGCCTCCAGCGGCTCGCTCTCGAGCGGTCGGGCGGTACGGCGCTTGGCTGCGGCGAGCGTGAACATGACCACGGCGGTGACCGCGAGGTAGGCGACGCCGAGCGGCGAGCTCTCTGGCGTCGAACCGACCAGCAGGCTGCGCACGCTCGCCACGAGCAGGTAGGTGGCGAGCACGATGAACGCGCCGGCGATCAGCCGCAAGGCCAGACGTGTTCGGTGCACGGCGGGATCGGCACCGTGCTGGAGGTGCCACACCACCACCATGGAGGCGAACACCTCGATCATCGAGTCCAACCCGAACGCCACGAGCGCGAGCGAGCCCGAGGCGATGCCAAGTGAGATGGTGACGAACACCTCCATGATGTTCCAGGCGGTGGTCGCCCACTCGAGGCGTATCCCCCGGCGCATCAGCAGGTCGTGCTCGGGTGGTGTCAGGGCCATCTCATCCTCCTCGCCGAGGGGGTGGGAGGGTGACGCTGCCTCCGACCCGGCGCGACGTTGCCGTGGTCGAAGGTCTCGCCCGCCTGGTCAGACCAGGCTCACGCACCGGGGACCGAGGCGGTCCCAGCATGTCGATGCAGCGATTGTGGGCTACTCCCCTTCGTCGCTCACCCTACCCGTCCCCTCGGCGATGGCGACGCGCACTGGGCACGCCGAGTCGGGCTCCGGCAGCTCGGTCCGGTCGATGGCAGGTGCAGTCCTAGGATCCACGCCGTGCTGTGCCCTGAGCTGGTGGGTCGGCTCCGTGAGCAGGACGTGCTGCGGGCTCGGCTGGACGACCTGGCGGAGGGCCGCGGCGGCGTGGTCGTGCTCGTGGGGGAGGCTGGGGCCGGGAAGTCCCGGCTGGCCCGCCGGGCCGTCGAGCTCGCGGCCGACGCCGGTCAGGCGGTGCTCACTGGACGGGCGGTGCCGGGAGACAGCCCGTTGGCCTACCGGCCGCTCACCGAGGCGTTCCTTGGCGCCTTCCGGTCCACGACCCCGCCGCAGGACCCGGCCCTCGACGGCTTCGCCGGTCACCTCGGCCGCCTGGTGCCCACGTGGCGGACCGGCGCGGCGGCCGCCGAGGAGTCGCCAGTGCTGCTCGGAGAGGCCATCGTGCGCCTCCTCCACGCCCACGGCGGTGAACGCGGCAGCTTGCTCCTCCTTGAGGACGTGCACTGGGCCGACCCTGAGACGCTGGCCGTGCTCGACTACCTCGCCGACGCCCTGGCGTCCGAGCCCGTGCTGTGCCTGTGCACCAGCCGGCCCGAGGGCGCCGCCCACGAGCTGCTCGAGCGGCTCATGCGCCGGAAGCCGGGTTCGGTGCTGCCCGTCGGACCGCTCGCCGACACCGAGGTGGACCGCATGCTCGCAGCATGCCTGGGCGTGGCCGCCGCACCGCCGGAGCTGGGCGACTTCGTCCGCTCGCACAGCGACGGCAGCCCCTTCCTCGTGGAGGAGCTGCTGGCCGGCCTCGTGGCCTCGGACGGCCTGCGCCACGAGGCCAACCACTGGACCAGTACCGGTCCTCTCACGCCGACCGTCCCGGCCAGCTTGCGGGAGTCGATCCAGCGTCGCCTCGCCGCCCTCGACCCCTCCGCCCGCCGCGTCCTGGGTGCCGCCGCCCTGCTCGGCCGCCGCTTCGACTGGGAGCTGCTGCCGGGCATCGCCGAGGTCGACGGGCGGGCCGTCGTCGACGGGCTGCGAGCGGCCGTCGATGAGCAGCTCGTGGAGGTCGACGGCACCGGCTTCCGGTTCCGCCACGCCCTCACCCGCGAGGCCGTGCTCACCGATCTCCTGCCCCCCGAGCGGCGCGACCTCGCCACCCGCGCCTGGCCGGCCCACGAGCGGGCCAACCCGGGGCTGCCGGGCCCCACGCTGGAGCTGGCCGCCGACCTGGCCGAGGCTGCGGGCCAGCCCGTCGCGGCGGCCCGCCACCTGGTGGACAGCGCCCGCCGGGCCCTCGCCAACGCCGCCATGATCAGCGCCGAGGCCACTGCCCGCCGGGCCGTGCGCCTGGCCGGCGGGCAACGTGACGCGTCCTTCGATGCCGACGAGGCACTCGTCCACGTGCTCGCCGCGGCGGGCAAGCCGGCAGAGGCCCGGATCGTCGCTCGGGACCTGGCCCGTCGTCTCGAGGCGGCAAGAACCCCCGACGCGCGTCGGGCCGACCTGTTCGCGATCAGCGCCCGCGCCGCGCTGGCGGCCGGGGACGGAACCGGCGCGGCCCGCGACGCCGACGAGGCCAGGGCGGCCGCGGGAGACGGGGACCCAGCCCTGCGGGCCCGGATGGACCTCGTCGCCGCCGAGGTCGCGCTGGACCGGGCCGACCTCGTCGCCGTCGAGCAGCTCGCCCGCGCCGCCGCTGAGGGGGCCGAGGCCACGCGACAGCCCGAGGTCGAGTGCGGCGCGCTGCTCGTGCTGGGCCAGGCCGCCCGCACCGTGAGCGGGATGGAGTCCTCCGGGCCGTGGTACGAGCGAGCGGGTGCCGTCGCCGCCCAAGCGGGGCTCGCCCACCTGCACCTGCGAGCGCAGCAGGAGCTGGCGCTGGTTGGCTGGTCGGCGGGCCACATCCAGCCGTTGCGCGACGTCCGCGAGCTGGCCGTCCGGTACGGGGCGCTCGTCACCGTCGCCGTGATGGACCTCTCGCTCGCCAACATCGCGTTCACCGGCTACGACCGTGACCTGTGCCGCAGCGCCGCGGAGTCCTGCGTGGCGGCCAGCAAGCGATACGGCCTCGCCACCGAGCCGGTCGCCCACCTCTGGCTGGCCGGTGCCCACGCGCTGGGCGGCGACCACGCCGCGAGGGACGCGTCAATCGCGGCGGCACTGGCCCACGACCCCGAGGATCCGCGCATCCTCGCCGACCTCTACGGGCACGTGCTGACCACCAGCGCCTTCGTCGACGACGAGCTCGACCGGTTGCCCGGGCTCCTCGAGACGACGATCACCCACGTGCGGGCGGGTCCGCCGACGACCTCCGTCTACCCCGGCCGGATCCTGTGGGCTCTCGTCCATGCGATCGACGGGGACGATCTCGGCGCGTCGGCCCGGGCCGAGTTCGCTGAGGCGGCGGCGCGCATCAGGCTGCCCCTCTTCGAGGACTTCGTGGAGCTCGTCGAGGCAGTCGCCCTCGGTCGGGAAGGCCGCGGCGACGATGCGATGGCGCGGTTCGAGCCCTCCTACGACCGGCTCTGCGCTCGCGGCGTGAGCGCGGGGACGGTCCACAGCCACGTCCTGCTGGCGGCTCGGGCCGCGCTGCGCGACGGATGGGGCGACCCGTTGCGCTGGCTCCGGAAGGCGGAGGCGTTCTTCGGTGCGGCGGGCTACGACCGCCTGGCCCGGCGCTGCCGCTTGATGCTGGGGGAGGCGGGGGCGCCAGTCCCGCGCCGCGGGCGTGGAGACTCCGAGGTGCCGCCGTCGCTGCGGGCGCTGGGCGTCACGAGCCGGGAGGTCGACGTGCTCAAGCGGGTGGTGGCCGGGCGCACCAACAAGCAGATCGCCGAGGACCTCGTCCTCTCGCCCAAGACGATCGAGCGGCACCTGTCGAGCCTGTTCACCCGCCTGTCGGTGGCCAACCGCCGCGAGCTTGTCGCCCGGACCCAGGCTCACCTGGGGGACCCGGTTCCCTAATTGGGGGTCGCGCCCCCGATGCCGACATCCCGCCCGGGGCGCACCATGCGGGCATGCAGACCAACATCCATGAGATCGCCGACGGGGTGCACCGCCTGTCGACGACCATCCCGGAGGTCGCCCCAGGCGGCTTCACCTTCAACCAGTACCTCATCGCCGCCGACGAGCCGATGCTGTTCCACACCGGGGGCCGCCAGCTGTTCCCGCTGGTGTCCGAGGCCGTGGCCAAGGTCATCGACGTCACCACCCTGCGGTGGGTCAGCTTCGGCCACGTCGAGAGCGACGAGTGCGGCTCGATGAACCAGTGGTTGGCCGCAGCGCCTGAGGCGGCGGTGACCTTCAACCAGCTCGGGTGCATGGTTTCGCTCGGCGACCTGTGCGACCGGCCCCCGCGTCCCCTTGCCGACGACGCCCTCGAGATCGGCGGCCACGTGATGCGTGCCATCCCCACGCCCCACGTGCCCCACGGCTGGGAGGCGCAGGTGATGTTCGACGAGACCACCCGCACCCTGTTCTGCGGTGACCTGTTCACGCAGATCGGTGAGGGCCCGGCTCTCGTGCACGACGCCGACCTCATCCAGCCCGCCCTCGACGCCGAGGACCTCTTCGGCGCCACCGGGCTCACGGCTGGAACCGCCCCGACGATCCGTCGGCTCGCCGACCTCGAGCCGCGTACCCTGGCGCTGATGCACGGTCCCGCCTTCGCCGGCGACTGCCGCCAGGCGCTGGTGGATCTCGCCGATGCCTACGAGGCGCGCTTCACGGCCTCGCTCGAGCTGACAGGAGCACGATGATGCGCCAGGAGCTGACCACCGACACCGTCGACCGCCACATCGAGGCATCGCCCGAGGCGCTCTACGAGCTCATCGCCGACGTCACACGCACCCCCGAGATCACCCCCGACATCGTGAAGGTGGCGTGGCTCGACGGCGCCACCGGACCTGCCGTGGGCGCCCGCTTCAAGGCCACCAACAAGCAGGGTCGGGGACCGAACTGGAGCAACAAGCCGGTGATCACCGTGCTCGAACCCGGCCGGGAGATCGCGTGGGAGCGCACCGAGCCCTTCGGCGGCACCGTGGAGTGGCGCTACCGCTTCGAGCCCGAGGGCACCGGCACCCGGATCACCGAGTCGTACCGCGTCGTGAAGCCGCTGCGGCTGTTCGGATGGTTCATCATCGGCACGCTGTACGGCATGAAGGACCGCCGCGGCGACCTGCGGGCCAGCATGGGGCGCACGCTCGAACGCCTGGCCGAGATGCTCGAGGTGCCGGACAGCGAGTCCGCCACCAGCTGACCGCCGCTGCCCGGAGGCGCCCCCGCCGCACGCACGACGCTAGACAGGCACCGTGGCGCCGCCCCCCGTCAGGCTCTCGTTCCGCGATCACCTCGCGCTCGTGCCCCGGCTCGCGTCGGGGGACCTGGTGGGCGTGCTGCAGGAGCTGCACCGGCGCCATGGCCCGGTCGTCGACTTCGGCTACGGCGCCAAGCGGATGGTGCTGGTGTTCGGCGCCGAGGCCAACGAGCACGTGCTCTCCACGGCGGCGCACACCTTCGAGTGGGGCGAGGCCATGCAGGCCCTCGTCGCGGTCGACGGTCCCACCGCACTCGTGGTGTCCGACGGGGACGACCACCGCCGTCGCCGTCGGCTGGTGCAGCCGGCCTTCTCGATCAAGCGGGTCGACGCGCACCTCGGCCTCGTCGTCGCCGAGGTCGACCGCGCCCTGGCCACGTGGCAGCCCGGCACGCAGCTCGACGCCAGCGCGTCGCTGCGCGAAGCCGTCGCCCGCATCGTCGTGCGGGCCCTGTTCGGCGAGGAGCTCGGAGCCGAGGCCGACCGGTTCGGCGAGCTCCTCGAGCCGGGGCTCCGCTACGTCCAGCGCATGCCCCAGCTGCGGTTCGAGCATGACCTCAAGGTCACGCCCTACGCACGGGTGCAGCGCCGGAGCCGGGCCGCCGACGCGCTGGTGCTGGCCGAGGTCGCCCGCCGGCGGGCCGCCGGGATCGATGCCGACGCCCAACCCGACACGCTGACCGCGCTCCTCGCCGGCGTCGACGGGGAGTCGCTCACGGACGCCGAGCTCGGCGACCAGGTGCGCAGCCTCATGGCGGCCGGCTTCGACACCACGTCCGGCGCCGCGAGCTGGCTCGTCGTGGAGCTGGGCCGCAACCCGGAGGCGCTGGCGGCCGTGCGGGCCGAGGTCGACGCCGTCCTGGGCGACCGGGCCCCCACGATCGACGACCTGCGGGCCATGCCCCTCACGCTGGGCGCCGTGCAGGAGGTGCTGCGGATGTGGCCGCCCGGCCCGGCCGCGCCGCGGATGTCGATTGCTCCCAGCGAGCTCCACGGCATGGAGATCCCGGCCGGGCGCTTGGTGCTGTACAGCGCCTACGTCACCGGTCGCCTGCCCGAGCTGTGGCCTGATCCCGAGCGCTTCGACCCCGCCCGCTGGGCCCCGGGCGCGCCGGAGCCGGCGCCGTACTCCTTCGTGCCCTTCGGCGGTGGGTCCCGGCGCTGCATCGGCTTCGCGCTCGCCACCCTCGAGCTGCAGGTGATGGCGGTCCGCCTCGTGCAGCAGGTGGAGTGGCGCCTGCGCCGCAGCACCGCGCGGCCCACCGGGATCGCCACGCTCACGCCGAAGGGTGGGGTGCCCATCGAGGTGACGGCCCGTCGTGGGTAGCCTCGGGCGGGCATGAGCCCGACCCTACGGCCGACACCGCTTTCGCACCCCGTCGGTAGCGTGGGGCCGTGGTCGCCCCGGATCCGCTCGCTCCCTTCGCGCCCGCGGTCCGCGCCTGGTTCGAGTCGTCGTTCCCGGAGGCCACACCACCGCAGGCGCAGGGCTGGCCGGCCATCGCGGCGGGCGACCACACGCTGATCCTGGCGCCCACCGGGTCGGGCAAGACGCTCTCCGCGTTCCTGTGGGCCATCAACCGCCTCGTCACCACGCCCGCCCCCGTCGAGCGCACGCATCGCACCCGCTTGCTCTACATCTCCCCGCTGCGCGCCCTTGCCGTCGACATCGAGAAGAACCTGCGCAGCCCGTTGCAGGGCATCCGCCTGGCCGCTGAGCGCCTGGGCGAGCACTACACCGAGCCCATCGTGGGGATCCGATCAGGCGACACCCCGGCCGACGAGCGTCGCCGCCTGGTGCGCAACCCGCCCGACATCCTCATCACCACGCCCGAGTCGCTCTACCTGATGCTCACCTCCGCGGCTCGCGAGAGCCTGCGCGGCGTGGAGGCGGTGATCATCGACGAGATCCACGCGGTGGCCGCCACGAAGAGGGGCAGCCACCTGGCCGTCACCCTGGAGCGCCTCGACCACTGGGTGCGCGCCGGGGGCGGCGTGGCACCGCAGCGCATCGGGCTGTCGGCCACGCAGCGGCCCCTTGAGGAGATCGCCCACTTCCTCGGCGGCACCGATTCCGGCCCCGGCGGCGGGCGGCGCCCGCGGCAGGTCACGATCGTCGATGCTGGCGTGCGCAAGCCGCTCGAGATCGAGATCATCATCCCGGTCGACGACATGGCCGAGCTGGGAACCATCGTGGAGGAGCCCATGTCGGGGCCGGCGGCGGCGGGCCCGGTGCGCCGTTCCATCTGGCCGGCGATGCACCCGCGCCTGCTCGAGCTCGTGCGCGAGAACCAGTCGACCCTCATCTTCGTGAACGCCCGCCGCCTGGCCGAGCGGCTGGCGACACGCCTCAACGAGCTGCACTGGGAGGGCGAGAACCGATCGGCGGAGGCAGAGGGCAACCCGCCCGTCGAGGTGGAGCTCGTGAAGGCCCACCACGGCTCGCTGTCGCGCGAGCGTCGGCTGCAGATCGAAGACGAGCTCAAGCGCGGCACGCTCAAGGGTCTCGTTGCAACGAGCAGCCTCGAGCTCGGGATCGACATGGGGGCGGTCGACCTTGTCATCCAAGTGGAGTCGCCTGGCGCGGTGTCCACGGGCCTGCAGCGCATCGGCCGGGCCGGCCACCAGGTGGGCGCGCCCAGCCGCGGGAAGCTGTTCCCCAAGCACCGCTCCGATCTCGTCGAGGCCGCGGTCGTCGTCGAGCGCATGCAAGCCGGCCTCATCGAGCGCACCCACTACCCGCGCAACCCGCTCGACGTGCTGTGCCAGCAGATCGTGGCCATGTGCGCGCTCGACGCGTGGCCGCTGGCCGAGCTGGCCGAGGTGGTGCGGTCGTCGGCCCCCTTCGCTGAGCTGTCCGAGGAGGTGCTGGCCTCGGTGCTCGACCTGCTCGCCGGCCGCTACCCGTCGGAGGAGTTCGCCGAGCTGCGGCCGCGCATCGTGTGGGACCGCGTCGAGGGGATCGTGCGGGGCCGCTCGGGCGCGCAGCGCCTCGCCGTCACCAACGCCGGCACCATCCCCGACCGCGGCCTGTTCACCGTCACGCTCCCCGACGGCACGCGGGTGGGCGAGCTCGACGAGGAGATGGTCTACGAGAGCCGTCCCGGCGAGACGTTTCTGCTCGGTGCGAGCACGTGGCGCATCGAGGACATCACCTTCCAGAAGGTGATCGTCACGCCGGCGCCGGGGGTGCCCGGGAAGATGCCGTTCTGGCACGGCGACGGGCCAGGTCGCCCGCTGGAGCTCGGGCGGGCCATCGGCGAGTTCACCCGCGAGCTGCGCGCGGGAGGGGATCCCACGAAGCGGTTGGTGGCCGCGGGCCTCGACGTGCGTGCCACCACCAACCTCCTCGCCTACCTCGACGACCAGGCCGAGGCCACCGGCGCCGTGCCCGACGACCGCACGATCGTCGTGGAGCGCTTCCGCGACGAGATCGGCGACTGGCGCGTCTGCGTGCTCTCCCCGTTCGGCGCCCAGGTCCACGCGCCATGGGCCATGGCGCTGCAGCACCGGCTCGGCGAGCGGTGGGGTGTGGCCGTCGAGCTCATGTGGAGCGACGATGGCATCGTCATCCGCCTCCCCGAGTCGATCGACGAGCTGCCCGACGACGAGCTGCTCATCGACCCCGACGAGATCGAGGAGCTCATCGTCAGCCAGCTGCCCGGCACAGCGATGTTCGCCAGCCGGTTCCGCGAGTGCGCGGGGCGGGCCCTCCTCCTGCCGCGGCGCCGGCCCGACCAGCGCACGCCGCTCTGGCAGCAGCGGCAGCGCTCGGCTGACCTCCTCTCGGTGGCCGGCAAGTACCCGTCGTTCCCAATCCTCCTCGAGGCCACCCGCGAGTGCCTCAACGACGTGTTCGACGTGCCCGCCCTCACCGAGGTGCTGCGCGACCTGCGCAGCCGCAAGATCCGCCTCGTGCCGGTCGACACCCAGAGCGCATCGCCCTTCGCCCAGTCGCTGCTCTTCGGGTGGATCTCGGTCTACATGTACGCCGGCGACGCGCCGCTGGCCGAGCGTCGCGCCGCCGCCCTGGCTCTCGATCGCGACCTCCTGCGCGACCTCCTCGGCGCCGAGGAGCTCCGCGAGCTGATCGACGCCGACGCGCTGGCCGACCTCGAGCTCGGGCTGCAACGGTTGGTCACCGGCCGCCTCGCTCGTGACGTCGACGAGCTGCACGACCAGCTGCGCATCCTCGGTCCGCTGTCGCTCGACGAGCTCGGGCTGCGGTCGATCGACGGCGCGCCCGTGAGGGCATGGGTCGACCAGCTGGTGGGGGAGCGGCGCGCCTTCCGCGGCGGCGTGGGCGGCGAGGAGCGCGTGTGCGCGGCGGAAGATGCTGGTCGCCTGCGCGACGCCCTGGGCGTGGCCGTGCCCATCGGCCTCCCGGCCGCCTGCACCGAGTCGGTGCCGGCGCCGCTGGTCGACCTCGTGGAGCGCTACGCCCGCACGCACGGCCCGTTTCTCACGCAGCACGCGGCCCGCCGCTACGGCGTGTCGGTGGAGCGGGTGCGGACGGCGCTGGAGACGCTGCGGGTCGACGGTCGGGTGGTGCTCGGCGAGTTCCGTCCCGACGGCGTGGAGCGCGAGTGGTGCGACGACGACGTGCTGCGCCAGCTCCGCCGCCGCTCGCTGGCCGCGCTGCGCCGCGAGGTGGAGCCCGTCGACGCCACCACGCTGGCCCGCTTCTTGCCGCGCTGGCATGGCATCGGGGTGAGCCGGCGCGGCGTCGACGCCTTGGTGGAGGTGCTGGCTCAGCTCCAGGGGGCGCCACTGGTGGCATCGGTGCTCGATCGCGATGTGCTGGCGGCGCGCCTCCCCGACCACCAGCCAGCCGACCTCGACGCGCTGTGCACGTCG
>JBKJIE010000055.1:0-13726 GCA_046598715.1 Acidimicrobiales bacterium | reverse complement strand
GGCCGTGGGTTCGAGTCCCATCACCTCCACTAGGGCAACGTGAAGATGTCGCAACGAAGGGCCCTTTCCGGGGCCCTTCGTCTTGTCCAGGTCGACCATCGTTGACCGCCGGTTGCCCACTGCTAAGGGCAACACTGGAAACGACGGTCCAGCGAGGACCTTGGGCTCGTACCGGCCGACGGCCCGTTGCTGGCCTGCCCGGTGTCAGCTCGCTGGCGGGCGAGGCGCGACCACGATGGACGGCATGGACACCGACGGGCCGATGCGGAGCACCCCATCGACGGCGCCGGTGAGATCCTCGATCGAGATGAACGAGCCCGCGAGCAAGCCCTGGTTGATCCACAGCGTCGCCATCTCGCCGGCGAGCTCCGGGTCCCATCCCTGGGCGAACTGGGATTGGCCGTCGCCCTCGCCGCCCATGCAGTCGCCCACCACCATGCGAGTGAAGCCCACCTCGGGGTGCTCCGTCTGCCAGGCCTCCACCAGCTTGTCGAGCGCTGCCTTGCTCACCGCGTAGGCGGAGAGTCCGGGCCACGGCGGTGTGAGGGAGGCGCTCACCGACGAGAGGTAGAGGGCCCGTCCGGCCGAGCTCGCGAGGTGCGGAAGGGCCGCCGCGGTGATGGTGGACGCACCGATGACGTTGGTTTCGAACACGCGGCGCCACGTCTCGACGTCAGTGTCCTCGACTCGAGCCAAGGGGCCGATGGCTGGTGCGTACACGAGGGCATCCACCCCACCCAGAGCCTCCGCCGATTCCTTGATGGCGGCGTCACAGGATGCCGCGTCGGTCACGTCGCAGGTGACCGCGACCGCTCCGTGACCAGCCTCGTGGGCCGCTTGGTCGAGCTTGTCCCGCTGGCGGGCCAACAGCGCCACGCTTGCGCCTCGCTCGGCGAGACCGATGGCGATGCACCGACCGAGCCCACTCGAGGCCCCCACAACAACGGTCTTCATGGTCGGCTCCCTTCGGCTGGTGGGCCGATCGTAGGTTCGTCCCGGCGAGCGGCGTCCTCACGCGCCGTCCCCGACGACCGCATGTGGAACCGCAGTGTGGACACTGCCGTCACGACCGGTAGTCGGTGGTCGCAGCCAGGTCAGCGGCCTCCTGCATCAGCCCGAGCACGACCGGACCGAAGGCCTGCAGCTTCTCGTCGGCCCCTCGTCGCTGGTAGCCCTGCTCGAGCACGACGGCGAGCTTCCACTTGGCGAGGATCACGTAGTAGTCGATGTCGTCGACCTGGCGGCCAGACACCTCGGCGTACCGCTCGAGGATCTGCGTGCGCGACGGCATCCCCGCCATGTCGACGTAGTCGAGGGCGCGGTCGCGGTCGCTGGTGTCCTCCGGCCAGGACTGCGCGACCCACCCGAGGTCGAGCTTGGGGTCGCCGACCGTGCCCATCTCCCAGTCGACGATCGCCGCCAGTCGAGCGGGCCCGCCGTGGCGGTACATCACGTTGGCGAACTGGTAGTCGCCATGCATGAGACCGGGGATGAAGTCGAGGGGCTTGTGGGCGCGCAGCCAGGCGGATGCTTCGTCGAACCCGGGCAGCTCCCGGCCCTTGATGCGCTCGAGGAAGGTGGTCCACCGGTCGACCTGGCGCTCGTGGAACCCGTCGGGTCGGCCGAGATCGTGGAGGCCCTTGGCCTGCCAATCGACCTTGGACAGCAGCGCGATCCCGTCGACGAGCTCGTAGGCGAGGCCTTGACGGGCGGCCAGGTCGGTGTCGAACGGCTCCGGCCAGTCGTCCACGTTCATCGGCGACCAGCCGTCGACGAATCCCATCAGGTAGAAGGTCCGGCCCAGCACCGACTGGTCGGTGCAGACGGCGAGCGCCGGAGTGTGGGGCACGTCCGTGCCGGCGAGGGCTTCGATGATGCGCCACTCCCGCAGGATCCCGTCGTCCCGGGTTGCGGGGGCGCTGGCGGGCGGGATGCGCAGCGCGCCGTGCAGCTCGCCGCGCCGGATCTCATAGATCTCGTTCTGGGTGCCGCCGGACACGAAAGCCGTCGTGAGCGCCTCGCCCTTGCCGGGAAGGCCCTGCGCGTCGAGCCACGTGGTGAGGCGCTCGGTGTCGAGCATCACAGGTTCCCGACCTCGTGCTCGAGGTGCTCGGCGTACTTCTCGCGTGCGGCGGCCATTCGCTTCGGCAGGTGTGAGGTGGGCCAGAGGTCGTCGGTGGCGCGGTGCTCGCGCAGCACCTGGCGGGCGACGGTGACCTTGTGCACCTCGGTGGGGCCGTCGGCGAGCCCCATGATGCTGGCGCCGAGGAGCATCCCGGGGAAGGGCATCTCGTTGCTCACCCCGAGCGCGCCGTGGATCTGTATGGCCCGCCAGGCGATGTCGTGCAGGACTCCCGGCATCAGCACCTTCACGGCCGCGATGTCCTTGCGAACCCGCTTGTAGTCGTGGTGCTTGTCGATCGACCAGGCCGTGTAGAGCACGAACAGCCGGAACTGCATGAGCTGCGCGTACGAGTCGGCGATGTAGCCCTGCACGAACTGCTTGTCGGCCAGGATGCCGCCCTGCACCTTGCGGCTCAGGGCGCGCTCGCACATCGCGTCGATGGCCTTGGTGGCCATGCCGATCGTGCGCATGGCGTGATGGATGCGTCCGCCGCCGAGGCGGGTCTGGGCGATGGCGAAGGCCTGGCCCTCACCGCCGAGGAGGGCGTCGGCCGGTACGCGCACCGCGTTGTAGTGGATGAGGGCGTGGGACCCTTCGCCGAGCGGCTCGCTGCCGAGCCCGATGTCGCGGACGATCTCCACCCCGGGCGTGTCGGTCGGCACCAGGAACATCGACATGCCCTGGTACGCGCTCACCTCGGGATCGGTGACGGCCATCACGATGAGGAAGGCGGCGGTCCTCGCGTTGGACGAGAAGTACTTCCAGCCCTCGAGCACCCACTCGTCGCCGTCCTTCAGCGCGCTCGTGGTGAACAGCGTGGGGTCGGAGCCGCCGTGGGGCTCGGTCATCGAGTAGCACGAGAAGAGCTCGCCGCTGAGGAGCGGTTGGAGGTAGCGCTCCTTCTGCTCGGGCGTTCCGTAGTGGGCGATGATCTCGGCGTTGCCCGTGTCCGGGGCCTGACATCCGAAGATGACCGGCGCCCACGACGATCGACCGAGGATCTCGTTGAGCAGGGAGAGCTTGAGCTGGCCGTAGCCCTCGCCACCGAGCTCAGGACCGAGGTGGGTGGCCCACAGCCCTTGGTCTCGCACCTGGTCCTTGAGCGGGTCCAGCACCGCCTTCATGCGCGCGTCAGGCGGGGTGAACACGAGGTCCGGCCAGAGCATGTCGAGGGGCTCCACCTCCTCGCGCACGAAGGTGTCGGCCCAGTCCAGCTTCTCTTGGAAGTCGGGTTCGGTTTCGAAGCTCCACGTCACGTCGGACAGGATGGCATTCCGACGAGCTGACGGCTGCACGTCGCGCCGCGACGCCCTTGGCCCAACCTGTCGCTCAGAAGACGCTGCGCATGAATCCAACAGCGTCGCTTGCCGCCTGGAACGAGCCAGCCACACCGGCGGCGAAGTAGCCGGCGTCGCTCACGAGGGTGGTCCCGGTGATGCCAGATGCCGCATCGCTGCACAGGAACACGAGTGGGTAGGCCTGCTCGAGGGGGGTGGACGGCTCGATGCCCACGAGCTCGCGGTAGTCCGACCCGAAGCTGAGCCATGTCGATGCGTTGGCCTGCGCAAGCGGGGTGTCGGTCGGGCCCGGGAGGATCGCGTTGAGTCGGATCCCCCGCTTCAGGAACTCGATGGCCTCACGGGCGACGTAGGTGTTGATCGCCACCTTGCTCCACAGGTAGTCGGCCTTGCCGTTGTCGTGCGCCCACTTCGCAGCGTCGTCGAAGTCGGCGATGTCGAGGTATGCGTTGGCCTTCTCGAGGTTCTGCTCCCAGCCGAACCCGGCCGCGGAGGAGATCATGCCGATGGCCGAGCCTCGGGGGAGCTTGCCACCGTCCAGGAGCAGCTCGATGAGCAGACGGTGGCCGAGGAAGTTGATCTTCTCGATCCCTGGTGTGCCGTCGGCGACGCCGGCACAGGAGAACAGCGCATCGATTGGCCCGTCGACGGCCACCGCGGCGGCCTCGATCGAGGCGCGATCCGACAGGTCGAGTGGATGGAAGGTGACGGCAGGCTTCGACACCTCGGCGCGGTCCATCATCGTCACCTCAGCACCCGCATCGAGGAGCAGGTCGACGACCGCTGCGCCCATGCCGCTGGCGCCGCCGACGACGAGCGCCCGCTTGCCCTTGTACCCGTACGCGTCGAACAGCCCCATGTCATGACTCCTGTGATCGGTGAAGGGTTGGAAGGTAGTGGCCAGATGGTGGCGCCGCTGACCACCCGCCCGACCTGCCCCCGCAGCGGCTCGCGTAGGGTCGTGGGCGACCGCGAAAACACCTGCCGCGACGCCGCGGCCACGAGAGGACACGACACGTGAGCACGCCCGAGGAATCTCCAGAGCTGTTCGACCTTCGCATGAGCGAGGCCGCCCGTCCGCTGCTCAAGCGCGTGACGCAGTTCCTCGAGGACGTCGTCGCGCCGATGCAGGAGGAGTACTTCGCACTCGGCGAGACGCGCGAGGAGCGGTGGGGGCACGCACCCGGGCAGCTCGACCTGCTCGACGCCGCCAAGGCCAAGGCCAAGGCCGAGGGTCTGTGGAACTTCTTCCTGCCCGACTCGGAGATCGGTGGCCTGTCGAACCTCGACTACGCGTACATCGCGGTCGAGCTCGGGAAGTACCCCCTCGGGTCCGAAGCGCTGAACTGCTCTGCGCCCGACACCGGGAACATGGAGGTGCTGGAGCGCGTGGGCACGCCGGAGCAAAAGGCGCAGTGGCTGGCGCCGCTGCTCGCGGGCGAGATCCGGTCGGCCTACGCGATGACCGAGCCCGACGTGGCCAGCTCCGATGCGAAGAACGTGGCGCTGAGCGCCGTCAAGGATGGCGACGAGTACGTCCTGAACGGTGAGAAGTACTACATCAGCGGCGCCGGCGACCCCCGCTGCAAGATCATGATCGTCATGTGCAAGACCAGCCCTGATGCGGCGGCGCACAAGCAGCAGTCACAGATCCTCGTGCCCATGGACACGCCGGGCGTGGAGATCGTGGGGCCGATGCACGTCTTCGGGCACGACGACGCGCCGCACGGCCACATGCACCTGCGCTTCACCAACGTTCGGGTGCCCGCGTCGAACATGCTCCTCGGCGAGGGCCGGGGGTTCGAGATCAGTCAGGTGCGCCTCGGCCCAGGGCGGATCCACCACTGCATGCGGGCGATCGGCCAGGGCGAGAAGGCCCTCGAGATGATGATCCGCCGGGGCAAGTTCCGCGAGGCCTTCGGCAAGCCGATCCTGAGCCTCGGCAAGAACATGGAGACGGTGTCACGCGCTCGCATCGAGCTTGATGCCTGTCGACTCATGGTGCTCAAGGCAGCCAAGGCGATGGACGTGCTCGGCAATGCCGAGGCCCGCGTGTACGTGAGCGCGGTCAAGGCCATGGTGCCCGAGAAGGTGTGCCAGATCATCGACCAGGCCATCCAGATCCACGGGGCCACGGGCGTGTCGCAGTGGACGCCGCTGGCCGCCATGTACACCGGTCAGCGCACCCTCCGCCTGGCCGACGGGCCCGATGAGGTGCACCACTTCGTGGTGGCTCGCCACGAGGCCGGCCGCTACAGCGAGCCGGCGCCCGCTCGGTCGAACGTCGGCGGCGAGGGCATCTTCGCGGGCCCCTGACCAGCGGCCGCCCGCGCGGCTTCAGCCTGGCTTCAGGAGTCGTCCGGCATCCTTCGGTGCAGTGCCGCACGTCGCGCACGGTGAACGCAGCGATCGACAAGGGACCCACCATGACCAGGACCATCGGATACCTCGATCCGGGCAGCGCCGGCGTGATCCTCCAGATGCTCGGAGGCGGGATCGCGGCGCTCGTCGTCACGATGAAGCTGTACGGGCGCCGGATCCTGCGCTTCCTCCACATCGGTCCCCAGCGGGCCGACTCTGAGGCCGTCGCCCCCACCGATCAGCAGTAGACGATGAGCACCTCCGAGGACGGGCGTTCGGCGCGCGCCGAGCCCGGCTCGTTCCGGGATCCCGACAGTCGGGTCTTCTACCGCGGCGGCGAGGTGCTTCGGAGCCTGACGCAGCCCGGGTTCGAGGACTTCCAGGCTCTCGTGGCCAGCGGCCTGCTGGACGACGATCGCATCGTGGACACGGAGCTGACCGATGCGACCACCGCTGACGACGTGCTGCCCGACGGCGCCGTCGCCGTGCTCAAGCACCCGACGATCCCGGTTGTCTCGTATCCCTACGAGTGGACGTTCTCGATGCTCCAGGACGCCGCCCTCCTGCAGCTCGACCTGCTGCTCGACGCCCTCGAGTGCGGCCTCACCCTCAAGGACTCGAGCCCCTACAACGTGCAGTTCGTCGGGTCCCGCCCCGTGTTCATCGACGTCGGCTCGTTCGAGCGCCTCCGCCCGGGCGAGCTCTGGGTGGGCTACCGCCAGTTCTGCATGCTCTACCTGTTCCCGCTGCTCCTGCAGTCGACCAAGGGCGTGAGCTACCAGCCGTGGCTCCGCGGATCGCTCGAGGGCATCACTCCGGCCGACATGCGAGCGCTCATGTCGTGGCGCGACCGCTTCCGTCGGGGCCTGCTCACGAACGTGTTCCTCCACGCTCGTCTCGACCGGCGCGACACGCGCAACAGCGCAGGGCTCGCGACCGAGCTCAAGCGGCCGGGACTGGCCACCCAGGTGATGCTCGCCAACGTTCGCAAGATGCGGCGCCTCGTGGCCCGGCTGAGGTGGCGTCCGCCGGCGGGTGTGTGGTTGGCCTACGGCGAGCACAACTCCTACTCGGGGGGAGACGCGCAGCGGAAAGACGACTTCGTGCGGTCGGTCGTGACCTCCCAGAGCTGGTCACTCGTGTGGGATCTGGGCTGCAACAATGGACGCCACGCTCGCATCGCGGCCGAGGGGGCGGCGCACGTGGTGGCCGTCGACGCCGACCCCGGTCCTGTCGAGCTGCTCTACCGAGACCTCCGGGCCGAGGGAGATCGCTCGATCCTGCCGCTCACCATGAACCTGGCCGACCCCTCACCTGGTCTCGGGTGGCGCGGCGTCGAGCGCAAGACGCTGCTGGACCGCGGGCGGCCCGACTTGGTGATCGCTCTGGCGCTGGTGCACCACCTCGTCATCAGCGCCAACGTTCCGGTCCGGGAGGTGGTCGACTGGTTCGCCTCGCTTGGCAGCGCGCTCATCGTTGAGCTCCCGACCCCGGAGGACCCGATGGTGCAGAAGCTCCTCCGCGCCAAGCGCCCGGGCCTCCACACCGACTACGACCGCGACCACTTCGAGACCTGCCTGCGCGGTGCGTTCGACGTGCAGCGCACCGAGTGCCTCGACTCGGGCACCCGAATCCTCTACTTCGCCACCCCCATCGGCCAGTGAGCTCACGGGAGGAGCAGTGATGAGCCGAGCGTTGAAGGCGGTCGTTTTGCCGCTCTGTCCCGCGCTGTTCGCCGCCTTCCCGGTGCTGTCGCTCTACGCCCAGAACAAGACGGAGGTGGAGCTCAGCCTGCTGTGGCCGTCGCTGCTTGCGTGTGCGACGGGCGCGGTTGGCCTGTTCGCCGTGCTCCTGCTCTTCACTCGTCGCGTCGCGACGGCGAGCGTGGCCAGCACGGTCGTCGTTGTGGCTGTCCTCTACTACGGGCTCCTGTTCGACCAGCGGCCCACCTGGGTGGCAGTCGGCTGGCTGGTGGTGGCATCGGGAGCGGTGGTCGCGGCGCTCCGCACCCGATGCCAGCTGCTGTCCCTGGTGGTGGTGCTGGCCGTTGGCGCGACGGTGATGGTGCTGCCGCAGGGGCTCAGCGTGGCCCTGTATCGGGCGCACCACGCCCCGGTCGCCGCCGACGACCCTCGGCTGTGGCCATCGACGCTGTCGGCTCCGAAGGCCGCGAAGGACGCCGCCACTCGACCGGACATCTTCGTGCTCATGCCCGACGACTACGCCCGCGCCGACGTGCTCGCGCAGTACTTCCACTACGACAACAGCGAATTCCTCGCCCGGCTCGAGCAGCGCGGCTTCGTCGTTTCGGACCAGGCCCGCAGCCCGTATGCCTACAGCGAGCTGAACATGGCGTCGGCGCTCAACCTCGACTACCTCACCAACTGGCCCAAGGTCGTCGGCCGACGCTCGCAGGACATCCAGGTGGTCAAGCGGGTGATGGAGGACAACCGGGCCGCCCGGCTGCTGACGTCGATCGGGTACGACTACGTGCACCTCGACACCGACGAGGTCACCTTCGCCGGGGGCAACCCAGACATCTCTCCGTTCGCGTCACCGGACAGCTTCGCCAACCTCTGGCTCGGCAAGACCATCCTGCAGCGGGTCGGTGGCCCCCTCGGGTTCAACGAGCCGGCGATGAACGATCGGTTCCGTCACAGCATCAGGTCGGGGTTCTCCGAGCTCCGCTCGATTCGCGGTGGCACGAGGCCCAAGTTCGTCGTGTTCCACACGCTGATGCCCCACGACCCGTATGTGTTCGCGGCTGACGGAAAGCCCGTGACGTTCCCGGCCGACGGCGACCACACCGGCAGGATCGGGATGCAGTACTACGTCGAGGGGCTGCGATACCTGAACCGCCAGCTGCTGCAGTCGATCGACGCCATCCGGGCCAACGCGAAGACCCCGCCGGTCATCGTGATCCAGGCCGACGAAGGCTTCGAGGTGAACCCCGACCTCGTCGGCGAGTCGACGGCCGAGGACATCCGGGTGAAGGGCCTCGCCGCGCTGGCCCTGCCCGGGCTGACCGACCCAGGGGTGCCCACACCGCCGAACTCGGTGAACACGCTGCGCTTCGTGTTCAACCACTACCTCGGCACCCAGCTCCCGATGCTCGAGAGCAGGAGCCACCTCGAGGGGGATCATCCCTACGACTTCACCGAGATCAGGGTGCGCTGATCACCGTCACTCGGCGCGGAACGTCGTGGCGGGACGAGTGCGGGCGGCCGCGATGCCGGGACCGAGGGCTGCGAGGTTGGCGACGACGAGGACCAGTGCCGTGAGGACGGCGATTGCCGACACGGGCACCACGGGCGGAGCCTCGATGCCGAGGCCGTTGGCGATCGCCCCCCATGTCAGACGGGCGGTGACGATCCCGAGCGGCAACCCGATGGCGAGTGCGGCGACGGCGATCGACGACGCGTGCCACGCGACGGTGGATGCCACCTGCCGTCGACGGAACCCGAGGGTCTTCAGGATCCCGAGCTGGCGGCGACCTCGCCGCACCGACATCACCAGTGCATGCACGAGGGCCGCGCCGGCGAGCAGCCCGACGATGAGGGCCAGCAGCACGGGCTGACCCGACACCAGGCCCAGGTTGAGGATCTGGCGCGGTGTCTGGTGCTCGATGTAGGTCGTCGGGAAGGCTCGTCGTAGGGCCGCGAGGGTGGCCTGGCGGTCGACGCCTCGGTTGATCCACACGGCGTAGCTCTGGCTCAGGCTTCCGGACGAGAGCGCGTCGAAGGCGTCGTTGGTGACGAGGGCCCCTTGGCCGGGTTGGGACGCCAGCCCGTCGTTGATGACGGCCTCACCGACCACCGTGAACCGGTATCGCTTGGCGGTGTTGCTCGGATCCTGGAGGGTCACCGTGCCACCCACATGGGCACCGAAGTGGCGAAGCGTCCGCCGGCCCAGCGCCACCTCCTTGTCGGCCACGGGGGCCCGGCCCGAGATGATCGTCGCGAAGTCGACTGTGCCGATGTACGGCTCCACCGCCAAGATCGTGGCATCGGGCAAGGAGCCGATCCCGGTGGTGCTCTTGATCCCGGCCGCGCTGATCCCCGGGATCGACTCGAGGGCGGCCCGAGTGTCCGCCTGCTGTTGCTCGCTCCCGACGTTGCCGACCAGCGCATCCCAGGTGGAGCCGTAGCGGGCAGGGACGGCGAGCAGCCCGTCGTAGCTCGATGCCAACGACCACGCCGCGAGCCCCGCCGTGCACGCGAGCGCCACCCCGGCCACGGCCGAACCGAGTGCGAACCCTCCGGCGCGTCGTGCGCTCGTCATGGCCCGTCCCGCCACCCCGGTCGGGGGCAGGGCCACCAGGACGCGCGATGACCGTCGAACGGATGAGGTCGAGCGTGCTCGGCGCCGAATCGTGGCGACGGGCAAGAGGGCGAACGTCATCACCGCGATGGCGAGCACAGGGAGGCCGACGAGGAGGACGAGGCCGTCGACCGCGATCCCGGGGTGCGGCTCGGCCGACCGGCCGATGCCGATCGGGCCGAATGGTGACAGCGCGATCGCGATGGCGGCCGCGCTGCACACGGAGATCACCATGAGCGCGATCGCCCGGACCGCCGCGGCCGCCAACATCCCGGGACGAGTCATGCCCAGGGCGTCGAGCACCACAGCGTCGTCCCATTCGCGGCGCACCTGGCGGGCGATCGCCTGGCCCGCGAACACGAACCCGGCCGCCGCGACCACGACGGCGACGAGCGCCAGGCCGAGGGCCTGCAGACGGATGGCATCCACCACCGAGCCTTGTCCGGCCCGCTCCGTCACGGCGCCGGAGCTCTCGACGAAGAGCGGGCGGTCGGGCCAGTGCTCGGTCAGCGCCCGCCCGACGGCCACGGTGCTCGTCCCGGGGACGGTTCTGATGGCCACGCCGACGCCATATCGGGCGACATCCCCGCCCACCTCGCGCCACCACGCTGGTCCCGCGGTGACGGTGCTGTTGTCGTCGTAGAGGCTGGTGCCGCCGAGGCGGCTGACGAGGTCGCCGGGCCGCCGGATCACGCCGACGATGGTGACCGTGGTGGCACGGCCATGGGGCTTCTCGACGCCCGCTCCCGCAGCGACGAACTCGTCGATGCGGTACGGCGTGATCATCAGGTGGTCGCCGAGGCCCACCGCCAGCCGCTTGGCTACCTCCTCGTTCACGGTCACCTCGGCGGCCACCGTCGGATCGGCGCGCCGCCCGGCCACGAGGATCGGGGTGCCGAAGGCGCGCACCGCGCCCTCATCGATCGCGACGGGCACGAGCTGGCGGGTGCTGCGATCGGGATGCCGGGCCGCGGCGACCCAGGTGATCGCCATCGTGAAGCGTCCCGCCGACTCCACCCCCGGCAACCCGTCGAGGAACCCGAGGACGTCCGCGTAGTCGTAGCCGGCACACACCGTGGAGAAGTTGTCCTGGATCTCGGCCTCCGTGAGGCCGGGGGTGCACGCGAACGCCGAGAGCGTCGCTGCGTCCTCGTAGGCGACGAAGCGGTCATAGACCGTCGACGTGCGCCGGGCCATGCCCCAGATCCCCATTGCCGCGCCCCCGGCGGCGCCCGCGAACAGTCCCAGGGCGACCGTGGCCAGGACGTGTCTGCGCAACAGCGAACGAGCCCGCAGCCGGGTGGCGGGGCTCAGCATCGATGGCCGGATGCCCATGATGGTGCATCTCTACACGTGGGTGGGTGCGGTGGCGAGCATGCTGCCAACCCTCCGACGGTGTGGCTGGCACCCCTATCGGCGTCGGTCAGACGCGAAGCAGCTCAGCCAGTGCTCGAGCCGCCACACTGGTCCCATGCAGATCGGCGCCATCTTCCCCCAGACCGAGCTCGGCGGCGACGTCGGTGCAGTGCGGGCCTACGCCCAGGGCATCGAGGCTCTCGGCTTCTCGCACCTGCTGGCCTACGACCACGTCGTGGGCGCCGACCCAGCGGTCCACGCCGGTTGGGCCGGTCCCTACGAGATGGCCACAACCTTCCACGAGCCACTGGTGATGTTCGGCTATGTGGCCGCCATCACCGACCTCGAGCTGGTGACGGGCATCATCATCCTCCCGCAGCGCCAGACCGCCCTCGTGGCCAAGCAGGCCGCCGAGGTCGACCTCCTCACCGGCGGCCGATTCCGCTTCGGTGTGGGGGTGGGGTGGAACGCGGTGGAGTACGAGGCCCTCGGCCAGCGCTTCGACCAGCGGGGGCGTCGCATGAGCGAGCAGATCAGCCTGCTCCGGCGCCTCTGGACCGAATCGTCGGTCACCCACGCCGGCGAGTTCGACACCATCACTGGTGCCGGGCTGGCGCCCTTGCCCGTGCAGCGTCCGATCCCGATCTGGATGGGCGGGAGCTCCGAGGCGGCCTACCGCCGCATCGGTCACCTGGCCGACGGCTGGTTCCCCATGGTCCGTCCCGGTGACGACCTCGACCGCGCCCTCACGACGATCGCCGGTGCAGC
Source organism: Acidimicrobiales bacterium (assembly GCA_046598715.1). Taxonomy (GTDB): domain Bacteria; phylum Actinomycetota; class Acidimicrobiia; order Acidimicrobiales; family VFJN01; genus VFJN01. The sequence continues at coordinate 1,498 of JBKJIE010000055.1, read as the reverse complement.
CACCGCAGTCGGTCGTGATCCCGGCGCCATCGGCATGGAGGGCCGCATCGCCTGGGACATGGGCGACGCTGATCGCTCGCTGCGCCAGGCCGAGCGGTGGCGCGCCATCGGGGCCAGCCATCTCACGATCGACACGATGCGCCTCGGCCATCAGCGCGTCGACGACCACTTGGCCGCGCTCGCGCAGGCGGCCAGCGCGCTCGGTCTCGACCGGCGCTGACGTCGACGCCATGCCCACCTCCGCGGCGCCGAGGCCGCGACCTCCCCAGAACCCGATTCGGACGTTGCGGCCGCTGCTGCGTCACGCCCCGTCCCACGAGTTGACCGCTCGGCCCAGGGAAGGCGACTCACCCGGGGCACAGCGGGTGGTCGGGCGTCAGCTCAGGTAGCCGAGCTCGAACCTCGGGAGCACGAGACGGGCGACGCGCTCGGCTTCGTCGTCGAGGGGGTACCCCGACAGGATGAACGAGTCGATGCCGAGGGCCGCGTAGGCCCGGAGCTTGGCCTCCACCTGGTCGGCGCTGCCTGTGATGGTGGCGCCCACACCGCTGCGGGCCACGCCGATCCCAGTCCAGAGTGCGTCCTCGACGAAGCCGTCGTCGCCGGCGGCGTCGCGGAGCCCGTCCTGGCGTCGCACACCCTCGCTGGTGTGGTCGTGCGAGCTCTCGCGGAGGCGCCGGCCGATGTCAGGGTCGAGGCCACTCACCAAGCGAGCGGCCGCTTCCCGTGCGTCGGCCTCGGTGTCGCGGACGATCACGTGGGTGCTCGGTCGCCGACCTGGTCGCCGACCTGCGGGCGCGCGCCCGGAGCGGTCAGCCTCGCACGAACCGAAGGATGGCTTGGGCGGGTGCGTCGTCAGCGAGATCGGGCAGCGGCACGAACCTGGCTTCGACGGCGTCGCCGATGCGAACGGCCGCGGGGTCGTCGCACAGGATGTTGGCCAGGAGGCGCGGGCCTTCGGCCAGCTCCACGTAGGCGACCGCGAACGGAGCCGCCGCTGCCCACGGGCCCACCGCCTTGTGCAGCACGGTGACCGCGTACACGGTGCCGAGCCCGCTCAGCTCGGTCCAGGTGACCGACTCGTGACCGCACACCGGGCACCAGCTCCGCGGATACCAGATGTGGTGGCCGCAGGCGTCGCAACGGGGGAGGACGAGCCGACCGTCGGCGGCTGCTGTCCAGAACGGCTCCGCCTCGGGGCTGAACGGCGGGGCATACACGGGGAGGTCGGTCATGCGAAGGCCCCCAGGACGAGCGTGGCGCTGCCGTGGCGGGTGGACAGCGCCCCGCCAGTGCCGTGGGCGATGGCCAGCTCGCAGCCAGGCACCTGCACCGCGGGGTGGGCCTCGCCGCGCAGCTGGCGCACGGCTTCGATGACCTTGGTCATGCCGCCGCGGTTGGCGGGGTGGTTGTTGCAGAGGCCACCGCCGTCGGTGTTGAACGGCAGCCGACCGCCCGGGCTGCGCAGGGCACCGTCGGCCACGAAGGCGCCGCCGCG
>JBKJIE010000121.1:0-13181 GCA_046598715.1 Acidimicrobiales bacterium | reverse complement strand
CACCACGTGGTCGATGCAGCGGGTGAGCGCAGTCACGTCGTCGGGGTCGATCGCTGGGAACAGCGCCACGCGCAGCTGGTTGCGGCCGAGCTTGCGGTAGCTCTCGGTGTCGAGGATCCCGTTGGCGCGCAGGACCTTCGATACGACGTTGGCATCGGCCACCGCTTCGTCGAGGTCGATCGTGGCCACCACGTGGCTGCGCTGGGCAGGGTCCTGCACGAACGGTGTGGCGTAGGTCGACGTCTCGGCCCAGCCGTAGATGGCCTCGGCTGATCGGTCACAGCGCGATGCCGCCCAGTGCAGACCGCCCTGCTGGTTGATCCAGTCGACCTGCTGGTTGGCCAGGAAGATCGTGGCGAGCGCCGGAGTGTTGTAGGTCTGGTCCTTGCGGCTGTTCTCCAGCGCGATGCCGAGGTCGAGCGAGGCGGGGACCCAGCGATCGGACGCCGCGATGCGCTCGATGCGCTCGACGGCTGCAGGTGACACGGCTGCCAGCCAGAGGCCGCCGTCGCTGGCCAGGCACTTCTGCGGCGCGAAGTAGTACACGTCGACCTCGTTGGGGTCGAAGCGCAGGCCACCGGCGGCCGAGGTGGCATCGACGAGGACGAGGCCCTCGGCGCCGTGCGGGCGCTCGAGGGGCATGGCCACGCCGGTGGAGGTCTCGTTGTGGGTGAGGCAGTAGGCGTCGACCTCGGCGTCGGCCACGGGCAGGGGATGGGTGCCGGGCTCGGCGAAGAGGTTGGCCGGCTCGCGCAGGTGGGGTGCGGCGGCGGCGGCCTCGGCGAACTTGGAGGAGAACTCGCCGAAGCGCAGGTGCTGGCTGCGCTGATCGATGAGGCCGAAGGTTGCCGCGTCCCAGAACGATGTGGTGCCGCCGTTCCCGAGCAGGACCTCGTAGCCGTCGGGAAGCGCGAAGAGCTCGGCCAGCCCGTTGCGCAGCGCTCCCACCTCGAACTGCACCCGGGCCTGACGGTGCGACGTGCCCAGGTAGGGGCCGCCCGCCGCGGGTTCTGCCGATGCGACCAGCGCCTCCAGGGCCTCGGGACGGATCTTGGAGGGACCACACCCGAAGCGCCCATCGGCGGGCAGCAGGTCGGTGGGGATCTTGATCTCGGGGGTGGCGGGGGTGGTCACCGTGCCATGATCGCGAACCGACCCACCAAGGAGCGAGACCGTTGGCCAGCCCCCGTACCGACGCCCGAGTTTCCCGCCGCATCGCGGCGATCGCCGAGTCGGCCACGTTGGCCGTCGATGCCAAGGCCAAGGCGCTGCAGGCGGCCGGTGAGCCGGTGATCGGCTTCGGAGCGGGCGAGCCCGACTTCCCGACCCCCACCGCCATCGTCGAGGCCGCCGTCGAGGCCTGTCGCGACCCTCGGAACCACAAGTACACGCCCGCCGGCGGTCTGCCCGACCTGAAGGAGGCCATCGCGGCGAAGACGATGCGCGACTCCGGCTACTCCGTCACCGCCGCGCAGGTTCTCGTCACCAACGGCGGCAAGCACGCCGTCTACAACACGTTCGCCACGCTGCTCGACCCGGGCGACGAGGTGCTCCTGCCGGCGCCCTACTGGACCACCTACCCCGAGCCGATCGCACTCGCTGGCGGCATGTCGGTGGTGCTGCCCACCGACGAGCGCACCGGGTTCCGCGTCACGGTCGACCAGCTCGAGGCTGCGCTGACCGACCGCACCAAGGTGCTGATGTTCGTGTCGCCGTCGAACCCCACTGGGGCCGTCTACCCGCCGAGCGAGGTCGAGGCCATCGGTCGCTGGGCGGCGGAGCGGGGCATCTGGGTGGTGACCGACGAGATCTACGAGCACCTCACCTACGGCGAGCACCGCTTCAGCTCGATGCCCACCCTCGTGCCCGAGCTGGCCGACCGCTGCGTGGTGCTCAACGGCGTGGCCAAGACCTACGCCATGACCGGTTGGCGGGTCGGGTGGATGCTCGGCCCCACCGACATCATCAAGGCGGCCACCAACCTGCAGTCGCACGCCACCTCCAACGTCGCCAACGTGAGCCAGCGCGCTGCCATCGCCGCGCTCACCGGCGATCTGTCCGCGGTGGCCGAGATGCGGGCCGCCTTCGAACGACGCGGACGCACGATGCACAAGCTCCTCACGGGCATCGAGGGCGTGACCGCACTCGAGCCACAGGGCGCGTTCTACAGCTTCCCCAACCTGTCCGCGTATCTGGGTCGGTCGATCCGAGGTCGCACATCCACCAGCACCATCGAGCTCTGCAGCGTGCTCCTCGACGAAGCCAAGGTGGCCATCGTGCCCGGCGAGGCCTTCGCCGCGCCGGGCTACGCGCGCCTCAGCTATGCGCTGGGCGACGACGACCTCGGCGAGGGATGCCAGCGCATCGCCGACCTCCTTGCCGAGGCGGAGTGAGCCGCGCGTGAGCTCGGACCTGCGGTGCGGCTCGTGGCCCACGCCGGTCACCAGCGAGCTGGTGGTGCGCTTCGCCCGACTCCCGAACGGCCTCGACCTCGACGGCGACGACGTGTGGTGGTCGGAGGGCCGTCCGGAGGAGGGCGGCCGGATCGCCGTGCTGCGCCGTGCGCCCGACGGCGCCGTCACCGAGGTGGTCACGGCGCCGTGGAACGCTCGCACCGCAGTGCACGAGTACGGCGGTGGTGCCTGGTGGGTCGACGGCGGGGTGCTGTGGTTCACCGACTGGGCCACGCAGCGCCTCCACCGCGTCGCGCCCGGCGATGATCCCGTGGCTCTCACGCCAGAGCCGTCGGTGGCGCGCGGGCTGCGCTACGCCGACGGTCGCCTCAGCCCTGATGGCACCGCGCTCTTGTGCGTCCAGGAGGAGCACCACGCCGACGGGTCGGAGGCCACGAACACGATCGTGCGGCTCGACGCCCACGACGCGTCGACCCCCGAGGTGGTCGCGCACGGTGCCGACTTCGTGGCCGATCCGCGGTGGCGTCCCGACGGCGGTGCCTTCTGCTGGCTCGAGTGGGATCACCCGAACATGCCGTGGGATGCGGTCCGTCTCGTGGTCGACGAGGGCGGCGAGCGCACGGTGGTGGCGGGCGGAGACCGTCGGGAGTCGATCTGTCAGCCGACGTGGGCCACCGACGGCTCACTCTGGTTCAGCGGTGACCGCACCGGCTTCTGGAGCATCTACCGGTGGACACCCGCCGGGGGCGTCGAGGCGATGATCGACATCGGCAAGGACATCGGCTTCCCCCAATGGGTGTTCGGGGAGACGTGCTTCACGTTCCTCGACGACGGGCGGGTGGTGTTTGTCTACAGCGAGGGCGGTGCCGACCGTCTGGCCACTTGGGATCCTCAGTCCAAGCGAGTGGCCGACCTCGATGTCCCGCACACGATGGTGGAGGACCTGCACGCGGTGGGATCGGCGATCGTCTACGTCGGCGCCTCGCCGACCACCGAGCCCCACGTGGTGCGGGTGCCCATCGAGGCGGATCGAGCAGGCGCCATCGAGGTGCTCGTGCCCCCACGCGATCTCGGCCTCGCTCCGGCCTGGTTCTCGGTGCCGGAGTCGATCGAGTTCCCCACCGCCGGAGGCGAAACCGCCCACGCGCTGCTCTACCCGCCCACCAACCCGGAGGTCACCGCCCCCGTCGGGGAGCGCCCGCCGCTCCTCGTGATGATCCACGGCGGCCCCACGTCGGCGGCGCGTCCGATGCTGCAGCTGTCGAAGCAGTACTGGACCAGTCGCGGCTTCGCCGTGGTCGACGTGAACTACCGCGGATCCACCGGCTACGGCCGCGCGTACCGAGACCTGCTCCAGGGCCAGTGGGGCGTGGCCGACGTCGATGACTGCGCGGCGGTCTGTCGCTTCCTCGCCGACCGCGGCGATGTCGACGGCGCGCGGCTCTGTATCCGTGGCGGCTCGGCCGGCGGGTTCACCACGCTGGCGGCACTCGCGTTCACCGACGTGTTCGCGGCCGGTGCCAGCCACTACGGAGTGGCCGACCTCGGGGCCCTCGCGCGGGAGACCCACAAGTTCGAGAGCCGCTACCTCGATGGCCTGGTCGGGCCGTGGCCCGAGGCGCAGGCCACCTACGAAGAGCGCTCGCCCATCTTCCACACCGACCGCATCGACCGACCGCTCGCCGTGTTCCAGGGCCTCGACGATGAGGTGGTGCCGCCCAACCAGGCCGAGATGATCGTGGAGGCCGTGCGGGCCAAGGGCATCCCGGTGGCCTACCTGGCCTTCGAGGGCGAGCAGCACGGCTTCCGGCAGGCCAACAACATCCGAGCCTCGCTCGACGGCGAGCTCAGCTTCTACGCCCAGGTCCTCGGCTTCGACCTCCCCGCGGCCGAGGCCATCACCCCCATCCCGGTCGAGAACCTCCCCTGACCAGCTTCTGTGTGCCCTGAGCCACGCCATGCGTGGCTCAGGGCACACAGAAGCGGTGGTGGTGGTGGTGGTGGAGGAGGTGGTTGGTTCAGGTGACTCGGCCGAGGATCATCGGCGGCGGGGCGACTGGGGTAGGGGACACCTCGATGGCGTCGGCGAGGGCGTCGAGGGCGTGGGGGAGGCGGGCCGGGTCGTCGAGGTGGAGCTCGAGCAGCGGCTCGCCCTCGACCACCGCCTCGCCCACCGTGGCCCGCCACACCACGCCCGCCACGGCCGAGACAGGGTCTTCCTTGCGGGAGCGCCCGGCACCGAGCCGCCACGCCGCCATACCCACCGACATCGCGTCGAGGCGGCTGAGCGTGCCCGAAGCCGGTGCGGTCACGATCTCGATCTCGCTGGCACGCGGGAGCAGGGCCATGGGCTCGCCACCTTGTGCTCGCACGAGGGCGCGCCACGCGTCCATGGCCCGACCGTCGGCGAGCACATCAGCGGGGTCGATGGCGTCGAGCCCGACCAGGTCGAGCATCTCTCGGGCCAGCGCCAGCGTGAGGGCGATGACATCGCTGGGGCCACCACCGGCGAGCACCTCGATCGCCTCGACCACCTCGAGAGCATTTCCAGCGGTGCGGCCGAGGGGCACGTCCATCTGGGTCAGCAGGGCGCGGGTCCGCACCCCGTGGGCGGCACCGAGGCCCACCATCGTCTCGGCCAGCTCATGGGCGCGCGCCTCGTCCTTCATGAAGGCGCCGCTGCCCACCTTCACGTCGAGCACCAGCGCCTCCGTGCCCTCGGCGATCTTCTTCGACATGATCGAGCTGGCGATCAGGGGGATCGACTCGACGGTGCCGGTGATGTCACGCAGGGCGTAGAGCTTGCGGTCGGCGGGGGCGAGATCCGGACCGGCGGCGTTGATCACGGCGCCGCTTTCGCGCAGGATGCGCGTCACCTCATCGGGGGTGAGCGTGGAGCGCCAGCCCGGGATGGTCTCCATCTTGTCGAGGGTGCCGCCGGTGTGGCCGAGGCCCCGCCCCGCCGTCTGGGGCACGGCCGCGCCACACGCGGCAAGCAGGGGGCAGACGATCAGCGAGATCTTGTCGCCCACCCCGCCGGTGGAGTGCTTGTCGACAGTGGGCTTGCCAAGACCGGACAGGTCGGCCCGCGACCCCGTGGCGATCATCTGCGCCGTCCAGCGGGCCAGCTCCGCGGGGCCGAGGCCGCGGAACAGGACGGCCATGAGGAGGGCGGCGGCCTGCTCGTCGCCCACCGTGCCAGCCGTGTAGGAGCTGATGAACCAGTCGATCTGCTCGTCGCTCAGCCGACCGCCGTCGCGCTTGGTGAGGATGACGTCGATGGCGTCCATCAGTCGTCTCGCTCGAGGTGCTCCGGACCGAAGGCGTCGGGAAGCAGCTCGCCGAGTGGTCGCTCGTTGAACAGGAGCCCCGGACCGCCGTGCTCATGGAGGAGCTGACGGCAGCGCCCGCAGGGCACGAGTGGCTCACCCGCCCCATCCACGCACGCCACCGCCACGAGCCGGCCGCCACCGGTGGCATGCAGCGAGGACACGAGCCCGCACTCGGCGCAGAGGCTCAGCCCGTACGACGCGTTCTCGACGTTGCACGCGGTGAGGACGCGACCATCGTCGGTCAGCCCCGCCACCCCGACCGGGTATCGCGAGTACGGCGCGTAGGCACGACGGCAAGCTTCGGCGGCCAGCGCCTGCAGCATCTCCCAGTCGATCTGGTCGGGCTCGCTCACCGCGACCGCTCGTAGGCCACGCCATCAGCGGCGGGGGCGACCGCCCGTCCGACGGCACCGGCGACGACGACGATCGTCACCACGAAGGGGAGTGACTGCCAGAACTCGCTAGGGATCGAGAAGTCGCCGACGGTGACGCCCAGGAACTGCAAGCGCGACCCGAGGGCTCTCGTGAACCCGAACAGCATGGCGCCGGCGAACGCCGTGCTGGGTCGCCACTTCCCGAAGATGAGGGCGGCCAGGGCGATGAAGCCGGCCCCGTTGGTCATGTTGTCCTCGAAGCCGGCCTGCGACTCGAGCGAGAACCACGCCCCGCCGAGGCCGGCGATGAGGCCACCGATGATCACGGCGGTGTAGCGGATCCGGATGACGTCGATGCCGAGCGTCTCCGCGGCATGGGGGTTCTCGCCGACCGACCGCACCCGCAACCCGAAGGGCGTGCGGAACAGCACGAACCCGGTGGCGGCGACGATCACGAACATGGCGAAGAAGATCGGCTTGTTGGTGAACAGCTGTGGGCCGAGGATCGGGATCTTGGACAGGCCAGGGAGGGCGATGGTGCTCGTGGGCACGCCGGTGGAGATCCCCGACGGCACGATCACCTCGGAGCGCAGGAAGCCCGTGAGTCCGAGAGCGAGCAGGTTGATGACCACGCCGGAGATGATCTGGTTCACGCGGAAGCTCACCGAGAGCAGGGCATGAAGGAGCGCGATGAGCCCGCCCGTGAGCACGGCCACGCCGACCGACAGCCACAGCACGCCGGTGCCCTTGGCATCGCCGACGAGCGCGTAGGTCATGAACCCGGTGCCCGCGGAGGCCAGCATCATCCCCTCGATGCCGATGTTCACCACGCCTGAGCGCTCGCACCACAGGCCTGCCATCGCGCCCAGTGCAATGGGCGTGCCGAGGCGAAGGGACTCCACGAGCAGCTGGGTGACGTTCGTGTCCGGCGCGGTCGACAGGGCCAGCGCGAGCACGATCACGAGGGGGATGAACAGCACAGCGGACACGAGCAAGGTGCCGCGGACGAGGCGCTCGGCCCGTCGCTCGAAGAACGTGAGCACGGCGGTGACCAGGAAGAAGATGCCGATGACGGTCACGACGGTGCTCGGCGAGAACACGATCTTGAGGGGTTCGGGCGGCGGTTCGAAGGTGAGGCCCTTGTCGGGTTCGCCCAGGTTGGACGCCACGTAGCCGATCAGGAACACGCCGAGCAGGCCGAAGAGCACGCCGATGGTCTGACGACGGCCGAATCGCAACGCGCTCATGTGGCCCCCCATCCGGTGTTGATCTGCGTGGAGGCAAGACCGCCAGAGCCCTCGCGGCGCATCCGGAAGATCCAGCGCACGATGACATCGGCAGCCACGAAGAGGAGCACGAGGGCTTGCACGATGCGCACGGCATCGATCGAGAGCCCGGCCTCCTGCTGCATGAGCCCGGCGCCTGAGAGCATGGAGCCCCAGAGGATCGACGTGAGGATGATGGCGTAGGGGTTGGCGCGGGCGAGGAGCGCGATGGCGATGGAGTCGAACCCGATGGCCGTGAACACGCCCGGGCTCAGGAACCCGGAGGTGCCGCTGATCTCGCTGGCCCCGGCGAGGCCGGCGAGGGCACCGGAGATGGCCATCACCAGGATGATCGTGCGGTTCACGCCCATGCCGGCGTACTTGGCGGCGTTGGGATTGCTGCCCACGGTGCGCACCTCGAAGCCGAACGTGGTGCGCTTGAGGATGAACCACACGAGCGCGCACAGTCCGATCATCACGAGGAGCCCGAGGTGCAGAGGTGGTTGGCTCCCGACGAGCTCCGGGAGCCGGCCGGCGTGCGGCAGCTGGGCAGTGCGGGGCACCGAGGCGGACATGTCGCGCAGGATGACGGGATCGCGCGAACCCACCATCCAGCGGATGAACAGGACCGCGATGTTGTTGAGCATGATCGTGACGATCACCTCGTGGGCGCCCGTGCGAGCTTTGAGGAAGCCCGGTATCCCGCCCCAGATGCCCCCACCGAGCACGCCCGCGAGGAGGATGATCGGGATGAGCAGTGGCCCGGGAAGGCCGGCCAGCCAGCTGAACGTACCGACCCAGGCGGCCACGGTGGCACCCACCAGCAGCTGGCCCTCGGCGCCGATGTTGAAAAGCCCCGCCTTGAAGGCGAAGGCCACGGCCAGTGAGGCGCCGATGAACGGCGTGGACCGACCGAGCGACGCGGCGATCCGATCCGGGGTGCCGAACATCCCGCGCAGCAGGGCCCAGTAGGCCTCGATCGGGTTCTTGCCGATGAGCACGATGACCACGCCTGCCACCACGAGGGCGACGAGGATCGCGTACAGCGGAACGAGCACCGGTTGGAGGCCGCCCGCCTCGTGCAGCACGGCGCGCAGCCTGTCGGCCCGTGGGGTGGGCGTGGGGTCGGCCATCAGGCCACCGCCCCGCTGGCCATGAGCAGGCCGAGGTGGTCGCGGGTGGCGTCGGGGCGGTCGAACACACCGACGAGCGCGCCCCGGTAGATGACCCCGATGCGGTCGGAGAGGTTGAGCACCTCGTCGAGCTCGGCCGACACCAGGAGCACGGCGGCGCCCTGATCGCGCATCTCGATGATGCGACGGTGGATGAACTCGATCGACCCGACGTCAAGTCCTCGCGTGGGCTGGGCGACCACGAGGAGCTTCACGTTGCCGGTGAGCTCCCGGGCGATGATCACCTTCTGCTGGTTGCCGCCTGAGAGGTTGTCGACGGGCACCTGGGCGCCCGGTGTGCGGATGTCGAAGCGTTCGATGAGCTCCGCCGCCTCGCGCTCGATGGCATCGTCCTGCCGGAGCCCTCGCCGGGCGAAGGGGGCTCGCCAGTACCGGTTGAGCACGAGGTTGTCGGCGATGCTGAACGCGCCCACCACACCGTGCTTGCCGCGGTCCTCGGGCACATGGGCCACGTCGAGGTCGAGGATGTCGCGCGGTGTGGCGTGGGTGACGTCGTGCCCGTCGATCTCCACGGTGCCGCCGAGCTTCGGGCGCATGCCCACCAGCGCCTCCACCAGCTCGCGCTGGCCGTTGCCCTCCACCCCGGCGATGCCGAGCACCTCTCCGGCTCGCACCTCGAGGTCGAGGCCGTTCACGGTGGTGACCCCTCGGTCGTCTTGCACGGTGATGCCCGCGGCGCGCAGCACGACGCCAGCCGGCTTGGCCGCCACCTTGTCGATGGTGAAGGAGACGTCTCGGCCGACCATGAGCGTGGCCAGGCTCTGCTGGGTGGCCTGGGCCGGATCGGCGTCGCCGACGACCTTGCCGCCTCGCAGGACGGTGATGCGGTCAGCCACGGCGAGCACCTCTCGGAGCTTGTGGGTGATGAAGATGATCGACTTGCCCTGCTCGATCAGGTTGCGCACGACCCCGAAGAAGTCGTCGACCTCACCGGGGGTGAGCACGGCGGTGGGCTCGTCGAGGATGAGGATGTCCGCCTCCCGGAAGAGCGCCTTGACCAGCTCCACGCGCTGCTGCTCGCCTACGGAGAGGTCGCCGACGAGCGCATCCGGATCGATGTGGAGCCCGTAGCGCGTGCCGACCTCAAGGATCCGGCGCCGCGCCTCGTCGAGGTCGAGCAGCGGACCTCGACGGAGCTCGTTGCCGAGGATGACGTTCTCGGCAACGGTGAAGACCGGGATCAGCTGGAAGTGCTGGTGCACCATCCCGATGCCGTGGGCGATCGCTTCGCGTGAGCTGCTGAAGGCCACGGGCTGGCCTCGCAGCAGGATCTGGCCGGCGTCGGGCTGGTACAGCCCGAACACGGCATTCATCAAGGTGCTCTTCCCGGCGCCGTTCTCCCCGAGCAGGCAGTGCACCTCACCTTCGTGGAGGGTGAAGTTGACGTCCTCATTGGCGATCACGCCGGGGAAGGTCTTGGTGAGCCCTCGAACCTCGAGGAGGGGGATGCGTGCGTCGTCGCTCATGGGGTCGGTCGAGCGTCGTCTGGGGGGAGCAGGGGTCGGCCCGCTCCCCCCAGACATCAGCGCTCTAGAGCGGCTCGCCGGTGGCGGGGTCGAGGCCCGTCTTGATCGAGCCGTCGGCCAGACCCTTTCGGGTCTTCTCCAGCGTGGCGGCGATGGCGGCCGGGATCTTGGCGTCGTGGAACGGGGCGTAGGTGATGCCCCCGTTGGCCGCGGTGAGGCCGAAGATGCCGCCCTTGAAGTCGCCCTTGATGGCATCGAGGATCTTCTCGAACACGCCGAGGTCGACGCGCTTCACGGCAGAGCTGGCCAGCTTGTCGGCTCCAGGGGCCTTACCGCTGTTGAAGGTGCTGAAGTACTCGTCCTGGTCGACGCCGATGCCCCACACCCCTTGGGCGGTGGCCGAGGCGACGCCGCCAGAGCCCGTCTTGCCGCCGGCGCCGAAGATCACATCGGCGCCTTCGCCGATGAACTGCTGGGCGTCGGACGCTCCCTTGTCGGGTGCGGTGAACGACTCGTTGTAGATCTTCAGCACCCGGATATCCTTGTTGACGGACTTGGCGCCGACCTCGTAGCCGTTGACCAGCTTCACGACCGGGGGAACGTCCTGGCGGCCACCGACCACGCCGATCACGCCGCTCTTGCTGAGCGAGGCGGCCAGCACGCCGGCCATGTAGCCACCTTCGTCCTCGTTGAAGAGGATCCCGATGTAGTTGTCGGGGAAGGCGGTCTGGAACTGGTCGACGCCGATGAAGTTGGTGCCGGCGTTGGCATTGGCCGCAGCCAGCGTGTCGGTGGCCAGCAGGAACCCGACCGTGACGATGACGTCCGGTCCGCCCTGGAGGGCGGTGGCGATGTTCTTGGCGTAGTCGGCCTCGGAGGCCGTCTCGATGTACGTCGACTGGAAGCCGAAGCACTTCTCGGCGGCCTTCATGCCCTCGTAGGCGTACTGGTTGAAGGTGCGGTCATCGACCTTGCCGATGTCGGTGACGAGTCGGACGGTGAAGCCGGCAGGCGTGGTGACCCCGTCGGCCTTCGCCTGCTTGCAGAGGTCGTCGAGGGACACCTGCGAGCTGGCCGACGTTCCGCCGGCGGTGGTTGTGGTGCCACCGGCACCGGTTGTGTCGGTCGTGGTCTTGGTGTCGCTGCCGCAGGCGGCGGTCAGCAGACCGAGCGCGAGCAGTCCGGACAGTAGGCGCAGTGCTGGCTTGTGCAAGGGACCCTCCAGGGTTCGACGATCGCTGGCAAACGTAGACCAGCGATCCGGTGGCCAGGAGGGGCGAAGGTCCCAACGTTGTCGCCCATTGGTTGGCGGGCCTCGGGCATCGGGGGTCAGACTCCCCGAATGCCGCGCATCCTGGTCACCGAGAAGATCGCCGACGGGGGCCTGGACCGTCTGCGATCAGCCGGGCACGAGGTCGACATCCAGGAGGGTTTGAGCCCTGAGGAGCTGCTCGGGGCGGTGGTGGGCGCCCACGCCCTCATCATCCGCTCCGCCACGATGGTCACGGCTGACGTCATTGCGGCCGGCCGCGACCTCGTGGTTGTTGGTCGGGCCGGCATCGGCCTCGGCAACGTCGACACCGACGCGGCCACCGCCCAGGGCGTGATGGTGGTCAACGCCCCGCAGTCGAACATCCTCACCACCGCTGAGCACACGATGGCGATGCTGCTCGCGCAGGCCCGGAACATCCCCCAGGCCCACGCGGCGCTGATCGCGGGTCGGTGGGAGCGCTCGAGGTGGGAGGGCGTGGAGCTGGCCGACAAGACGCTGGGCATCGTCGGCTTCGGCCGCATCGGCAAGCTGGTAGCCCAGCGAGCGTCCGCCTTCGCGATGAAGGTGGTGGCCTACGACCCCTTCGTGGCGCCCGAGCGGGCCCGGCAGCTGGGCGTGGAGCTGCTCACCCTCGATGAGGTCGTGGCTGTGTCTGACTTTCTCACGCTCCACGTCGTGAAGACACCCGAGACGCTCGGGATGGTGGGCAAGGAGCTCCTCGCCAAGGCCAAGCCGAACCTGCGCATCGTCAACGTGTCGCGTGGTGGGGTCATCGACGAAGACGCACTCGCCGAAGCAATCCGCGACGGACGAATCGCCGGCGCTGCAATCGATGTCTTCGCAACCGAGCCAACCACCGTCTCGCCACTGTTCGATCTCCCCCAGGTGGTGGTCACCCCACACCTCGGGGCGAGCACCGCGGAGGCTCAGGATAAGGCCGGTGACACCATCGCGGAGCAGGTCGCCCTCGCGTTGGCGGGGGAGTTCGTGCCCTTCGCCGTGAACGTGAGCGCGGCCGAGGCCTCGAGCACGGTCCGGCCCTTCCTGCCCCTGGCCGAGCGGCTGGGGCAGATGTACGCGTCGCTGTCGGCGTCCGTGCCCGACATGCTCGAGGTGGGCTACGAGGGGCAGCTGGCCGACTCCGACACCCGCATCCTCACGCTGTCAGTGCTCAAGGGCGTGTTTGGTCGCGTGAGCGAGGAGCCGGTGAGCTACGTCAACGCGCCGCGCCTCGCCACCGAGCGCGGGGTGGAGGTGCGGGAGTCATCGAGCTCCACGTCGCACGACTACGTCAACCTCGTGACGATCCGCGGCGGCGGGCACGCCATCGGCGGCACCCTGGTAGGCCTCCGCGGCACGGCTCGCATCGTGATGGTCGACGACCACTCGGTGGACGTGCCACCGGCGAACAACATGCTCGTGGTGCGTAACGACGACGTGCCCGGGATGATCTCCGCCGTCACGGGCGCGCTGGGCGATGCCGGCGTCAACATCGACGACATGCACCTCGGTCGGTCACCCGAGGGAGCCGCCGCGCTCATGATCCTCGCCACCGATCAGCCAGTGCCTGACGACGTGCAGACCGCCATCAAGGCGCTCCACGGCGTGGTGTCGGTCGTAGCGCTGTAACGCTGAGGGATGTAGCGCTCAGCGCTTGGCCGGTCGGAGGTCGTCGGCCTCGGCGGCCTGGGCGTCGCGGTAGCAGCGGTCGGGCTTGGTGCGCGCGTAGTTGAGCATCCCGGGCAGGTGGAAGATCTTCGACGTCAGCTTGGCCTTCACCGGATGACTGGTGGGGCACACGTCGCCCGTGGGGGTCACCCACGCGGCCACAAGCGGCTTCTTCTTCGCTGCGGCCGCCTTCTTC
>JBKJIE010000062.1:0-22193 GCA_046598715.1 Acidimicrobiales bacterium | reverse complement strand
GTGGGCGGTCTTGAGCTGCCCATGCGGGGCCGGTCACACCATCGATCTCAACCTCGGCAACCGCGGCACGACCCGCTGGACTGTCCGACACGACACGCCGCCGAGCATCCACCCGTCTATCGACGTGCAGGACCCGGCCGGTCGCTGCCACTTCTGGCTTCGAGACGGCCGCGTCCGCTGGGTACAGCGACGTCGGCAGTCCCAGCCGTTGGCGCGACACTTGCAAGCGCAACGGTAGAAATCCGGTAGAAGTCGGCCCTCCGAGCGGCGACCGCACCACCGCTGACCTGGGCTTTTGCTGTGGGCGAGGGGGGACTTGAACCCCCACGTCCTTTCGGACACTGGCACCTGAAGCCAGCGCGTCTGCCTATTCCGCCACTCGCCCGAGTGGAGACAGGGATGGTAGCGCCGACCACCCGCCGCACCCCAAGCCTCACGGACGCAGGAGTACCAGGGGCCCAGGTGGGTAGCCTCACCCCTCGTGGGTATCCGTGGCTTCGAACGTCGACTGGAGCGGCTCGTGGAGGGGGCGTTCGCTCGCGCCTTCAAGAGCGGCCTGCGTCCGGTCGAGCTCGGGCGTCGACTGGTGCGCGAGATGGACGACAACCGCTCCGTGGGGGTGCGCGGGGGCACCGTGGTGCCGAACAGCTTCGCGGTGGCCTTGTCGGCCAGCGACCTCGAGCAGTTCGAGGGCGTGCAGGACAGCCTCACCCGCGAGCTCGCCGATGCCGCGCGCGAGCACGCGCGCGACGAGGGCTACACGTTCATGGGCCCGGTCGAGGTGCAGCTCATCGAGGACGACAAGCTCCACACCGGTGCCTTTCAGATCACGGGGCGAATGGTCGAGGGCGCCGGCGGCTCCGGGGCAGGGTCGATCGTGCTCCCGAGCGGCGAGCGGTTCAGCCTCACCGAGTCGATCATCACCATCGGCCGCCACCCCGACTCCAACCTCGTGCTCGCCGACCCCAACGTCAGCCGCAACCACGCCGAGATCCGTCCGAAGGGCGACCGCTACATCGTGGTCGACCTCGGATCCACCAACGGATCCCGCATCAACGGCGTGCGGATCGACACCCAGGTGCTCAACGACGGCGACGAGCTGAGCTTCGGCAACACACGAATGCGCTTCGAAGCGTCGTGATCTGGGTACCTCTGATGACGACCTGCCCCTGACCTGAGGTCTCCGTGCCCGACCAGCTCCTCAACCTGCTCAAGATCTTCCTGCTGCTGCTGCTCTACCTCTTCTTCCTGCGCGTCCTTCGGGCGGTGTGGGCCGAGGTCAACCCGCCCAAGGCGCCGGCGGCGCCCCGCCCCAAGCGCGACCGCTCCCCCAAACGGGCACCGGGGCGCAAGCACGGCCCGCCCGTCCTCCGGCTGATCGCTCCGCCCGAGCTGCGGGGCCGCACCTACGAGCTCGGCGAGGAGATCACGATCGGCCGGGCGGCAGGCTGCCAGGTGACGATCGACGACACCTACGCGTCGCAGCTCCACGCGCGGGTCTTCCAGCGCGACGGGAAGGTCTTCGTGGAGGACATCGGCTCCACCAACGGCACCTACCTGAACCGCACGAAGGTCACTGGCCCGATGGTCGTCCAGCGCGGCGACCAGCTCCAGATCGGCAACACCATCTTGGAGCTCGAGCGATGACCGACAGCACCGGGCGCGTCGTCCTGCGGGCCGGCGCGGCCACCGACACCGGGCGGCTGCGCACGGCCAACCAGGACAGCTTCGTCATGCTCCCCGAGCTCGGCATCTACGTGGTGGCCGACGGCATGGGCGGCGCTCAGGGCGGCGAGGTGGCATCCCGGATGGTGATCGAAGCCATCGAGGAGACCTATCGCGACCCGGGCGCAAGCTCGCTGTCCGAGGTCATCGCTGAGGCGAACCAGCGCATCCACGAGGCCGCCGACGACCCCAACCTGCGGGGCATGGGCACCACCACCGTGGTCCTGGCCGTCGTACCGGAGGAACCCGACCCCGACGAGCCCGACGGCACCGACAGCGTCGAGCCACCCCAGCACCTGCTCGTGGTCAACGTGGGCGACAGTCGCGCCTACCTCTACCGCGACGGCGGGCTCACGCAGCTCACCGACGACCACTCCGTCGTGGCCGAGCTCGTGCGCGACGGCCGCATCACCGCGCGGGAAGCCGAGGCCCACCCCCAGCGCAACATCATCACCCGCGTCCTGGGCGTGTACCCCGAGGTCACCCCCGACCTCTGGCCGGTCGACCCGGTGCGCGGCGACCGCTACCTCCTCTGCTCCGACGGCCTCTTCAACGAGGTGAACGACGATCAGATGGCGTCCGTGCTGCGCCGTCTCGATGATCCCTCCGAGGCCGCCGCCGAGCTCGTCCGCCTGGCCAACGAGGGCGGCGGGCGCGACAACATCACGGTGATCGTCGTCGATGTCGTTGACGACGCCGGCGTGGCCACGAAGGCCTCACGCGCCCTCGCCGGGGAGGCCCGAGGATCCTCACGAGCCACCGGCACGGACATCGCCGGGTTCAGCACGGCCCGAGGCGGCGCATCGAGCAGCGACTCGAGCGGCAGCCAGACCGGACGGCGCCTCCGACGAGCCGCTCGCAAAGAGGCACGGGCCGGGCGCAGCCGGTTCACCTGGCGGGTGGTCCTGTTCGCCATCCTGACCGTCGGCGTGATCGGTGGTGCCGTCGCCACGATCCAGTGGTACGGCACCAGCACCTACTACGTCGGCTTCGACGGAGACGAGGTGGCGATCTTCCGAGGTCGGCCCGGCGGGTTGCTTTGGATCGACCCCACCCTCGAGCAGGACACGGCCATCAAGCGCGCCGAGGTGCCGGCCCGATACCTCGCCGCGCTCGAGGCGGGGCATCAGCACTCGTCGCGAGCCGAAGCAGAGCTCTACGTCTCGAACATCGAGCGCGACATCATCAACACCGCCTCGCCGACCACCACCACGACCACCGCGCCACCCACCACGGTCCCCCCGGCGCCCACCACAGTCGCGGCCAACTGAGGATGCTGCGCGCCGTCCGTCGCAACACCGAGCTGGGCCTCATCGTGCTCGGCACGCTGATCACCGTCGGCGCCTACCTGCTCGCCAGCCTGGCCCGGGACGCCAGCATCCCCGCCAACATCGTGCCGTTCCTCGGGATCGTGCTGGGCTTGCAGCTCGCCGCCCACTTCGCCATCCGCCGACTGGCTCCCGACGCGGACGGCACGATCGTGCCCATCGCCGGTCTCCTGAACGGCCTCGGCTACGTGTTCATCGTCCGGCTCGACGAGGCCAAGGCGAAGCCGCAGGGCCTGGCTGGCCTGCAGTCCGGCTGGATCGCGGTCGGCATCATCGCCTTCATCGGCACCCTGTTCCTGGTGCGCCGCGTGCGCGACCTCGAGCGCTATCGCTGGACCATCGGCATGACCGGCATCGCTCTGCTGCTCCTGCCCCTCGTGCCGGGCGTCGGCAAGACGATCAACGGCGCCAAGATCTGGGTGGGCATCGGACCCATCAGCTTCCAGCCCGGCGAGTTCGCCAAGATCCTGTTGGCCCTGTTCTTCGCGTCGTACCTGGTGGAGAAGCGCGAGCTGCTCGCCGTCAGCCGCCACCGCGTCGGGCCGCTCCACCTTCCCGACCTGAAGCACCTCGGCCCGGTGCTGCTCGCGTGGGGCGTCTCGCTCGTGGTCATGGTGTCGGAGAAGGACCTCGGCTCGTCGATGCTGTTCTTCGCGCTGTTCGTGGCCCTGCTCTGGGTGGCGACGGAACGAGCCACCTACCTCGTGGTAGGGCTGCTGCTGTTCGGGGCCGGTTCCCTGTTCGCCAACAGCCACTTCACCCACGTGCACCAGCGAGTGGAGATCTGGCTCGATCCGTGGCAGGACCCGAAGGGTGATGGGTTCCAGATCGTCGAGTCGTCCTTCGCGTTCTCCGCCGGCGGTGTCACGGGCACCGGCATCAACCTCGGCTCCCCCACCCGCATCCCCTACGCCGAGACCGACTTCATCTTCGCTGCAATCGGCGAAGAGCTCGGCCTCATCGGCGCCACCGGCGTGCTCGTCGCGTACCTGCTCATCATCGGCGCCGGCCTCCGGATCGCGCTGCGCACCGAGGTGCCCTTCGAGCGCTTGCTCGCCACCGGTCTCACGGTGCTCATCGGCGTGCAGTCGTTCATCATCATGGCGGGGGTGACGCGTGTCCTCCCGCTCACAGGCGTGACGCTTCCCTTCGTCTCCTACGGCGGTTCGTCGCTCATCGCCAACTACATCCTCATCGCCCTGCTGCTGCGCATCTCCGACGACACCGCGCATCGTGAAGAGGAGCGGGCCCGATGACCCGACAGATCCGCCACCTCGGCCTGGCCCTGATGGTGTGCTTCGCCGTGCTGTTCGCGCAGCTGAACCGGCTCACGGTGTTCCAAGCAGCCGACCTCAACGCCAACCCCAACAACACGCGAGAGATCCTGCGCGACTTCTCCCAGCCGCGGGGCACGGTCACCACAGCCGATGGCGTGGTCATCGCCCAGTCCGTGCCGTCCAACGACCGCTTCGTGCTCCAGCGCCAGTACCCCGAGGGTCCGTTGTTCTCCAACGTGACCGGCTACTTCAGCTTCACCCTCGGCAGCGCCGGGGTGGAGAAGACCTACAACGACGAGCTGGCTGGCCGCACCCTCGACCTGTCGTTCCAAGACGTGCGCGACCTGTTCGTCGACAAGCAGCGCACCGGTGATCTGAACCTCACCCTGCGGGCCGACCTGCAGCGCATCGCAACCCAGCAGCTCGGCCAGCGCGAGGGGTCGGTCGTGGCCCTCAACCCGCGCACCGGCGAGATCCTTGCGATGGTCTCGTTCCCCACCTACGACCCCAACCTGCTGGCCAACCACGACACCAAGGCCGCCGCCGACGTCGCCACGCTGCTCGACGCCTCCCCCAGCAAGCCGCGTCTGGCGCGCACCTATCAGGATCGGTTCTTCCCCGGCTCCACGTTCAAGGTGGTGACGGCCACCGCCGCGCTGACCAGCGGGGCGATCACCGCCGATGCGCCCACCTATCCGGTGCGCAACGCCTACACCCCTCCTGGCACCACCCGCCCCCTGCAGAACTTCGGCGGCTCGTCGTGCGGGGGGGCGCTGTTCGAGGTGCTGCGAGTGTCGTGCAACACGGCATTCGCTCAGATGGGCGTCGACACAGGGCCCGAGGCCATGGTGGCCACCGCCGAGCGGTTCGGGTTCAACAAGGATGTGCCCATCGACCTCACCCGTCCGGCCCGGTCGAACTTCCCCACCGACTTCAAGCGGAACCTGCCTGCGCTCGCGCAGTCGGCCATCGGCCAGAACGACGTGGCTGCCACCCCCCTCCAGATGGCGATGGTGGCGGGGGCAGTGGCCAACGACGGCGAGGTGATGGTGCCGCACGTGCTCCACGATGTGCGCGACACCGACGGCAACGTCGTCCACACGTTCCACCCGAGCGTGTGGACCACGGCCATGGACCGCGGCACCGCCGCCCTGATGCGCGACGCGATGCTCGGCGTGGTGGAGCAGGGCACTGCGGCGCGCCTCAAGGTGCCCGGCTTCGTGGTGGGTGGCAAGACGGGAACCGCACAGCTCGGCACGACCCCACCCCGCTCGCACGCCTGGATCATCGGGTTCGGAGGCCCGGCCGGGGAGCTGCCCACGATCGCGGTCGCCGTCATCGTCGAAGGCCAGGAAGGCGCCAGCGAGCAGACCGGAGGTCGCGTGGCCGCCCCGATCGCCCAGGCCGTGCTCCAGGCCTACCTCACCAACCCCTCACCCTGAAGGAGTTCGAGCCCTCACTAGGCTTTCCGCTACATGTCCGACCCCAGTTCCACCGTCTTCAACGGTCGCTACGAGCTCCACCGTCGCCTTGGGCGAGGGGGCATGGCGGAGGTGTTCCTCGCTCGCGACCAACTCCTCGACCGCCCGGTGGCCGTCAAGGTGCTCTTCCCGGAGTTCGCCACCGACCCGTCGTTCGTGGAGCGATTCCGGCGTGAGGCAACGGCTGCAGCAAACCTCAACCACCCGAACATCGTGGGCGTCTACGACTGGGGCGAGGCCGACAACACCTACTTCATCGTGATGGAGTACATCGACGGCCGGACGCTCTCAGAGATCCTGCGAGCCGAGGGTCCACTGCACCCCGATCGCGTGGCCGACATCGGTGCCGACGTCGCCGCCGCCCTCGGCTTCGCCCACCGCAACGGCGTCGTCCACCGCGACGTGAAGCCCGGCAACGTGATCGTCACCGCGGCCGGCATCGTGAAGGTGGCCGACTTCGGCATCGCGCGCGCCATCACCGCCACGTCGGAGGACAACCTCACCCAGGTCGGCACAGTGATGGGCACCGCCGCCTACTTCTCGCCCGAGCAGGCCCGTGGCGACGCAGTCGATCCTCGCTCCGACCTCTACTCGCTCGGTTGCGTGCTCTACGAGCTCGTCGTGGGGCGCGCGCCGTTCGCTGGTGACTCCCCCGTGGCCATCGCCTACAAGCACGTGCACGAGCCGCCCGTCCCGCCCCGCCAGCTCGACAGCGCGGTGCCTTCGGCGCTCGAAGCGATCATCCTCAAGTGCCTGGCCAAGAACCCGGCCAACCGGTATCCGTCCGCCGAGGATCTCCGCGCCGACCTTCGGCGCTTCCGGGAAGGCAGCGGCATCCTGGCCGAACCGGTCATGACGCCCCCGATCGACCCAGGCGCCACGGGCGTCCTGCCCGCGACCGCTGCCGTGACCACCATCGGCGACACCACCTACGACCGATACGACGACGAGGACGACGACGAGCCCCGTCGGTCCGGCACGTTCCTCGTTGCGCTGGTCGTGCTGCTCGCCCTGCTGGCGGGCGTGCTCTTCCTGCTGGCCCGCCAGCTGGGCTCCGGCGGCGACAACAAGCCCACCGTCGCCACGGTGGAGGTGCCCAACGTCCTCGGCCAACCAGTCGCCGATGCCACGGCCACGCTCAAGGCCCTCGGGTTCAAGGTGGAGACCACATCCGAGACGAACGAAGACCAGGCCGAAGGCAACGTGTTCGACCAGAACCCGGTGCGCGGGGAGAAGGTCGACAAGGGCTCGACGGTCACGCTGAAGGTCAGTGCCGGCGCCGGCGCCATCCCTGTGCCCGATGTGACTGGCTCGCAGGTCGACGACGCCCGGCGGCTCCTCACCGGCCAGGGCTTCACGGTTCGAGAGGAACCCATCCCCGATGAGACGGCCCCGGTTGGGGAGGTGGTCGATCAGACCCCTGGCCCCAACCAGGACGCGCCGAAGGGCAGCGAGGTGGTGCTCCAGGTGTCGAGCGGCCCCGAGGAGCGCCCCGTGCCCGATGTCTCAGGCCGCAGCCTGTCAGAGGCATCCAACCTGCTCGGCCAGAACGGCTTCACGGCCAAGAGCACCACCGAGGCGTCCACCACTGTCCCGAAGGACAAGGTGATCCGCACCGAGCCCGCCGCCGGCACACCGCAGCCCAAGGGCGCGGAGATCACCGTGGTGGTGTCGTCCGGGCCGCCCACCGCCACGGTTCCATCCGTCGTGGGGCTCACCGAGGCCAACGCCATCAACACGCTGCAGTCGAAGGGCTTCACGGTGAACGTCACCGAGCAGGAGACGGTCGACTCCGCGGAAGACGGTCGGGTGCTCTCCCAGGACCCGGCCGGCAACACCACCGCCGACAAGGGGAGCACCGTGACGATCGTCGTGGGCCGCCTCGTGTCGGGACCCCCGTGATGCGCCGCTCCTAGCGGTCGATGAGGGCGCCGGCCAGGAAGTTGCGGAGGAGGTCGTGCCCGCCCACGGTGAGGATCGATTCGGGGTGGAACTGCACGCCCTCCACGCCGAGCTCGCGGTGGCGGAGCCCCATGATGATGCCGTCTTCTGTCTCGGCGGTGATCTCGAGGACGTCGGGCACCGAGGCTCGGTCGACCACGAGGCTGTGGTAGCGGGTGGCCTCGAGTGGATCGGGCAGGCCGGCGAACACGCCCGTGCCGCGATGGCGGATGAGCGAGGTCTTGCCGTGCATGACCTGGGGTGCTCGCACCACCTCCCCGCCGTAGACCTGACCGATGCACTGGTGACCGAGGCACACACCGAGCACCGGGACCTTGCCGCCGAGGGCGCGGATCACGTCGTTGGACACACCGGCGTCGTCTGGCGTGCCCGGTCCGGGTGAGATCAGCACGGCGTCGGGATCGAGTGCGATGATCTGCTCCAGCGTGAGCTCGTCGTTGCGATGGACCATCGGTTCGGCGCCGAGCTCGCCGAGATACTGCACAAGGTTGTAGACGAAGCTGTCGTAGTTGTCGATCACGAGCACACGGGTCGTCACAAGAGGTGGAGGGTAGTCGGATGCCTGAAGATCACCGCCTCGGTTCAGTCGCCCGGCGACTGGCCGCCACGCAGCGGGTGATGGTCGTCGAGGACGAGCACGACATCGCCGACTTCCTGCGGGCCTACTTCCGGGCGTCGGGGTACGACCTCGTCCACATCGACCCCGACACGCCGTTGGCCGTGCTCGAGGCACTCGACGAGCAGGCACCCGATTGCATCCTCCTCGACCTCAACCTGCGGGGCTTCAGCGGCGCCGAGGCCTACCGGCTGCTGCGCACCGACCCCCGCTACGCCCTGCTGCCCGTCATCATCGTGAGCGCCCGTCCTGACGCGCAGGAGCTCGTGCCCAACACTGGCGGGATCGACGCGTTCGTCACGAAGCCGTTCAACGTCAACACCCTCGCGGAGCTGGTGATGGAGCGCATCGCCAGCGCCGCCCGGCTGCGCGAGGCCGCCGCGGCCGACGACGTCACCGGCTTGCTCGGCCACGCGTACGTCGAGGCCCGACTGATCGATGAGCTCACGGTCGCCACCCCAGATCAAGCCACGGCGTTCGTGCTCGTGCGGCTGCGGTCACTGCCGGAGATCACCACCACCGTGGGTAGCGAGGGCTCCGACTACGTCGCTGGCGAGCTCATCCGTCGGGCCCGCGCCCTCCTCCCCGACGGTGCCGCGCTCGGTCTCACTCGAAGCGACGAGCTGGCCATCGTGCTCCCTGGCTCCACCGCCGCGGAGGCCGCGCAGCTGCTGCAGAGCGCGATCGACACCATTGGCGCCACGTTCCTGCTCCCGGGCGGAGCCGAGGTGCCCCTGCGCTACGCGGTCGGGGTGGCGGGCTACCCGGAGCACGCCGGCGATGCCGACAGCCTCTACATGGCCGCCGACAACGCGCTCGCCGACGCCGTGGCCACTGACACCTCCCTCGTGGTCTCGATCTGACCGAGCGCGTCAGCGGACCTCGATCGGCACCCCGAGCGTCGCTTCGAGGAGGTCCTTGCCAGCATTGGCGGCGTAGAGCTCGAGGCTGACGTCCTCCGAGCCGACCGCGTGGGTCTGGATGACGAGACGGTCGCCCGCATCGTTCACGGCGACGCCCGCCACTCGCGCGCCGTGGTTGCGGTCGAGACCGATGGCCACCCGCAGCAGACCGGCGAGGCACCGCACCAGCTGCTGGTCATCGTCGTCGAGCGCTGCGAACTCGGCGTGCTTGCGGCGCGGCTCGGACTTGCGGTGGTAGCGCGCCACCAGCGCGATCAGCTCCACCTCGTGCTCCTTGAACCCGCTGAGGCGATCTGAGCTGCGGATCACGTAGTAGCTGTGCTTGTGGTGCTGGGCGTAGGACAGGAACATCCCCACGTTGCACAGCAGCGCCGCCGCCTCGAGGAGCTCGCGAGCCTCGTCGCCCAAGTCGTGACGATCGCGCGTGGCATCGAAGAGCTCGAGGGCCAGACGTGCGACCTGCGCCGAGTGCTGCGGATCGGGATCCATGCCCTGGGCCAGGTCAGCCACGCTACGGCGCCGGAGGTCGGAGAGGTGGTGCAGCGACCCACCATGGCGGCGGCGCCACGCGTCGAGCAGCACACCCTCCCGCAGTGCGTAGTCGGAGATCACCACCTCGGCGATGTCGAGCCCGTGCACCACCTGCTCGAGGATGAGCGCGCCAGCCAGCACGATGTCGGCCCGCCCAGGGTCCATCCCCGGGAGCTCGGCCCGGGCCTCGGACGTGGGCGCCGCGACCAGCTCGGCCACCACGCCGTCGAGGCCCTCACGAGTGAGCACGAGGTTGCTGACGGTGCGAGGACGAGCTCCCGTGGCCCGCACTGCGGCCATCTCGGCCAGCGCTATGACCGTGCCCGACGATCCCACGACGACCTCCACGCCGAGGGCGCGGATCTCCCGCGCGAACGGCGCCAGGGTGGAGCGCACGTGGCGACGACAGGCATCGACCGCTCCTGGGTGCAGGAGCGTGCCGTCGAAGAAGCGACGCGTGAGGCGGATGGCGCCCAGCTTGAGCGACCGTGAGGCCAGCACCTCGCCGCGCAGGCCGACGAGGAGCTCCGTGCTCCCGCCCCCGATGTCGCACAGGAGCAGGCGCTGGTCGAACACCGGCACCGCCTGCAGCACGCCGAGGTGGATGAGGCGGGCCTCCTCCACACCGGACACGACATCGACGTGGACGCCGGCCTCCAACCAGGCCCGTTCGATGAGCACCTGCCCGTTGGCGGCCTCGCGCACCGCGGAGGTGGCCACGGCGCTGATGGGCGCGCCGTGGACCTCCGCCACCTGACGGAACCGCTCGAGCGACGCCACCGTCCGGTCGAGGGCCTCGGTCGACAGCTCGCTGATGTCGCCGCCGCTCGACCCGAGGCGCACCATGTCCTTCTGGCGCTCGAGCACCTCGATGCGGGGGCCACCCTCGCCAGCGGTCATCCGAGCCACAACGCCGTGCACGGAGTTGGTGCCGATGTCGATGGCGGCCAGCGTCTCCGTGACGTCGTGCGAGTCGGGGGCCACGGGGTCAGTCTGGTCGCCGCCGCGGGTAGTGTCGCACCTCATGGCCACGAAGCCCCCGAAGCGCAAGGTGCAGGGCGGGCGCGTGACGCCCAAGGGCGGCCACCAGCGGCCACAGCGGCCCGAGCCGTCGAGCCGCTACACCCCTCCGATCCCCCAGTCGTACAAGGTCAGCCCCCGCTGGGTGCCGATCCTCATGTTCGCGCTGCTCGGCATCGGGCTCGCCGTGATCTTCTGCAACTACCTCGGCGTGCTCCCTGGTGGCACGAAGAACAGCTACCTGCTGGTCGGGCTGGGCTCGATCCTGGGCGGCATCATGACCGCCACGCAGTACCGCTGACCGCGCTGACCCTGCCCTTGCGGCCAGGCATCCGGCAGGTGGCTAGCAAGTTACATCTGTGTGACGCTCCACAGGTTGTCCACAACCTGTGGACAACGCCTCAGAGGTCGTCGACCGGGGTGACGAGGTCCATGTCGTCCTGGCAGTGCCGAGGCGGGTCGGGCATCTCGTCGTTGGCAACGGTCATGCGCACCTCGGTGCCGCAGATGCTGCACCGGTAGGTGATCTTCACCTTCCGCAGCTCGCCCGCAGGAGGCGGCTCGGGCACCGGCTGAGCCAGCCCACCGAGCATCGCGAAGCCCGTCTTGAAGACGACGAACACGGCCATCGCAGCCACGAGCAGCGCGACCACCGACGCGTTGGTGACCAACCACCCGACGGCGACGAACAGGCCGAGCAGCAGGAGCGGTCCCCGGGTGATCGACGGTCGCTTCACGCGCACAGGCTAGGGCCACACGCGGAACGGGCACCCCATCGGGGTGCCCGTTCGCGCAGCTGGATGCGATCTCGGGATCAGCCGAGCCGCTCGATGATGGTGGCGTTGGCGAGCCCGCCGCCTTCGCACATCGTCTGGAGGCCGTAGCGGCCACCCGTGCGCTCGAGCTCGTTGAGCAGCGTGGCCATGAGCTTGGTGCCTGAGGCGCCGAGGGGGTGGCCGAGAGCGATGGCGCCACCGTTCACGTTGGTCTTGCCCAGATCGGCCTTGAGCTCCTTCTCCCAGGCGAGCACGACCGAGGCGAAGGCCTCGTTGACCTCGAAGAGGTCGATGTCGTCCATCGTGAGGCCGGACTTGGCCAGCGCCTTCGCCGTGGAGGGGATGGGGCCGGTGAGCATCGTCACCGGGTCGACGCCGGCGAGGGCGAAGGTGTGGAAGCGGGCCCGCGGGGTGAGACCGAGCTGCTTGGCCTTCTCCTCGCTCATGATGAGCATGGCCGACGCGCCGTCGCAGATCTGGCTGGAGTTGCCGGCCGTGACGATGCCATCAGGCTTGAAGGCGGGCTTGAGGTTGGCGAGCGACTCTGGCGTGGTGCCGGGCCGGATGCCTTCGTCCTGCAGCACGAGGTCGCTGCTCTCGACGACGTTGCCGGTCTCCTTGTCGAGGCGCTTCTCGGTGACGCCGACGATCTCGTTCTCGAAGCGACCCTCCGCGGTGGCCACCTCGGCGCGGCGGACCGACTCGGCGCCGAAGGCGTCGAGCGCCTCACGGGAGATGCCCCACTTCTCCGCGATCATCTCGGCGGAGATGCCTTGGGGAACAAGGTTCGGGTAGCGGGAGAGCACGCCGGGACCGAAGGGCATCGAGCCGGGGGTCATCGATGCACCCATCGGGGTGGTGGTCATGACCTCCACGCCGGCGGCGATCACGATGTCGTAGGCGCCCGCGATGACGCCCTGGGCACCGAAGTGCGCGGCCTGCTGCGACGAACCGCACTGGCGGTCGACCGACGTGGCCGGCACCGACTCGGGGAACCCGGCGGCCAGCACGGCGTTGCGGCCGATGTTGAGGCCCTGGCTGCCGACCTGCATGACGCAGCCCATGATCACGTCTTCGACGAGCGCGGGATCGAGCTGGTTGCGCTCGACGAGCTGTCGCAGCACCTCACCGGCGAGATCGGCCGGGTGCCAGCCCGAGAGCCTTCCGTTGCGCTTGCCGCCGGCGGTGCGGACGGCGTCGACGATGACGGCGGTGGGCATGGGATGGCTCCTCAGGGGTTCGACGACGCAAGGGCCTCTGGACGCAGAGACTCTTGACCGGACGGTCAAGTCTGCCCAGGCCACCCGCCGCTCCGCAACCCGGCGCGCCCGTTCGACCACCCCCGGCCCTCGATCCGGCATGATGACCCGATGAGCAGGGGGCTCGAAGACGTGGCAACGGTGGTCGCGTCGCTGTCGCGGGCGGCGGGCAACGCGCTCGCGCCGGCGGCGATCCTCGCCCGCACGATCAGCGTGCTGGAACCGGAGATCGACCTCGGCCGCGTGAGCCTCTGGCTGACGACGCGCGATGGCCTGGTGCTGGCCGCCACCCATCCGGCCGCTGAGCGGGAGCTCGACGCGCTCGACCTGGATCGGGAGTCGCAGGCGGGAGACGCGCTGACGTTGGCACTCGAGGGCCGGACCCACCCACTCGGCCGCCTCGTGGTCCACGCCGCGTCCGGCGCGCGCTTCTCAGAACCCGACGAAGCGCTCCTCGACATCGCAGCCGGCCAGATCGCAGGCGCCCTCGAGCGGGCCCAGCTCTTCGCGGAGGTGATGGAGCTCGAACGCCTCAAGTCCGACTTCATCTCCCGTGTCTCGCACGAGCTGCGCACGCCGATCACGATCATCAACGGGTTTCTCGAGACGCTCATCGCCCACGACGACCGTCTCGACACGGAGCAGCGCCTCCACATGCTGGAGCGCTCGCGGGCCGCGTCAGCGCGGCTGGGCGACCTCATCGAGGAGCTGCTCATCCTCAGCAGGATCGAGGGCGGGGTGCTCACCCCCCAGCCCGAGAGGCTCGTAGTCGCGGACGTGCTCGACGCGGTTGGGGCGTCGTCGGCCGAGCCCGACCAGGTCCTCATCACCGTCGCGGTCGACCGTCCCATCGTCGCCGACCGCGCCCTGCTCACCCGCGCTCTCGGCCTGCTCGTCGACAACGCCGTGAAGTACGGCGGGGTGGCCGAGCTCACCGCCCGCACCGAAGCTGACCGCTGGACGGTGGAGGTTCGCGATCGCGGCCCGGGGTTCCCCGACGACGTGCGAGACACAGCGTTCGAGATGTTCACCCGTTCACAGAGCAACGCGTCGGTCCCGGGCCTGGGTGTCGGCCTGGCCATCGCCCGAACCCTCATCGAGATCCTCGATGGCACGATCGCCATCGACACCAACCACCCCGGCCCGGGCGCGCTCGTGCGCGTCTCCCTCCCCCTCTGACCTCGGGGTCGTCCGACCCCAGACACGCGGCAGGGAGCCAGCCGTTCGACCACAATGAGGGCCCCATAGGGGACACACTCGGAGGGGTCACGTTGGAGATCAGCAGGGCACAGCTCGACGCTGCCGTAGAAGGACAGACGATCGTCAGCCGCTACCTCGACACCGTCGCCGCGCACCCGAAGCAGGTTGCGCTGCGCGAGAAGCGAGCCGACGGCTCCTTCGAGGAGTGGACCTTCGCCGACCACCGCGACCGAGTGGCCGCCGTGGCGGCGCACCTCCGCTCGTTGGGGGTCGGCCCGGGCGACCGCGTCGTGCTGATGATGCGCAACATCCCGGACTTTCACTTCATCGACCTCGGCATCGCCGCCCTGGGCGCGACGTCCATCTCCATCTACAACTCGTCGTCGTCCGACCAGGTCGAGTACCTCGTCGGCCACTGTCGGGCCAAGCTCGCCATCGTCGAGAACGACGCCTTCGCGGCGCGCTTCGACGAGGTGCGCGACCAGCTGCCTGACCTGAAGGTCATCGTGAACCTGGCCATGGCCGGGGTGCGCGACGAGATCTACGGTGCCGCCCCGCTCGACCTCGCCGCCGAGCTCGGCAACTGCACCCCTGACACCCTGGCCACCGTGATCTACACGTCAGGCACCACCGGACCGCCCAAGGGCGTGATGCTCACCCACTACAACGTGGTGTGGACCGCCGAGGGCTACCTCGAGATGCTCGCTGTCGATCCGGTGGGCTTCCGGGCGATCTCCTACCTGCCGATGGCCCACATCGCTGAGCGGATGTCCACCCACTACCTGGCGGTGATGGGCGGCTATGAGGTCACCACGTGCCCCGACCCGGGGCAGATCGCCGCGTACGCGCGGGAGGTGCACCCGCAGATCATGTTCGGGGTGCCGCGCGTCTGGGAGAAGATCTACGCCGGGGTGCAGGCCGCCCTCGGCGCCGACCCCGACCAGAAGCAGAAGTTCGACGACGCGATCGCCACCGCCATCCCCATCGTCGAGCGTCGCACCCTGGGCACGGCCAGCGCCGACGACGACGCCACGTGGGCCTTCCTCGACTCGGTGGCGTTCGCGAACGTGCGGGCCCTCATCGGCCTCGACGCCCTGGAGTACGCGATCAGCGGAGCCGCGCCGATCCCCGCCGAGCTCATCAGCTGGTACCGGGCCATCGGTGTGCCGATGTCGGAGATCTACGGCATGTCGGAGTCGACGGGGCCGATGACCTGGGAGCCCACCCGCGTGAAGGCCGGCACGGTGGGTCGGGCCTTCCCCGGCACCGAGTGCTTCCTCGCCGAAGACGGCGAGGTCTGCATGCGCGGCGGCAACATCTTCACCGGGTACCTCGATGATCCTGAGAAGACCGCCGAGGCCCTCGACCCCGACGGCACGCTGCACTCGGGCGACATCGGCCAGTTCGACGATGAGGGGTACCTGCGCATCATCGATCGCAAGAAGGAGCTGATCATCACGGCGGGCGGCAAGAACATCAGCCCTGCCAACCTCGAGGCCGCCCTCAAGATGATCCCCCTCGTGGCCCAGGCCCTCGCCATCGGCGACCAGCGACCGTTCGTATCGGCCCTCGTGGTGCTCGACGGCGAGGTGGCCCCGGTGTGGGCCAAGGAGCGCAGCATCGAGTTCCAGTCAATGGCCGACCTCGCGGCCCACGAGGCCGTCGTCGCCGAGGTGGAGCGCTGCCTCGAGGACGCCATGGCCGGCTTCAACAACGCTGAGCGGGTGAAGAAGGTGACCGTGCTCGGCGACGAGTGGCTCCCCGACTCCGAGGAGCTCACCCCCACCTCCAAGCTGAAGCGCAAGGGCATCCACGCCAAGTACTCGGCCGAGATCGAGGCGCTCTACACGTAGGCGGACGCGCGGCCGCCCCCCGACTGGAGCCGAGGGGCGGCGGCAGTGCTCAAGCGCTGTTCAGCCGATCACGCGGACGCCGGTGGCCTCATCGCCCTTTCGGCCCGGGGCGACCTCGAACTCCACCTTCTGCCCCTCCTCGAGCGACTTGAACCCCTCACCCTCGATGTTGGAGAAGTGCACGAACACATCGGCCCCGTCCTCCTGGGTGATGAAGCCGTAGCCCTTGTCGTTGTTGAAGAACTTCACGGTGCCAGTGGCCATCGCCTTGCTTTCTCTTGCTGCAAGGCGTCCCGCTGACCCCCTGCCGTCGAGGGCAAGCGTATGCCTGCCACCTGGTGCGGTAAATGGCGAGAGGGGCGGCGCTCGAGGCCGTCAGCGGGCGGACGCGGCCGCTGGCAGCTCCATCCGCATGGTGGTGCCGGCGCCGGGCGCCGACTCAGCCCACATCCGGCCTCCGTGCGCTTCCACCACCTGGCGGCACAGTGCGAGACCCAGGCCGTACCCGCTCGGGATCGGGGCCAGGTCGCCCTCGGGGGTCACCGTCGGCCCAGGCTGTCGACGCTCGAAGGGCTCGAACACCGCCGAGAGATCGGGCGCCGCGATGCCCGGGCCGTTGTCGCTCACCGACACACTGACCACGTCGCCCTGCTGCATGGCCTCGACGACGAGCTGTGGCGCTGTCATCGCGCTCGCGTAGCGCAGCGAGTTGGAGAACAGGTTCGCCAACGTGGCCCGCAGCAGCACGGGGTTCACGCGGACAGTGGGTAGATCGGGATTCCACCGGATGGTCCCACCGACGGCGGCCGCGTCGGCCGCGACGTCATCGGCGGCGCCAGCGACGATCGTGGCGAGTCCGACCGTGGCCTGGTGCACCTCGCCCCGATGGGCCACGGCGAGCAGAGCCTCGACGAAGATCGACGCTCGACGCGCGTTGCGCACCAACGCAGCGCCGAGCACGTCAACGTCGGCGTGGGTCGGGTCGTCGCGCACCCACCTCACCAGCTGCCCGGCCGCGCCCTCGATCACCGACAGCAGCGTGCGCAGATCGTGGGCCACCCCCGCACCGAAGAGCCGCAACGACGCGTTCGCGGCCGCCAGCGCCTCAGCGCTCTGACGCTCTTGGGTGAGGTCGACCGCAGAGAAGTACACGAGATCGTCGACCACTCTCGCAGCGGTCCTGAGCCACCGGATCGTGCCGTCCTTGCCGACGGCGCGAATCTCGATCGACGGGCCACCGCCCTCGGTGGCCAACGCCCCGAGTAGCTCGACAACGGCGTCCACGTCATCCGGATGCACCACGTCGATGAACGGCATCGCGAGCAGCTCATCGCGCGAGAACCCGACCGCGTGCACGAGCGCCGGGTTCACCCAACGGAGCCGACCGTCGAACCCGGCCACGCCCAGGAGCGCCGACGACACCTGGCACAGGGTGTCCAGTGCGTCGGCCGACAGGGCGCCGGGGCTACCAGGTTCGTCTTCGCTCACGGAGATGGTTCACCCCCCGCCCCGCCAGCCTTGCAAGTTGCGCACCCAAGTCTACGGCCTGACGAGCCGAGTTCGACTCGTTGGCCCGAACTGGGGCGTTTACAGGCTGCTGATCCAGCGCTCGGCATGGTCGGCTCGCTTGCGCAGCTGCTCGAGCGTGGCCTCGGTGACGCGCTGCACGCCCGCGAGCCGGTTGAGCCGGCCGTTGACCTCCCGGTGCGACATGCCGGTGAACCGCACCAGGTGCAGGCCGAGGTCAGCGTTGGCGGCACGGAGCTCGCGCTTCACCTCGGCGAGCGGCCGCCCACCGAGGTCGTCCGGCAGGGCCACGCCGTACCGTCCCGCGCCCGGTCGCGGGGCGGCAGGCAGGTCGATGGGGATGCTGCCGTCGTCGTCGTCATTGCCTTGATCGGTGGCGAGATCGGGCAGCGCGTCGAAGACCGACCCGGTGGCGTCGGTGTGGAGCACGTGCGAGGAGAGCACCGCGAAGAGCGACAGCTGCTCCTCGGCCTCCTGCGCGACCTCGTCGAGCGCCTCGGCATCCTGCGCGGGGTGGTCCTCGTCGGCCTGTGGGGGCCGGGCCAGGCTGTGGCGCCGTTGCTCCGCGATGCCGTTGGCCCAGGTGCGCAGGCGTGGGTCGTCGGGGATGAAGAGCCACGCTCGCTCGTCGGAGGCGGCACCACCGGTGTGGCGCACGAAGCGACCGACGGCCTGACGGAAGAACAGCTCGGTCGTGGTGGTGGTGGCGAACACCCCCAGCCGCAGCCTCGGGATGTCGACCCCTTCCGACACCATGCGCACGGCCACGATCCACGGGAGGGTCCCTTCGGCGAACCGGGCGATGCGGGTGGACGCGGCCGGGTCGTCGGAGGTGGCGATCACGGCCGACACGTGGTGCCGCTGGTGGAGGAGGCGAGCGATCCCGCGGGCGTGCTCCTGGTCAGCCGCGATCACGAGGCCCGCCGCGGCAGGGTGCGAGCGGCGAAGCTCCATGAGCCGTTGGTTGGCCTGGTCGAGCACCGTCGGAAGCCAGTCGCCCTCGAGGCTGAGGGCCGTGCGGAGGCGCTGCGCCGAGTGCTGGCGATCGAGGTCGTCGTCGAAGCTCGCCGCGGAGGCTGATCCGTCGGGCGCCGTCCACTCCATGAACCCGTTGATGCGGGGGAACCACACTGGTCGCACCACGCGACGGTCGGCCAGCGCCTCGTCGTAGCCGTACTCGTAGTCGGGACGCGCTTCGTCGAGGTGGTACTCCACGAACGGGATGGCGTGGGTGTCGCTGCGAAACGGTGTGCCGGAGATGGCGAGCCGCCGGGGGGCGGGCTGGAACGCCACTCGGATGGCGTCGCCCCAGGCGCGGTCGTCGCCGGCATGGTGGAGCTCGTCGAGGATGACGAGGCAGCGCTCGGCGTGCTGGCGAAACGCCCCCGGGTTGGCCGCCACCTGCTGGTAGGTGACCACGACCCCGTGCATGTCGTTCGGAAGGCGGCCCGCCGATGAGGCCCACCGGGGCTCGAGGTGGAGGCCGAAGCGAGCCGCGGCGTGGGTCCACTGGAGCTTGAGGTGACTGGTCGGCGCGACCACCACCAGACGGTGGGACGGGTTGGCGGCCACGTGGCGGAGCGCCGCTGTGAGGGCGAACGTGGTCTTGCCGGCCCCTGGCGTGGCGACGGCGAGGAAGTCCGGCCCGGGATGGGCATCGAGGCGGTCGAGCGCCTCCTTCTGCCACCGTCGGAGGCGCACGGACCGGTTCATGGGACCGGCCATTCTGCCAGCCCGGCTGGTGGATCCGGCCAGCCCGCCCCGGAGATGCGGCCCAACCCCACAAGGGTGCTGCCCCCACCCCCGAACTTGTGCTGCAGGTGCACACCGAGGGTGCGCTGACAGCACAGGCTCGGGGGAAGACCGCGCTCAGGCCCTGTTCGGAGGTCCGCCCTTTCTAGGACTCAGGGTGCGGCACGCCGAGCCCGCTGGCGAAGTCGCGCAGGGCGAGGCGCCCGAGGGGCAGGTCCACGCCGAGGTCCTCCGCCAGCTCGAGGGCCAGCGTGAGGTCCTTCTCGCCGAGATCGCGGGTGTGGGACAGCACGTCGAACCAGTCGTCGTCAGGCGCGAGGGGGGCCGTGGTGTCGCGGAGCATGATCGCACCAGGCCCGCCGGTGACCGAGTCGCTGTGGCGCACCACGCGGGCGAGCTTGCGCAGGTCGAGGCCGGCCGCCTCGGCCAGGCGCTGGGCCTCGGCGGCGCCTGTGTAGGCGATGAAGTGGAGCAGGTTCCGAGCGAGCTTGGTGCGAGTGCCCGCGCCGACCGGGCCCATGTGCACCACCACCGTGGCCCAATGAGCGAAGACCTCCTTGGCCCGCTCGTAGGCGGCGCTCTCGCCGCCCACCATGGCAGCGAGCGTGCCGTCGTGGGCACCCATGAACCCACCGCTGACCGGCACGTCGAGCAGGTCGACGCCGTGCTCGGCGGCTACCACGGCTAGCTCCTCAGCCGTCTCCGCTCGGATGGTGGAGTGCACCGCGATGACCGTCCCGGGCGACGCCGTGGTGAGCAGGTCGGCGACGACCGAGCGCACCTGCTCGTCGTTCAGCACCATCACCGAGATCACCTGGGCGGTCGCGCCGATCTCCGCCACCGACTCGGCCAGCCGAGCGCCCTGCTCGACAAGGGGTGCCGCTGTCTCAGGCCGCAGGTCGAACACCACCAGGCCGCCCGGCCAGTCGACCAGCCGTCCCGCCATCGGCGCGCCGATCTGCCCCAGCCCGATGAACCCCGCCACGAGACCCGGCACGGAGCCAGTCACGGAGCCCGTCACCCGTCACCCCCACCCGTTCTGTGTGCACTCAGCATCGTCATTCGCGGCTGAGTGCACACAGAAGCTGTCAGGGGGGCGGTCATGAGCGGGTGATCTGTCCGCCGTCGACGTTGATGATCTGGCCGGTGATCCACGCCGCCTCGTCGGACAGCAGGAACAGGCACATGCCCACGAGGTCCTCGGGGGTGCCGCGGCGCTTGAGCGAGAGGCCCTTGACGATGTCGTCGATCATCTCGGCGGGCACGACCGTGCGGGTGGCCTCGGTGTCGATCGGCCCCGGCGCGATCGCGTTCACCCGAATGTTGCGCCCGCCGAGCTCGGCGGCCAGCTGTTGGGTGAGGCCGTTGATGCCGATCTTGGCCAGGCCGTAGAAGCCCGAGTAGAGCCACGCCGCCGTCGACGACTGGTTGACGATCGCACCGCCACCCCGCCGGCTGAGGTGCTTGAAGCAGGCACGGGTGACCACGAGGGCGCCGTCCATGTTCACCGACATGAAGCGGCGGTAGTAGTCCCAGTCGACGGTGAGCAGCGTGTCGAGCTGCATGCCGCCGTAGATGGCGGCGTTGTTCACGAGCAGGTCGATGCCACCGAAGTGCTCCACCGTGGCCGCCGCCAACGCGTCCGCTGACGCGACGCCGGCCACGTCGGTGCGCACGAACAGAGCGGCCGTGCCGATGTCCTTGGCCACCACCTCGCCGCGCTCGGCATCCATGTCGGCGATGACGACGTTCGCTCCCTCGGCCGCCAGCGCGCGGGCGTAGGCCTCGCCGATCCCACCGGCCGAGCCGGTGACGATGGCGACCTTGTCGGTGAACCTGCTCATGTGCGTCCGTCCTTCGGTTGACCGGTTCTGTGTGCACGCAGCCACGGCATCCGTGGCTGCGTGCACACAGATGGCGGGCGGGGGCGGGGGTGGATCATCGGGACGGCCAGATCGAGGCGGGGGCCTTGCCGATGTCGTAGTGACCTGGGAGACCGCCACCGAGCGAGCGGTGCATGCGTGCGGTCATCCCCTCGGAGAGGGTGCCGTCGCCGATCATCTCGAGGAAGCACGCCGCGGCGTTGCCATAGTCGAACCAGTCGCGCTGGAACCGCCACCTGTAGTCGCCGGCGTAACCGAACCACGAGCCGCCGATGCCCGCCACCTCGTAGCGAGTGCCGTCAGCGCGGGTGGCGAGCGCGATCTGGCGCCAGAAGCCGACGACCATGCCCTTCTTCTCGTCGATGAGGATCTCCTCGTACGGGTACTCCCACCCGTCGAGGCCGCCCATCTCCAGGCCGAGCGCGATCTCGCGGATCTCCTCGCGTCCCACCGCCATGAACTCGTGCTCGGGGCCGTAGTTCCAGCCGTAGGTGGCGTCCTCCGCGAACAGGTCAGCCATCGGCCGCCAGTCGCCCGCGGCCTCCGCGTCGCGGTTGGCCTGGAGCCAGCGCTCCACCATCTCTTCCAGCTCTTCTCGCGGGAACGGCATCAGGGCTCCTCGATGATCGACAGGGCATGGGTGGGGCAGAACCGCACGGCCAGCTCGACGCGGGCGCGCTCGCCATCGGCCGGCGCCTCCTGCAGCACGGTGAGCACGCCGTCCTTCGACACCGCGAACACCTCGGGCGCCTCCGACTCGCACACGCCGTGCCCCTGGCAGAGGTCGCTGTCCACGACGATCCGCCACCCGCTCACAGCCACCCCCACACCCACAAGTTCTGTGTGCACTCAGCATCGCCATGCGGGGCTGGGCGCACACAAAAGCGGGCAAGAGGGCAGAGTGGGGCGGCGGCCGGGTGTGCGCCTCCACAGAGGCTGTGAAGGGGCATCATCGGGGGAACATCCGGGCGGCGCAGGGCTGGGCGAGCTGCACGACCATCTTGGAGTGGTCGTTGCGATAGGTGTCGTGCGGTTGGGTGAGCTCGAAGGTGCGCTCGCGGAGCAGCACCGCGAAGATCG
>JBKJIE010000127.1:0-19072 GCA_046598715.1 Acidimicrobiales bacterium | reverse complement strand
CAGTTTCCCATGACGATCCGGCCGCCCGGCCGGGTCACGCGCACCATTTCCTTGGCGACCTCGAAGGGTCGCGGAGCGAACATTGCGCCAAAGATGCTTACGACGAGATCGAACGTGTCGGACTCGAGCTCGGCCAGATCGGACGCGTCGCCCTCTTGGAACCGGATGTTGGTGAGGCCTTCTGCTCCAGCCCGACGATTCCCCGCTTCGACGAGGTTGCTCGCGATGTCTACCCCAAGGACCTCTGCACCCAGCCGAGCGGCTGGGATGGCCGTGGTGCCGTCGCCGCACCCCAGGTCCATCACTTTGAGCCCCTTGGTGATCGCGAGTCGGTTGACAAGCTCTTCGCCGCTGTCGCGCATGCTCGAGGCGATCCTGGTGAAGTCGCCTTTCTCCCACAATGCCTTGTTCGGATTCATGCGAACCGTCCCGTCGAACTCTGCCCGGCCAACCGGCCGGGACGGGAGACAGTCTGCCCGGTATCTGGCGTCGCCGCATGCACAGCCCACAGCCGGATCTCGGCCACGGCGCGTGTGACGGTTGTCGTCAGATCGGCAGATGAGGGCCACTGTCAGATGGGAGCATGGGCTTCTGAGCCGGTCAGTCGGACGGAGCGATGCGCCTACCCGTGAGGGCAGGTCGTTCTGAGGCTCCACCTCTACGTGAGGAGAGGCTCGAGAATGCGCTCGCCGGCGGACGCGAGTGGTCGCCCCCTTCGGTGGCACCGCCGAGTTCAGTCGGCGAAGACATCCCGGCTGTGCTGGATGAAGAACGTGTGGTCGTGGCCCTTGTTCGGGTCTTCCTTGTTGTACGT
Organism: Acidimicrobiales bacterium; assembly: GCA_046598715.1. GTDB lineage: Bacteria > Actinomycetota > Acidimicrobiia > Acidimicrobiales > VFJN01 > VFJN01. The sequence goes on along the minus strand of JBKJIE010000127.1, from coordinate 18,258 downwards.
CGTCTTCGTCTGGCCGTCGGGGACGGCCTCCTCGGTGTAGATCGCCCCGACCGGGCAGACGTCCGGCTGGTAGCAGGCCGTGCATGACGTGCACTCGTCCATGTTCACGTAGAGCGTCGTGTCACCGAAGATGGCGATCGCATCGGGGTTCGGCTGGTGCGTGTTCTCCGTGACGCCGCTGCCGGCCTCCTCTTCGGAGTAGAGGAGGTTCTTGGCGGGGTCGAACTCGTAGATGCACTGCACGGGGCAGACGTCAACGCACGCCCGGTCCTTGGTGTCGATGCACGCTTCGGTGATGACTGCGATTCCGGACATGATCGCCTCCGTCTCTCCGCCAAGTGTCCCTCACCTTGGGTGAGATCGCTCGGCGCGACTCAGGGGGCAGAGACGGCGACGGCGAACATCGGGGTCATGGCGAACCGGCTGCCCGATCTGACCGGCATCTGCTGCGCACTTCCGGCGAGCAGGGGCAGTCAAAATCCTGCGAACCGTGTCGGGGCGCTTCTCTAGCCTCACGCGCGCCGCACCGAGGGATTGAACCGTCAGGAGATTCATGACGCCACGACAGGTGGGAGTCACGGTGGACTGCGCTGACGCGGCGCAGCTGGCCGCGTTCTGGGAACGCTTCCTCGGATACACGCGGCGTCCCGGGGCGCCCGGAAGCACTTACGTGACGATCGAGCGGCGCGACGACGGCCCGGACGGACCTCCGTTCGTGACCTTTCAGACCGTCCCCGAACCGAAGGAGGGCAAGGCTCGGCTTCATCTCGATCTCTTCGTTGATCATGCGCGCTCCCTTGTCGACGAGATGCTGGTCGCGGGAGCCTCATCGGTGTCACGGACCGAGGCAGGCGAGTGGACTACTCGCGTGCTCCTGGATCCAGCAGGCAACGAGTTCTGCGTCATCGGATCTGACTGACTCATCAGCCTCTCGAACTCGCCCGACAGACTCCGTCCGCGGCCTCCCGTCGAGGATCCGCAGACTGCCCTCCAAGTGCCGGTGAAGGTCGCTGGAGATCACCCGCCCATAATCCCGTTCGGGAGCATCTCCACCGTCACTCGGCTGGAGGTCGGATACTCCGCGCGCTCGGCTGCCGGTCACGACGCCCTGCTCTCCGGGCCGCCGATCGCGTCGATGCCCGTCGAGTACCTCACACCGCGAATCGAGGATCGCGCCGTGCAACTCCAGTCGATGCTCGCAGCTCGGGGACAGCACCGAGCCCCGTCGATCCCGGACCTTCTGATCGCTGCGACCGCCGAGTTGGCCGACCTCACCGTGCTCCACCTCGACAACGATTTTGAGCTCATTGCCGAGCTCGCCCGCATCACCACAGAACGTCTCACCGTCAACTGACCCGGCCGCGCGTATCGGCCCATCCCGATCATCACATGCGCGTCGCCATCGAGACCGGCGGGGTTGTGGGGCAGCACCAGGTCGAGATCGGGAAGGTCGACGTGCGACTCGTCCCAGCAGGCCAAGCCGCACAGAACGCGCTCTCGCGATCGTGCCCTCGCCCGACCGCAGGCACGCACCGAGCGCCGCGCAGGCGCGGGCATAACCTGGGGAGATGGCTGAGTACACCGCACCTCTGCGCGACATGCGCTTCGCGCTCGAGCACCTTGCCGACCTCACCGGGGTGGCGGCGCTTCCCGGCTTCGATCACGTCGACAGCGACGGCGTGTTCAGCATCCTCGCGGAGAACGCCCGGTTCATGGAGCACCTCGTCGCTCCGCTGAACAGGGTCGGGGATCTCCAGGGAAGCGTCCGCAACGACGACGGCACCGTCACCACGCCTGACGGGTTCGTGGCCGCCTACAAGGCCTACGTGGAGGCCGGTTGGGGCGCCGTGTCGTTCCCTCCGGAGTACGGCGGCGGCGGGTTTCCGTGGCTGATGAGCATCGCCATGCAGGAGATCCTCACCTCAGCCAACATGGCGTTCTCGATGTGCCCACTGCTCAACCAGGGCGCCATCGACATGCTCCTCCATCACGCATCTGAGGAGCACCGCGAGACCTACCTCCCGAAGATGGTCACCGGCGAGTGGACCGGCACGATGAACCTCACCGAGCCACAGGCCGGCTCCGACGTTGGTGCGCTCAGCACCAGGGCCGTCCCGCAGGCCGACGGCACCTACCGGATCACGGGCACGAAGATCTTCATCTCCTTCGGCGAGCACGACATGTCGGAGAACATCATCCACCTGGTGCTGGCCCGCACGCCCTCGGCGCCCCCGGGCACCAAGGGCATCAGCTGCTTCATCGTGCCGAAGTACTTGCTCGATGACGACGGCACCCCGGGGGAGCGCAACGACGTCACCTGCGTGTCGATCGAGCACAAGATGGGCATCAAGGCCAGCCCCACCTGCGTGCTCTCCTATGGCGAGAAGGGCGAGGGCGCGGTCGGCTTCCTCATCGGCGAGGAGAACGCCGGCATGCGCTACATGTTCACGATGATGAACAACGCCCGACTGTCCGTCGGGCTCGAGGGCCTGTCGCTCTCGGAACGGGCCTTCCAGATGGCGGTCGACTACGCCAAGGAGCGCAAGCAGGGCCGTGCGCCAGGCGCGCCGGCGGGGGTGCAGAGCTCGATCGTCGACCACCCCGACGTGCGCCGCATGCTCCTCACCATGCGAGCGTCCATCGAGGCGCTGCGCGGGATCATCTACCTCAACGCGGCTGCCGTCGACCGGGCCACCCACAGCGCGGATGAGGCCGACCGCGCCGCTGGTGCTGAGCTGGCCGACCTCCTCACGCCCGTGTCGAAGGGATGGGGCACCGACCTCGGGGTGGAGCTCACCAGCCTCGCCATCCAGGTGTTCGGCGGGATGGGCTACATCGAGGAGACCGGCGTGGCGCAGCACTTCCGAGACGCCCGCATCGCGCCCATCTACGAGGGCACCAACGGCATCCAGGCCATGGACCTCGTCGGCCGGAAGCTACCGATGCGCGCCGGGGGCGCCATCGCCGATTACGTATCGCACATCGCGTCCGTCGACGCGGACCTCGCCACGGCCGGAGACGACCTCGCCTCGATCCGTAGCGGGCTGGCCGACGGCCTCGCCGCCCTGCGCACCGCCACCGATTGGCTCCTCGCCAACGGGATGGGCAGTCCCTTGGATGCGCTCGCGGGGGCTACGCCCTACCTGCGGCTGTTCAGCGTGGTCACCGGTGGGTGGGTGATGGCCAGGCAAGCGCTCGCCGCCACCGCCGCGCTGGTCGACGCGGCACCGGCCGACAAATCCTTCTACGAGGGCAAGGTGCTCACGGCCCGGTTCTTCTGCGAGCAGCTGCTTCCGCAGGCCGCCGGCCTGGTTCCCGCCATCACGGCCACCAACCGCGACCTCGCCGCTGCCGTGTTCTAGGTCCAGAGGTCCCTGAGGTCGTCGAGGTAGCTGCGACGTTGCACGACGCGCGCCAGGCGATGGTACGGGTGCAGGGGTGAGAGGTCGTTGAGGGCGACGGTGGGCGGGAACGCAAGCAGGTCGCGGACGTCGTAGCCGATGGAGTACACCCGCATCCGATCGAGCTGACGGGGGAACGCGAAGAGCGCGGGGTAGTCCTCGGCCAGCCACCGCGGGACGTCTGCGTAGTCCTCGGCGTGCGTGCGCGCCTCGAAGCGGTCGCCGACGTGCATCTGCGGATACGCGCAGCACCGGAGGACGATGTCGAGATCGAGGTCGCTCGGACCGGGGCGAGCCCACTCGACGTCGAGGAGCGCGGTGACGTCACCGTCGTGCCACAGCACGTTCTCGAACGTGACATCGCCGTGCACGAGGGTGGTGGCTGTGAACGGCAGGAGCGCGTCGCCCACCCGCGCCACGAGGTCGCTGGCTTCGCGGATGAGCAGGGGATCGACGTAGTCGAGGCGAGCTGCCCGTTCGAGGGCATCGATCACACTGGCCGCCGGATCGGCCGCACCCACCTCCAGGAGCTGGGGCGTGCCGCTCACGGGCGGCAGGTCACACGGCGCCTCCGTGGCGTGGACGGCCGCCAGGCGCAGCGCGAGCTGTCGGACGGCTCGTCGCCGCTCGGGCTCTCGGAGGTCGGGCCAGTGGTGGGCCAACGGGGTACCGGGCACTCGCTCGGTGACGAGCCAGTCCTCGCCGTGTGGGCCTCCCTGGGCGACGATCCGCGGGTAGCCCACCGCGTGCGGCAGGGCCGCAGCCAGCACCGCCTCGCGTGCCAGGCGGTTGTCATGGGAGCGGTTGACGCGCACCACGTGGGTGGGCGTGAGCCACACCTCGTTGGTCACGCTGCTGGCCCGCTCGAGGGGCGCGCTCGGGTCGAGGCCGGCTCCGCGGAGGGCGGTGCGAGCCCGCAGCTCGGCCAACGCTGTCCCCTTCTCCCCGTTGGCCATGGCCTCCACTCCGACCGGCCCGCGCGGGGCCCGTCGCAACCTACCGCCTTCCGGCCGTCAAGCCGCGGAGCGCGCGAGCACTGCCGCCCCCAGTGTCGGCCAAGCCTCGATGGCCCAGGTCCCGAAGGCCTCGTCGGCCAGCGCGGCGCAGGCCACCCCGGCCACCGGATCGACCCACAGGAAGGCACCGGACTGGCCGAAGTGGCCGAACGCTCTCGGCGACGCGGCGACAGGCATCCAATGCGGAGCCTTGTGACCGTGCAGCTCGAATCCAAGACCCCACGGGTTCGGGTCCTGGCGGCCGTAGCCGGGCAACACGCCCGCCAGCTCCGGCAGCACCGGGGTGGTGGCCTCGGCCACGGTGGCGTGGGCAAGGATGCGTCCCGGTTCGAGCAGCTCGCGGCCAAGGCGCAGCAGGTCGGTGATGGTGCTCCGCCCGCTGTGGGCCGGCGAGCCAGCCACGACGGTGGCCGTCATCTCCAGAGGCACGCACACCGCCTCGTGCACGTAGTCCGGGAAGGGGACACCGGATCGCGCCGCCACGAGACCACCGAGCAGCTCGAAGGCGGTGTTCCCGTAGATCCGCCGGCGTCCCGGCTCCGCGATCGGTGTCGCGCCGTCGAACGGCAGCCCCGACGCGTGGCAGAGGAGGAGCCGCACCGTGCTCCCGGGCGGTCCCGCCGGCTCGTCGAGGTCGATGCTCTCGTCCTCGACGCCGACGAGCACGGCGCAGGTCGTGAGGAGCTTGGTCACGGACGCCAGCGCGAACAACTCTGTCGTGTCGCCGGCGAGCGCCGACCGACCGTCGCGATGCAGCCAGCCCGCGGCACGACGAGCCCCCGGCCAGCTTGCGATCGTCTCCAGACCGGTGCTCAATCGAACTCGGTCACCAGGTGCTCGTAGATGCCGTAGCCAGCAGTGGTCTGGCCGCGGGCGTCTGACGCCGAGAGTCGCATCGGGGTCTCGTGCACGATCACGAGCTGATCGTCGGCAGGCCGCACTGGGATGGAGCCACCGGCCCGGTCGCCGGTGACGGTCAGGACATCCCCACCGGCCAGGGTCAGCTCCAGGTGGTAGTGGTCGGCGCCTCCGTCGGCTTGTCGCACGAGCTCGCGCGTGGCGGCGACGATGTACTCGGAGCCAGCCGCGCTCTGCACGAAGCCGTTGATGGTGGTGACGTCGTCGTGGCTCTGCACCTCGAAGAGGTTGAACCCGCGACCGTCGACGAGGAAGCCGGTGACCCAGTGCCACTGGTGCAGGCCGGCCCAGTGACGGAAGCCCCAGGAGTGGTCGCGCTGACCGAAGCCATCGAACCGGGTCCGCTCACCGGCGACGATGAGGTCGCCGGTGACGCGACAGGTCTGCTCGTAGTGACCCCAGGCCACCGCCGTTGGGAGCGGTCCGGCTGGATGCGCCTCGTAGGACACCGCTGGACCCAGTCCGTGGAACTCGAGGTGGGCCTGGGTGTCGCCGTCGGCCAGCTGCACGGCCCATGCCGAGCCGGACGACAGCATCCGATAGGTGAGGCCGCCGACCCCCATCACGTCCCAGTCGGTGGGCGGGACCTCGTCGAGGTCGTGCCCGTAGGCGTACGCGGGCACGCCGTCGCGCCACACGATCATCCCGGCGGTGACGCGACCGGCGTTCGCCTGCACGGCGATGCGCGTGATCAGGAACGTGCCCGTCGTCGGATCCCACGCGTTGAAGTAGAGAGAGTCGCTCCAGTGCGGCGAGGGGTCCTCCACAGGGTGCAGGCGCTCGGCGTCGTCAGTGATGCTGGTGGCGGCCCGAGGCATCGGCTCACCGGTCATCAGGCCGAGTCCCACACCATGTCGAGCCCGCCCTCGCCTCGGAGGAGCTCGATCGGATCGTGCTTGTCGATGTGACCGATCAGGCCGAAGTACACGCTGTAGCCGCAGAGCTGCTGTAGGCGCTGCTCGAACCCGGCGGCGATGTCGCGCGGGATGCCGAGCTGCTGGTTCTCCTGCTGGCGGATGTATCCGGCGCAGTAGTTCATGGCGATGCCGACGCGGCGCTGGTCGGTGGTGTTGGTGCCGCCGCCGTGCCAGAGGCTGCCGTGCCACACCAGCACCGAGCCGCGGGGCATCTCGGCGGGGATGGAGTCGTAGTGCTGCCCGTAGACCGGCGAGGCATCCGCCGTGTGCGAGCCGGGGATGAGCCGCGTGGCGCCGTTGGCCTCGGTGAAGTCGGTGAGCGCCCACATCGTGTTGCACACGGTGGGCGGGTGGGGCTTGGGGATCGGCATCAGCTGATCGTCGGCGTGGATCGGCTGGGGTGTCTCGCCCTCGCAGATGGCGATCGACGACAGCGACGAGATGAGGCAACCGGTGTCGAGCACGCTCTCAACGACGGGAAGCACGTTGGGGTGCACCGGGATGCGTTCGAAGGCCTTGCCGTGCACCAGCAGGTTGTAGATGCGGACGGTCTGGCTGCCTTCGAAGTCGTTGTTGGCCGGCACGGCGCCCAGGTCGCGCTCGAGGCGCTGGAGCTCGGCGTCGAGCGCATCGAGGAGCTTCTCCTCGATGGCATCGTTCACGATGGTGTAGCCGTCCTCGGCAATGCGGGCGGTGTGGGTGGCGAGCTCATCTGACGTCACGGTGCGCACGAGGGGAACGTAGCCGGATAGGTTCTCGGGCATGTCGATCTACGACCACAAGATCCAGGGCCTCGACGGTTCGGCCATCGACCTCCACGACTACGCGGACAAGGCACTCCTCATCGTGAACGTGGCTTCCAAGTGCGGCCTCACGCCCCAGTACGCCGGCCTCGAGAAGATCCACGAGGAGTACGCCGACCGGGGGTTCTCGGTGCTCGGCGTGCCGTGCAACCAGTTCCTGGGACAGGAGCCGGGCACCTCGGAGGAGATCGCCACCTTCTGCTCCACCACCTACGGCGTCACCTTCCCCCTCGCCGAGAAGGTCGACATCAACGGCGACGATCAGCACCCCCTCTACGCCGAGCTCAACGCCGTGGAGGACGCCGACGGCAAGGCCGGCGACGTCACCTGGAACTTCGAGAAGTTCCTGGTCGCGCCGGGTGGCGCCGTGAGTCGATTCCGTCCGCAGGTCGAGCCCGAGGACCCCACCCTCGTCGGTGCCATCGAGGCCGCGCTGCCCGCCTGAGGATGCAGGGATGACCAGGCCCCGCCGGTAGCCTGGTGCGGAACACCATGAACGACACCGACACCAACATCACAACCGCGCCCGAGCCCACTCTTGTCGAGCCCGACGCCCCGCTCACCTTCGCCTCACTCGGCGTCTCCCCTCGCCTCGTCGACGTGCTCACGAGCCAGGGGATCCTCGAGCCCTTCGCCATCCAGCGCCTGTCCATCGCCGATGCCCTCGCCGGCCGCGACGTGTGCGGCAAGGCGAAGACCGGCTCCGGCAAGACGCTCGCCTTCGGGCTCCCCCTCCTCGAGCGCCTGGCCAAGGCCGAGCCCCGCAAGCCCCGTGGCCTGGTGCTCGTGCCCACCCGAGAGCTCGCCCTGCAGGTCCACGACGTGCTGGCTCCCCTGGCCAAGGCCATCGGCAGCCGAGTCGTGGCTGTCTACGGCGGGGCCGACATGAACAAGCAGATCAAGGCCCTCGCTGATGGCGTCGAGGCGATCATCGCCACGCCCGGCCGCCTGATCGACCTCGTCGACCGCAAGGAGGTGGAGCTCGGCGGCCTCGAGATCGTGGTCGTCGACGAAGCCGATCGCATGGCCGACATGGGCTTCCTGCCCCAGGTCGAGTGGCTGCTCCGCCACGTCGACACCCAGCACCAGACGCTGCTCTTCTCCGCCACCCTCGACGGCGTCGTCGACGGCCTCATCAAGCGCTACCAGCACGATCCCGTGTACCACGAGGTCGAGTCGGCCACGGTCACCGTCGATGCCATGCTCCACCGCTTCGTCGGTGTCCACGAGATGGACAAGGTGAAGGTGGCGGCGGCCATCGCCCGCAACAGCGGTCGGGTGCTGGCGTTCACGAACACGAAGCGCGTCGCCGACCGGCTCACCGCCGCGCTGAACGACGAAGGCGTGCGGGCGGCAGCCATCCACGGCGACCTTCGGCAGGGTCAGCGCGAAGACGCCCTGCGGCTCTTCACCACCGGGAAGCTCGACGTGCTCGTTGCCACCGACGTGGCCGCCCGCGGCCTGCACATCGACGACATCGACGTCGTCATCCACTACGACCCTGCGCCCGACCACAAGACCTACCTCCACCGCTCCGGCCGCACCGCTCGGGCCGGCTTGAAGGGCATGGCCGTGAGCCTGTCGATCTGGAACGAAGAGCTGCACATCAAGCGCCTCCAGAAGCGCATCGGAGTGCTCCAGCCCATCACCGAGATGTTCTCCAACGACCCGCGCCTCATGGATCTCGCCGGCTGGGACCCGCTCACCCAAGATCTCTGAAGCCCCACGTCCGCATTCCGAGCGTGGGCCTCCACAGATCTTGTAGACCGGCGGGATGACCACCGCTGACGCAGAGCTCGACCCGGATCGGGTTGGGCTGTTCGCCTTTCTCGTGTTCTCGAAGCTGGAGGGCGCGGTCACCTCGGGGATGATCCACCTCGGGGACCGGCTCGGGCTCTACGGCGCACTCGCAGAAGAGGGCGGCCCGATGACCACCGACGCCCTCGCTGGCGCCCTCGGCCTCGACGAGCGATGGGTGCGCGAGTGGGCCTACAACCAAGGCGCGGCCAAGGTGATCGAGATCGACGAGGAGGAGCGGCTGTCGCTCTCCCCGGAGGCGGCGGCGGTGCTGGCCACGCCCGATCACCCGGCCTTCGCGATGGGCCCCTTCCATCACGTGCCCCAGACCATGGCCACGCTCGAACGGCTTCCGGAGGCCTTCCGCACCGGGTTGGGCCTCGCGTATGACGAGCACGGGCCTGAGTGCGCTGAGGGCATCGCCCGTGGCTTCGAGCCGTGGATGCGCGCCAACCTGATCGACACCGTGCTCCCCGCGCTCGACGGCGTGGTGGCTCGACTCGAGCGCGGCGGCCAGGTCGTGGATGTCGGGTGCGGGGCGGGCGGGCTGGCCCTCGTGCTCGCCACCGCCTTTCCCGCCATTGAGGTGCGCGGCTACGACATCTCGCGGCACGCGCTCGATCGGGCCACGCAGCGCCTGGCCGAGGCTGGCCTCACCAACGTCGCCTTCCTCGACCCGAGGGAGTCGCCGATGCCGGCCGACGCGTCGGTCGATCTCATCACGACCTTCGACTGCATCCATGACATGACCGACCCTGCCTCGGTGATCCAGAGCATTCGGTGGGCACTGGCCGACGACGGCATGTGGCTCCTGGCTGACATCAAGGCGCAGGACACCTTCGCCCTCAACGTGGCGAAGAACCCGATGGCCTCCCTCATGTACGGCATCAGCGTGCTGTCGTGCATGAGCTCCGCCCTGTCCGAGCCGGGGGGTGCGGGGCTCGGCACCCTGGGCCTCTCGGCTGCGAAGGCTGAGGACCTCGCCCGGGCCGCGGGCTTCACTCGCTTCCGCCGCCTCGACATCGATCACCCGATCAACGCCTTCTACGAGATCCGCCCCTGACCCAGGACCCCCGAGCTTGTGCTGCGGCCGCACCCTGCGTGTGCGCTGTCAGCACACGCTCCGTTGGCTGACCGGCATGGCGCGACCGTACCGGTCCCCTCGGTACCGTCGGCAGGTGGTCGACCCTCGCGCTGTCGTCGTCGCGGTCCGAGCGGCAGAGCTGGCCTTGGCGTCAGGAGTAGATCTCCCCGACGACCTGGCGCTGTGGCGGCTCGCCGGCGGACGACCCGCTGCAAGCGCGGTGCCCGGCCGCCCCGAGGACCTCGGCTCGTTGCTCGAGGCCAACCTCGACCCGCGCACGCGTCAGGCCCGAGGCGCCCACTACACCCCGGAGGAGCTCGCGGATGGCCTGGTCGCCCGAGCGCTGGCCGGGCACCATGAGCCCACGGTCTGCGACCCGGCCTGCGGCGGTGGCGCGCTCCTGCTCGCGGCAGGGCGGCACCAGGAGGCTGCCGGTGGTGATCCGCGCTCGATCGTGGAGCGTCTGTGGGGGATCGACATCGATCCCCTTGCCGTCGCCACCACCCAAGCCGCCCTCGCGCTGTGGAGCCGGGTGGCACCGCCCGCTGGACGCCTGGTGGTGGCCGACGCGCTGCTCGACCCGCCGCCGATGCCGCTTGTCGATGTCGTGGTGGGCAACCCGCCCTTCCTCAGCCAGCTCGACGCCATGACGGTGCGGGGCGCGACGGATGCCGAGCGGCTGCGAGCACGCTTCGGCGCTGCGGTGCAGGCCTACACCGACACGGCGGGCCTCTTCCTGCTCGCGGGGTGCGCCCTCAGCAGGGTCGGCGGCACGGTGGCGATGGTCCTGCCGCAGTCGGTGATGGCAGCGCGGGACGCATCCGGTGTGCGAGATGCCCTCGACGCCGGTGCCCACCTGCGCGAGGTGTGGGTGCCACCAGGCCGACCCTTTCGGGCCTCGGTGGAGGTCTGCATCCCCGTTCTTGACATCGGTGGTCAGGGGTCTGCACCGTCGGCATGGGGCGCGCATCTCGCGCGCGCGCACGGCGTGCCGGAGGTGCGCATCGACGGTGGAGCGACCGTGGGCGACGAAGCCACGACCAGCGCGGCGTTCCGCGCCGAGTACTACGGCATCGCTCCCCATGTGCACGAGGTGGAGGCCCGTCCCGCAGGCCGTCTGCTGCTCACCACGGGGCTCGTCGACCTCGGACGCGAGGCGTGGGGCAAGCGCCCAGCGCGCATCGCGGGTCGACCGTGGGTCCGTCCGGTGGTGGATGTGGCCGCGCTGGAGGGCCGGGCCGCCGACTGGGCCCGGCGCACCGCCGCCCCGAAGCTCATCGTGGCCACCCAGACGCGCGTAGTGGAGGTGGTCGTCGATCCTGATGGCCGGTTCCTTCCCGGCGTGCCCCTCGTGGTGGCCTGGGCGCCACCGGAGCGGCTGTGGGCGCTGGCCGCCGCGCTGTGCTCGCCGCCGGTCACGGCGTGGGCGGCTCAGCAGGCCGCGGGCACTGCGCTCACGTCCCGGGCCCTAAAGCTCACGGCCGCCCTCGTGCGGGCGGCGCCGCTGCCGACCGACCACCTGGCATGGCAGGTCGGCACGGCCGCCTTCGAGGCCGGTGACCTCGACGGCTTCGCCGAGGCGATGACCGCGGCCTACGGGTGTGGCGCCGAGGTGACCGCATGGTGGTTCGACCGACTCGGAACGGTGTGGAGCCCACGCTCACCGACTCGGTAGGCTCTCCCCCGACATCAGGAGTGGCCCGGGCAACCGGGTCCAGCAACCTGGGACGGACACCCAAGGTGCTCTCCCACCCCTCGGGGTGGGGATGTGGTCCCGGCGACGGGGCAACGAAGTGTTCGGGTTCCGGCCCGCTGAGGGTGTCCACTCCCGCAAGCGCAGGAGGAGACGTTGGCCACCGTGCCGTCGGGTGATCGGGGAGGGACGCACGAGGAGGTCGGCGGTCTCCGTCGAGCCCACGTGTCCTTGCTGCCCGCGTCCGGGGCCTGGCGTGACGGTGACCCGCTCGGCGAACGCCGGCTCTTCTCGATGGGGGAGCGCGCCTTCGCCCTCGAGGGCGGCGCGGTGCTGCGGGGAGTGACGATCGCCTATGAGACCTGGGGCACCCTCAACGGCGATGCCTCCAACGCCATCCTGGTGTGCCACGCCCTCACTGGTGACAGCCACGCGGTCGGTCCGCTCTCGCTCGGACATCCGGCGCCCGGCTGGTGGGACGGGCTGATCGGGCCGGGCAAGGGCATCGACACCGACCGGTGGTTCGTCGTGTGCGCCAACGTGATCGGCGGCTGCCAGGGCAGTACCGGGCCCGCGAGCGCCCACCCCGACGATGGTCAGCCCTGGGGCAGCCGGTTCCCTGTCGTGTCTGTGCGCGACTGGGTGCGCACCCAGGCCTCGCTGGCCGATCACCTCGGCATCCGGAGGTGGCACAGCGTGGTCGGCGGATCGATGGGAGGGATGCAGGTGCTCGAGTGGGCGCTGATGTTCCCCGATCGGGTGGGCTCGATCGTGCCCATCGCCACGGCACTCGCGGCCAGCGCGCAGCAGATCGCGTGGTGGTCCACCGGTCGGCGCATCATCCGCATGGATCCTCGGTGGCGTGGCGGCGACTACTACGACGCGGCCCCCGGCGACGGGCCCCACGAGTCGCTGTCGATCGCGCGCATGGTCAGCCAGATCACGTTCCGCAGCGACGACGTGTTCACGCGGCGCTTCGGGCGCGAGGTGGTCGAGCCGCTCGACGGCTTCTCCCTCTGGCAGCGCTTCGAGGTGGAGCGCTACCTCGAGTACCAGGGCGACAAGCTCGTGCGGCGGTTCGACGCCAACTCGTACCTGCTCCTCACCAAGGCCATGGACCTGCACGATGTGGGTCGAGGGCGCGGCGGCGCTGAGCAGGCCCTCGCTCGCCTCCAGGTGCCCCTGCTCGCCATCGGTGTGGCCAGCGACATCCTCTACCCCCTGTACCAGAGCCAGGAGATCGTGGCCGCCGCCCGCGCCCATGGGATCGATGCCCGCTCCGTCGAGCTCGACAGCCCCCACGGCCATGACGCCTTCCTGATCGAGCACGACCAGGTCGGCATCCCCCTCAGCGCCTTCCTCGACGACGTGGAGATCCGACATGCCTGACCCGTCACCCCGCGAGCCCCATCTCGAGACCACTGCCGTCACCGCCGGGCGCGCTGCCAGCGGCGACTCGCTGGCGCCCGTGCTCTTCCCGTCCACCACCTACACGGTCGACACGGTGGCAGAGCAGGCAGCCATGGTCGCGGCGCCGCGGCCTCAGAAGCTCTACTCGCGCTTCGGGAGCCCCACGGTGCGCGAGTTCGAGGACGCGGTGGCCGCGCTCGAGGGCGCCGAGGCCGCGCTGGCGTCGGCATCGGGCATGGGAACCGTCACGGCCGTGCTCCTGGGCCTGTGCTCCAAGGGCGACCACATCGTCGCCACCCGGCAGATCTTCTCGGTCACCTACGGCCTGCTGGCGATGCACCTCCCCCGCTTCGGCATCGACGTGACCCTCGTCGACGGCACCGACCCTGATGCGATCGCCGGTGCCGTGATCCCGGGCCGCACGCAGGTGGTGTTCGTGGAGACGCCGGCCAATCCGGCGCTGTCGCTCGTCGACCTCGACGCGATCGGCGCCATCCGCGGCCCGATCACCGTTGTCGACTCCACCTTCGCGGGTCCGGCCGTGCAGCGACCGCTCGAGCACGGTGTCGACCTCGTGCTCCACTCGGCCACGAAGGGCATCGCCGGCCACAACGACGCGCTGCTGGGTGTGATGGCTGGCAACGCCGATCTCATCGACCCGATCTGGGCCTGGCAGTCGGCGATGGGCGCCCAGGCGTCGCCGTTCGACGCATGGAACGGGCTACGGGGAATCCGCACGCTCCCCACCCGCGTGCGGCAGCAGAGCGAGTCCGCCTTGCAGCTGGCCACCTTCCTCGAGGGTCACGGCGCGATCGAGTCGGTGTCCTACCCGTTCCTGCCAAGCCATCCGCAGCACGAGCTGGCCCGGCGCCAGATGACCACCGGCGGCACCGTGGTCGCCGTCGAGGTGGCGGGCGGCGCAGCCGGGGCCACTCGGTTCGTCGAGGCCTGTGGCCTGGCCCGGATCGCGCTCTCGCTCGGTGGCCCTGAGACGCTCCTCACGATCCCCGGCACCTTTGGAGCCCGCTTCACGCCGGCCGAGCGAGCCGAGCTCGGGATCACCGACGGCCTCGTACGCATCTCCGTGGGCCTCGAGCACCCGGATGACCTTCAAGTCGATCTCCAGCAGGCCCTCGACCGCGTCTGAGCAACCGGGAGCCGAGCCCCCACGCCCGAGCCCGTGCTGTCAGCGCACACTGGGTGTGCAGTTGCAGCACAGGCTCGGGGCTTCGGTCAGAGCGAGTCAGCCGAAGAACTTGGCGAGCGCCTCCTGGTTGGCCTCCGAGCCGACCATGCGTACGAACTCGTTGTCCTCGCGCGCCCGCGCCGCCCGCACCGCGTCGAGGCGGGCCGCGACCATCAGGCGCTTGGTGGTCTGCAGTGAGTCGACCGGCATGGCACCGATCTGGCGAGCGACCGTCATGGTCTCGTGGAGCAGCGACTCGGGAGCGGTGACCTGCCATGCCAGCCCACAGGCCACGGCCTCGTCGGCGGAGAGCCAGTCGGCCGTGAAGATGAAGCGGGCCGCGGCCTGCCAGCCCATGCGCTGGGGGAGGAGCAGGCTGCCCGCCGCCTCGGTGGTCACGCCGAGGGTCACGAACGGCACCTTGAGGCGTGCCCCCTGGGCGATCCACACGATGTCGCAGTACGGCAGCAGCGTGGCCCCGATGCCGAGACCGAGCCCGTTCACGGCGGCAAGAAGGGGCTTGTCGAAGGTCTCGAGCACGGGGATGAGGCCGCGGTAGCCGTGGAGGTCGTCGTCACCGTGCTCGGGCGGCGCCATCATCTCGCTCAGGTCCTGCCCTGCGGTGAACGCTCGTCCGGTGCCGGTGAGCACGACGCAGCGCAGCTCAGGATCGGCCTGGGCCTCGATCAGCGCTTCGCGGGTGGCGTCCCACAGCTCGTCGTTCAGCGCGTTCAGCGCGTCGGGACGGTTCCAGGTCAGCAGGCGCACGCCGTCGGCGTCCATGATCTCGAGCAGGCTCATGACCTGACACTCTGGCAGGCGATGCCCGAGATGACCCAGCCAAGTGGCAGACGCTCCCCACCAGGGAGTTTGCCTCTCTCACTGCGAGTGTCACCGTACGCCAAAGGGCCTAGTCAGACGATGCCCAACGGGTGTTTTCTCGTTTGAGCATCGCCTAACTGGGGGGTAATCGAGGCAGGTGGCAGCAGTTGGGCAGAGGGCTCAGACGCCCGCTCGTCTGAGCACTCGCTGGACTGTGGTCGGATGCCACGGGCCACCGCGCTTGGAGGTAAACCCTTCCTCTGCCAACCGCTCAGCGATGGCAGGGAGCGATGCGCCCTCGCTGCGCATGGCGACCATCAGGGCAATCGCCTCTTGCTCTCGGTCGTCTGGCACGAGGGCACGGTCCTCCGCACGGAACCCGAAGGGGGGCGAGCCGAATCCGGCGTAGCCGCCCTGGTCTGCCTTGTGCTTGCGTCCCTGCCTCATGCGGGCCACCACCATGGCTCGCTCTAGTTCGGAGAACACGCCCACCATCTGACGCATCGCTTTGCGCATCGGGTCGTCTGGACTGTCCTGGGGTTCCTCGCCACGGTCAACGGTGAACACGCTTCCACCGCACTGCCAGACACGCCCGAGCACTGCCTCTTGGACCGTCAAGGTCCGGGCCAGGCGGTCGAGACGGTGGACCACGATGCCCCGCGCTCGCTTGTCACAGATGGCGGTAACGGCATCGGCCAAGCCTGGTCGCTGGGCGGTGTCCTTGGTCCCGCTCACGCCCTCGTCGCTGTAGATGGCTACGACTCGATGACCGTTGGCTTTCGCCCATGAGCGAATGGCCTTGGTCTGGACTGCCAGCCCTTCGCCCTCCTGTACTTGCTTCTCTGTCGAGACCCTGACGTACCCCACAACCTTCATCGGCTTTGCTCTCCCCTTGGTGTCGTGCAGAGGGAGGGAGGTGGAGTGGTAGTGGAACCTCCCCTCGCTCCGTCCCGTTCTTGGGCTCCAACCCTCCACCGGTCCCGTTTGGGATGATGTCGGGGGTGAATCAGGGGGCAGGAGGTGTCTGCACACGCTCCAAGCCCGCTACCTGCATCTTTACAGCCCTGTTAGGGGATGTCAAAGAGGTCAAAGCGCAGGCGCTCCCACACCAGAGGACCTACGACGCCAGCCGGGTGAGCGTGAAGGGCCACGAGAGGGGGCTGTAGGCCCCTGAGAGCGGGCGTATGCATGGCTTATGGCCACCTATGCATAACTAGCCCGAGCGGAGCCAGCCCGCTCCGCCAGCGGGGGGCGGTGCTGGGCAGCAGGGGTCAGTAGACCCCCTGGCAGTCCCGTCGAGGGACCCAATAGGGGGTGTATGTAATGTATAATGTGTGTATATATTGAACCATCTCGTACCATGTCAGTTTCCATCCCTCCGCCCTCCGATGGCGTCCGGGGGGATGCCGATTGGCTGGAAAGCCGAGGGCGCGCCGCCTCTGTCGACGGGTGTTACAGAGTTGATAGTCCTGTATTGGGAGCCCGGGTGTGTGCCCCCCCGATGTTTGGCTCTCGCTACAGAAAAGAGACCCCCCGAATGCTGACCCCAAGAGTGCTTCGGCACCTTGTATCCCCCACGGTGGCTGATGCGTACAAGGCAGCCTCGCCGCTGCCACCTGAGCAGTGGCCCATCGGGGCCGAATTGCAGCGCCTGAGGCACGCGGCAGGCGTGAACCGCGAGGTCCTTGCTGTCATTGGCCGGACCACCGTTGAGTCCATCGAAAACTACGAGACAGGAGCCACGTCCTGGCCGCAGGCCCTCTGCAAGTCGGAGAGCGGGCGCCGACTGGTGGCCGCCCTCATCATCTTGGATGAAGCGGCGTCTGAGCCCGTGAAGGTGCAGTCATGAAGAACCAGAAGGACATGACTGTGGTCGTAGACCCCAGCGAAGTTGAGGGTACCGAGCAGACGCCTCAAGCAGAGCCAGAGCGCATCTGGGCGAACCCATTTGCCATACGGCCCTGTCGGGATATCCGAGGCTTCGTCCTGAACAGTCTTGGCCAGTGGGCGGACCTACCCGAACTGACGGAGTGCCCCACGGCCGAGGAAATGGCCCGCCTGACTCGGGACGTGATGGAGCTCTCGGTAGAGCAGTTGTCGAGGGTCTTGGCGGTTCCCGTGGGACCCGTGGCCCTCTGGCTCGACCCTGACTCGGGGAGTCGGCCCTCGCCCGGGACGGTGGCAGAGCCCCCTGAGTGGTCATGGCGCACGTTCCTCCAGGTGTTCTCGCTTGCTCAGTGGTGGGAGGCCGAGCGCGAGCGTCAGGGCATTGTCCCCAGCGCAGCAGGGGCGTCTGCGAAGGCGAAGGCCAAGTGAGTGCCGTCTTCGCTACAGCACCTCGTCCTGCCGCGATGGTGTTGCCCCTACTGCGGGCGCTGGACGGGGTCCAGGAGTGGTCGGGGAGCCTCGCTGAGTTCCGGGCCATGTTGCCCGACGATGTTCTACCCCCCGATGACGACGGGCTCGTAGCGGCCCTCCGTCAACTGCGGCCAGGGCTAGCCCAAAACGGTCTTGCCGCGAGTTGGCCAGAGGTCGGGGGCTCCCTTCGCCTGGTCAAGCGCCGGAGGGCCTCCAAGACGGCCCGGAGGTGGTAGGGGTGAGGGCTCAGACGCAACGCCCCATGAGGACCACAGAGCGGGTGGAGTTCCGGACCTGGTGGGTCCGCAACCACCTGCCGACGGTCCGAGAGAGGGTCCAGGAACGAGCCCGCAGGCGATGGGCGGAGGCCATCGACGTCGAGGGCTCACTGGACGTTGAGGACCTCGCTACAGCGTGGGGACGGGCGCAAGAGGACCTGCTGGGCAATTGGTTCCCGAGGAACGCGGCCCGGTGCATGGATGAAAGCGACTGGGGGGTGAACCTGGCCGTCCACCAGGCCACCGGTCGAATGAATCGGGACCTCGGACGATGGCGAGACGCCTGGCTCGCTGGCCCCGAGGTCGTGTCAGGCGACGCCGAGCAGTGGGGCGATGAGCCGGGCACCGTTCCGGGCGGATGGGCTCGGGATGCCGAAACCGTCGAGGGGACGGTGTTCGGCCCTGCCGAGTTGCTGAAAGAAGCGGTGGAGGACACGTACCCCGCTGTCCACCTGAGCGATGTTGAGGCCCGAGTCACCTACCTGCGAGCAGTCGAGGAACTGCCCTGGCAGGTGGTGGCGGCGAGCGAAGGGCTCTCAGAACGACAGGCCCAGCGCATCTACGACCCCTCCGAA
>JBKJIE010000045.1:0-27897 GCA_046598715.1 Acidimicrobiales bacterium | reverse complement strand
CTGGGAGTGGCCACCGGGCTTCACGGCCTGGTCACCGCGACCAGCCTGTTCGAAGAAAACCTGGCGGTCGCCCGGGAGGTCGGGACATCGTTGAGCGGCCGTGACGCACCCGCCGTGCTTACCGTCGCCAGAAGAGTAGGTGGGTAACGCCGCTGGGGCTGGGCACGGACTCGAGGTGGAACCGGTCGAGTAGGTCCTCGTGGGAGGTCCAGAGTCGCTCCCCACGGCCGATCTCGATCGGCGCGACGGCGACATGGATGGTGTCGATGAGATCCGCTTCAAGAAACTGCCGAACAGTGGCGACGCCGCCTCCAACGCGTACGTCCTTTCCCTCGGCGGCGTCCTTGGCTTGCCGCAACGCCTCAGCGGGCGTGACATCGAGAAAGTGGAACGTGGTGTCGGCCAGCGTGAAGCTAGGACGGTGGTGGTGGGTGAGGACGAAGACGGGGGTGTGGAAGGGCGGAGTGTCTCCCCACCACCCCGTCCAGTCGAGGTTCTCCCACGGGCCCCGCTGCGGCCCGAACTTGTTGCGGCCCATGATCTCGGCACCGATGTTTCTCGTGAAGTCGCGAGTGAAGTAGTCGTCCAGCCCTCGGGATCCGCCGGGCTCTGGTCGGTTCGGCCAGCTCGCGGTGTCGAACGCCCACGAGGCCAGGTCGGCCGGGAGGTTCGCGACGCGCCCACCTCGGGGCTGGGCATGCCCGAAGGGCGCCTCGAGGCTCTGGCCTTCGCCAGCGCCGAACCCGTCCATCGACACGAAGAAGTTCTGCACTCGCACCAGCTGCGTCATTCCTCCATCCTGTCAAAATCGGTGCGCACGTCGGTTTGGGCTGCCCTGCGGACGCCCGGAAGGCTCACGGGTCGTGGCGCTGGAGCAGCTCCACGCTGTAGCCGTCGGGGTCGTTCACGAACGCGACGGTGACCGGCCAGCGGTCGAGGCGGGTCGGCGCCATGGTGGACTCGTAGCCGGCCTCGACCACCTTCGCGTGGGTGGCGGCGCAGTCGTCGACGTTCATGTAGGTCTTCCACAGGGCGAAGCCGTGGTCGATGGGCTGGCCGCCGTTGTGCCGCTCGGCGAGCTGGAGCCGGCCGCCGCCCTCGTCGGCCGCCAGGTGCGCCTCATGGACGTCGTCGATCTCGGTGCGGCCCTGCAGCTTCAGCCCGATGAGCTCGGTGTAGAAGAGGATCGAGCGCTCGATGTCGCTCACGTAGATGCAGTACTGGCCAACGGTGGTCGCCATGGGGCGACCCTACGCGCCTCCCTCGACAAATTCCAGATCCGTCTTGTCAGACCCCGGGCGGGTTGCTAGACCAGGGACGTGGCCGGGGAGAACTACGTGCTGATCTCGGCCGACTGCCACGGGGGCGGAAACATCGCCCACTACCGGCCGTATCTCGAGGCGCGGTACCACGACGAGTTCGACGCCTGGGCGGCGACCTACGAGAACCCCTTCGACGACGTCGCCGGCGACGACGGCGACCGCAACTGGGACTCTGCCCGTCGTCTGCGCGAGCTCGAGGCCGATGGCATCGTCGCCGAGGTGCTGTTCCCGAACACCGTGCCGCCGTTCTTTCCGAAGGTGTCGCTCGTGCACCAGCCGCCCGGCGCCGGTGCCGGCGACCTGGAGCGCCGGTGGGCCGGGCTGCGAGCGCACAACCGTTGGCTGGCCGACTTCTGCGCTGATGCGCCCGGCCGGCGCGCCGGCATCTGCCAGATCATGCTGCACGACGTCGCGGGCTCCGTCGCTGAGATCCACTGGGCGGCCGAGCACGGCCTCACCGGCGGCGTGCTCCTGCCCGGTGCGCCGCCCGGCTCCGGCGTCCCTCCGCTCTACGCCTCCGACTACGAACCGATCTGGTCGGCGTGCGAGGAGGTCGGCCTGCCGGTCAACCACCACAGCGGCAGCGCCGCCCCCGACTTCGGTGACTACCCGGCCGCCCGCGCCATGTTCCTGCTCGAGGTCACCTGGTGGGCTCACCGCACCCTCTGGCACCTGCTGTTCTCGGGGGTGATGGAGCGCCACCCCACCCTCCAGCTCGTGTTCACCGAGCAGGGCACGGCCTGGCTACCCGAGGAGCTGCGCCGCCTCGACTACTACCACGCCCGCCTGCGTGGCGTGGGCGGCGCGGCGGGGTCGCAGGAGGCCAAGTTCGGCGCCTCCACCCACGAGCTGTCGCTCAAGCCCTCGGAGTACTGGGCCCGCCAGTGCCACCTCGGCTCGAGCTTCATCCGGCGACCGGAGGTCGAGGCTCGGCATGCCGTCGGCGTCGACCGGATCATGTGGGGCAGCGACTTCCCGCACCTCGAGGGCTGCTGGCCATACTCGCGCCAGCACCTCCGGCTCGCCTTCGCCGGCGTCCCCGAGGACGAGGTGCGGGCCATGGTCGGCGCCAACGCGGCCCGGGTCTACGGCTTCGACCTCGACGCCCTCGCGCCGCTCGCGGCACGCGTGGGCCCCACGCCCGCCGAGGTGGCCGAGCCGCTGGCGCCCGACGACATCCCTGACGAGGCGCTGCGCTGTCCCGCCTTCGCCGCCGCCCGATTCGGGGTCGACGGCTGATGGAGCTCGCCGGCCGGGTCGCGGTGGTCACCGGTGGCGCCGGTGGGGTTGGCCGCGCGCTGGGCGAGCGGTTCGCGCGCGAGGGCATGCGGGTGGTGCTGGCCGACGTGTTCGCCGAACCGCTCGACGACGCGGTGATCGCCCTGCGAGCGGCCGGTCACGACGCCGTCGGCGTGGTCACCGACGTCAGCGACCTCGCCTCCGTGGAGCACCTGGCCGACGAGGCGTACGGCGCGTACGGGGCAGTGCACGTCCTGTGCAACAACGCCGGCGTCGGCGCGGGTGCCGAGGGGCGCATCTGGGACCACACCCTCAACGACTGGGGCTGGGGTCTGGCCGTGAACCTGTGGGGGGTCATCCACGGCATCAAGGCCTTCGTTCCGAGGATGCTCGACGGTGGCGACGAGGGCCACGTGATGAACACCTCGTCGGGCAACGGCGGCATCGCGCCCCTGCCCACCACGGCGGTCTACGCGACGAGCAAGGCGGCCGTGACCACCGTGAGCGAGGTGCTCTACGGCCAGCTCCGAGCCGCTGGGAGCCGGATCGGCGTCTCGGTGCTGTTCCCCGGCCCGAAGGTGCTGAAGACGGGCCTGCTCACCTCGTCCTCGCGCCGCCCGGAGCGATGGCACAACGGCGCGCCTCCGGCGGGACCGGCCACCATGGAGGACGTCGAATCTCGGCTCCGCGCTGCCGGCGTCGAGCCCGACTTCACGCCGGTGGAGGATGTCGCCGACGAAGCGGTCGCGGGCATCAAGGCCGGGCAGTTCTGGATCCTTCCCGCCAGCGAGCGCACCGATGCCACCATCCGTGCGCGCGCCGACTCGATGCTGCACCGCTCGTCGCCCAGCTACCTGGAGAGGTGAACATGGACCGGTACCTCGTGATCTCGGCCGACACCCACGCCGGCCTGCCCGGCCCCGAGTACCGGGAGTGGCTCGACCCGGAGTACCGGGAGCGCTTCGACGGGTTCCTCGTCGAGCGGGCACGGGCGGCCGAGATGGCCAAGGCCGGGTTCCTCAACGAGGAGTTCGCCAAGGAGTGGCAGGAGGAGAACGAGGAGGGCCTGCGCGGCGGATGGGACGCGGCGCGGCGCGACAAGGAGCTCGACGCCGACGGCGTCGCGGGCGAGGTCATCTTCCCCGACGCCGACTCGGTCACCGGCGGCGCGTCGGCACCCTTCGGTGCGGGCCTCGGCGCCACCGGCGACACGCCCGGCGAGCTCCTCCTCGCCGGCGCTCGAGCCCACAACCGCTGGCTCGCCGAGCTGTGCGCGCAGAGCCCCGAGCGCCGCGCCGGCGTCGCCGTCGTGCCGATCATCGCGGAGGTCGACGACGCCGTCGCCGAGGTCCGGCGGGCCCACGCATCGGGGCTTCGGGGCGGGATCCTCATCCCGCCGATGTGGCAGCCCCGCGAGCCCTACCACCACCCCCGATACGACCCGGTGTGGGCCGTGTGCGAGGAGCTGTCGATGCCGGTCCACGTGCACTCCGGCGTGGCCGATCGGGCCGCCTACGCCCAGCACGTGGGCATCTTCACCACCGAGACCCGGTTCTGGTCCTCCCGGCCGCTCTGGTTCCTCATCTGGTCGGGCGTGTTCGAGCGCTTCCCCGGGCTGCGCTTCGGGGTCGCCGAGTGCGGCGCCTTCTGGGTCAACGACCTGCTGTGGCGGATGGACCTCGTGTTCGAGCGCGACCACGGCTCCCGCAAGCTGGGCGAGCAGCTCACCGCCAACATGTCGATGCGGCCCAGCGACTACTTCGACCGCAACTGCTTCATCGGGGCCTCGAACATCGTGCGCGTCGAGCTGGCCCGCCGCTATGAGATCGGCGTCGCCAACCTGTGCTGGGGCAACGACTTCCCCCACCCCGAGGGCACCTGGCCCCACACCCGCGAGTTCCTGGCCAACGTGTTCCGCGACATCCCCCGCGACGAGACCGCCGCCATGCTCGGTGGCAACGCCGCCGAGGTGTACGGATTCGACGCCGCCGCCCTGCAGCCGCTCGTCGACCGCATCGGCCCCACGCCCGACGAGCTGGGCCAGCACGGCGACCCCACGGCCAAGTGGGCCGACGCCAAGCGAGCGGGCCGCCCCTGGCTCACCGGGATCGAGACATGGCCGACGGCCACCGAGCCGGCGTGACCACCACGACCGGCCCGGCGCGCTTCGACCCGCTCGACCCGGCGTTCGTCGCCGCCCCCTACGGGCACTACGCCACGCTGCGCGACGAGGATCCCGTCCACTGGTCCGAGCTGCTCTGCGGGTACGTCCTCACCCGCTTCGACGACGTCGACGCCGTCTTGCGCGAGCCGACGATGTCGAGCGACATCCACAACGCCACGCCGAACCCGGTGGTCGACCTCGAGCTCGAGGGCATGGCCGAGCACGGCCGGGCCAGCCAGACGATCGTCCACCTCGACGACCCCGATCACCACAGAGTGCGCAAGCTGATAGCCGAGCCGTTCCGGGTGCGGGAGGTCAACCGCCTCGGGGAGCTCGTGGAGTCGCGCGTCACGGCCGCCCTCGACCGCCTCGCTGACGAGCACGGCGGCCGCGAGGTGCACCTCGACCTCGTCGGCGACCTCGCCTACCCACTGCCCGTCGAGGTGTTCTCGGCCTGGCTCGGCGTGCCCGAGGAGGCCAACCCACAGTTCCGGTACTGGACCAGCTGGGTGGCCCGCAGCCGCGACCCGATGCCGGCCAAGGAGCGCGAGGAGTTCTACGCCGCCCTCGGCGACATGTACGACTACCTCGGCGGCCAAGCCGAGGCGAAGCGCCAGGCTCCCGCCCACGACCTGCTCTCCTACCTCGTGCACAGCGAGGACGACGGCGACCGCCTGTCCCACGAGGAGCTGATGGCGCAGCTCATCACCCTGTACATGGCCGGCCACGAACCCACTGCGAGCCTCGTCGCCAACGGCATCCTCGCCCTGCTCGCCCATCCCGACCAGCTCGCCCGCCTGTGGGCGGAACCCGACCTGATGCGCAACGCCGTGTGCGAGCTGCTCCGCTTCGACGGCCCCAACCAGTTCGTGCGCCGCGTCACCACCCAGCCGATGACCCTCTCCGGCGTGGACGTCCCCGCCGGCGCGGTCCTCTACGTCGGCCTCGCCTCGGCCAACCGCGACCCCCGCCGGTGGGGGCCGACGGCCGAGACCGTCGTGCTCGATCGGCCCGACGCCAACCAGCACCTCCAGTTCGGCGGCGGCGCCCACGCCTGCCTCGGCTCGCACCTGGCCCGCCTCCAGGCCGAGCGGTTCCTCGCTGGGTTCCTCGACCGCCTCGAGGGCCTCACCCTGGTCGGGGAGCCGGAGTGGAGCACGCGCATGTTCATCCGCGGTCTCCACTCCCTGCCCGTGCGGTGCTCGATCCGGCCGTGACGAGCACCGACCGGTAGCGAGCAGTCAGCGACGTCGACGCCGCTCGACCTCGGCGGTGTCGAGCAGCGCCGGGACGAGCATGAGCTCCAGCAGACGCGTCAGCTCGTCGACGCTGGGTACGACCTCGGGCGCCCGGAACAACCCGGTGGCCACGATCAGCAACCATCGGAGAGCGTCCTCAGTCGTCACGCCCTCGCGCAGCACGCCGCGCTCGGCGGCGGCCACGAACATCGGCTCCACCAGCGGGCGCAGCCCCTCGGTGAGCGCCCGCGCCCCCACCCGGATCATCGCCTGGCTCGCCGGGGCCATCAATGACCGGTGCACCGGCTCGCTGGCGATGCGGGCCATCGCCATCGCCAGACCGTCGACCAGGAACTGATCGGCCCGGGCCGACACGCCCAGCGACTCGATGACTTCCGCTCCCAGCCGCAGCGTGGCCTGCACGACCACGGCTGTGAGCAGCTCCTCCTTGGAGTCGAAGTACCGGTACACCGACGACCGGTGCAGGCCGACCGCCTCGCCCACGGAGTCGAGCCGGAGCGACGCCGCGCCCTGGTCGAGGATGATCTGCTCGGCGGCATCGACGAGACGGCGGCGCATGGCGTCGTACTCGGGCCCCTCCGGCCGGGCCTTCCAGTCCGCCGCCGAGCTGCTCATGCCGACATCTTTGCCCACGCCACCGTCACCCGGATGAGGTGGGGGGCGTTGGGCTGCGGTGGCCCCACCACAGTGGCAGTCGACATGGTCGACCACATGGCTGGCGCGGCCGGCCTAGCGGCGAGCTCACGCTGGTCGACCGAGGCGGGCCTACCGCAGAGGAGGACCACCGATGCCCCGAGCCTGGAGCGCCAAGCGCGAACGCCAGGACGACCACATAACGGACGACACCGTCAAGTGACCGCCGGAGGAGGCCCGACGCCCGGTGGGAACCGAGCCTCCCCAGTCGGTGGTCAGGCCTTCGCGTAGTTCGAGGCGCCCCACCAGTCGACGACGACGACGGGCTCGTCGCCGACGACCCAGGCATCGTGGCCGTGGGGAAGCGCGGTGACGTCGCCCGCCTTCGCGTCGAGCTCGCTGCCGTCGCCCATCACCACGTGCAGCGTGCCCTGCACGTGGTACTGGAAGTGCGGTGCCTCGCACAGATCCGTGCCGGCGAGCGGCTTCACGTGGTCCGACCACCGCCATCCCGGCTCGAGGGTGAGGAGGCCGATCTCGGCGCCACCGATCTTCACGAGGTCGACTCGGCCCCGCTCGAAGGTTCGGGTCTCATCGGGTGCCGCGAACCGCTTCTGCTCTGCTGTGGTCATCGTCTGCTCCTTGGGTCGTGAGCGCCGGTACCTCCCGGCGCACCCTTGCAGCGTGCGATGCCAGACTTGCCACCGACTTGCCACTCCCCGGCAAGTCGTGGCGATCCCGGGCGCTCAGCCGATGCGGCGGTCGGCCGCCGCCGCCAGCGAAGCCCGGTGGTCGCCGGCGCCATCGATCAGCGTCGTTGCTCGCTGCCGGGCGAGCCCCTTCCAGCGTGATGAGTCCAGCGCTGTCGCCACATCTGCGGTGATCCACCACGACTCGAGCCCCGCCACATGAGCCAGCTCGCCCAGCCGTCGCTCCACCTGGTCTGCATCGATCCGAGCGCCCTGCCGATGGTGCGCCACCATCAGCACGAGATCGGCCTGCACCTCGTATCTGACCGCGCCGATCCGGTGCGCCTCGTCAACGACCGTACGAGCGAGCGCGCCGGCCTCCTCCGGCGCGTCGACATCCAGCGCCAGTCGGCCCTGCAGGAGCTGACGACGCAGATCGGTTCGCCACCGGAAGGCGTGCTCCACCGCCCCAACACGCCCGGCCTCCTCGAGCAGCCCCGCGGCGGCATCGAAGTCGCCCACGAGGAGCCGACCGCTGGCCAGGTCGAGCAGCCCGTTGGTCAGCGGCTCGACGAGATCAGCCTCGCGGGCCTCGTCTACGGCCGCCCGGGTGTGGTCGTCTGCGGCACCCGACGCGCCCAGGTTGCGGAGGACCCAGCCGCGCAGGTTGTGGCTGCGCGGCTGCCAGCGCTGCGCCCCGAGGCGCACCACCTCGAGCTCCAGCGCGGCGATCGCATCGAGCGCCGCGCTCGGACGGCCGAGCATGGCCGCGCTCATCGCGCGTGCCATCAGCGCGTACGCGTGCGGGTAGCGATAGGCAGCCAGACCCGCCTCCTCCTCGTTGCCGAGGAGACGGACGGCTTCCTCCGGCTGGCCGCGGTTGAGCAGGACGTAGCCGAGCCAGGTCTCGGCGAGTGGTCGGCTGGGCGCTGGCGGTTCGCGGAGTGCGCTGTTGAGCCGCATCGACGCACCCTCGAGATCGCCGCGTGCGAGCGAGATCCACCCGCCCAATGCGAGGCAGCTCGTCCGCATCTCTGCGTCGTCGGCAGCCTCGGCCCCGTTGTCCGCCAGGTGAAGGGCGTCGTCGAAGCGACGCTGGAAGTGGGCGGACCATGCAGCCACCTCGAGCGCGTCCGTCGAGCCGCCGAGCCGCTGCGCCACGGCGACATCGTCGTCGGCTTCGGCGTAGGCACCGGTCATCGAGCGGATGCGAGCGCGCTCGAGGCGTGCGGCAGCGGAGTCGTCGAGCGAGATCGCTTCGTCGAGCAGGCTGAGCGCCTCGGATGGATCGAAGCGGAGGATCGCTGTCCGCGCCGCGCGCACGAGCATGTCCGCCGCCAGGGTGACGTCGCCGCCCAGCCGGGCGTGGTGGGCGACGGTCATCGGGTCGATCACCGACCGCGCCGCAAGGGCTCGGCCGGTCTCGCGGTGCACGAAGGCTGCACGCGAGGCGGACACGGTGGCGGCCAGCGCCTCGCGGACGAGCTGATGGCGGAACTCGAAGGTTGGCCCCGCCTCGACGAGGAACCGGCGGCGCAGTCCCTCCTCCAGGTGATCGAGCAGCGTTCCGGCCGTGGTGCCGGTCACCGAGGCCAGCAGATCGAGGTCGACGGTCGAACCGATGACCGCAGCCGCTTGCAGGGTCGCGGCCGCGGCTCCGGCCCGCGCGCATCGCTCCTCCACCGACGCTTGGATGCTCTTGGGCATCAGGCCAGTCGGGTCAGCAGCCGCCAGCTCGACGAGGAACAGGGGGTGCCCTCCGCTGCGGGCGTGCAGGTCTGCGGCGCGGGCTTGTCCGACGATCTCTGCCGCTGCCGTCGCATCGAGCGGGCCGAGCTCGATGACTGGTACTCCGGGGAGGGCCACCCCTTCCTCGACCCGCCGAGCGGCGACGATGACAACAGCGGCGTCGCGGATCCGCTGGTCGGCGTAGCCGAGCCACGCCATCGTCGCCGTGTCGGCGAAGTGCACGTCGTCGATGAGCACGACCACCGGTCCGCGCTCGGCCGCCCTGCGGAGCACGGACACGATGGCGGCGAACACCAGCGCGCGCCCGGTCCCCGGATCGGTGAGGCTGGCCAGCTGCGCCGGGGGTGCCGGCTCGTGGCGGCTCGCGAGAAGAGGACCGAGGAGGTGGACGTCGTCGCCCAGCGGGTCCGGTCCATGTCCTCGATCGCGCAGGAGAGCGTCCAGCGTGTCAAGCAGTGGTTGCATCGGAAGGGCGTTGCCGAGATCGGTCGCGACGACTGAGACGACCGTCGCCGAGCGGCTCGTCGCTCGCTCGCGCCAGGCGGCCAGGAGCGACGACTTGCCGATGCCGGCCTCGCCTTCGATCATGCACACCCGCCCGTGGCCGTGCTCGGCTCGATCGAGGAGCAGGTCGAGCGAGGAGAGCGCCGACTGGCGGCCCGGTAGGGAGTGTGCGGGCGTCGGTCTGGCCGTCATGTCGGGCAGACGTCCGTGGAGGATCGCGGTGTGCAGCGCCTCGGACTCAGCGGAGGGGCTTACGCCGAGGTCGTCCCGCAGCCGGGCGCGCACGTCGCCGAACGCACCGAGCGCCGCGGCCGCCCGGCCGGTGCGGGCGAGGGCCTCCATGCGGATCCGCAGGATCGCCTCGTCATGAGGCCGTCGGAGGAGCGCGAGCTGCGCCATGTCGGCGGCGTCGGACCAGTCGTGCGCGGCCATGGCGGCGCGGGCACCCAGCTCAGCCAGCTGGCCCGCCAGGGCATCCGCCCGGACACGCGTCGGCTCGGCCCACCAGGCATCGGGCTCGTCGGCGAGCAACGGGCCACGCAGGAGGGCGAGGCCGGCGGCGGCGGCGGCGCGGGCGGCGCTCAACGCACAGTCGTGGAGTCGTTGGCGAGCTTCGGTGGCGAGGTCCTCGAGTGCCGCGACGTCCGTCCAGTCGGCATGGAGCGCATAGCCCGCGTCGGTGCGCTCCACGCGGTTGGCGCCGATGGATGATCGGAGCCGGCTGACCAGCACACCGATCTGCTCCGCGGCCCGATCGGGTGGCCCTTCCCCCCACAGCCAGTCGACCAGCGTCGCAACCGGGACAGGCTGCCCGGCGTCGAGGGCGAGCATCCGCAGCAGCGTGCGCACCTGCCGTCGACCCAGCTGGCCGCGCTCGAGGCCTTCGATCTCCAGCGTGCCGAAGAGCCGCACCCGCAGCGTGTCCACGATCGGCCATGATGCCCCGTCTCGAGCTCAGCAGGGCGCTCAGTGCACCCGGTGTCGGCTACAGGGCGCGGAGGTGCTCGACTCGCTCGTCGTCGGCGCCCAGGTAGCGCACGAGCACGCCGATGACCCGGTCGAGATCGAGCGTGTCGGCGGAGCGCATCTCCTCGAGGTCGGCCCAGTCCTTCGTGCGGTTGAAGAAGGCCTTGAACACGGCCAGGTCGGTGCATGAGAGGAAGGGCAGGTCGGCCCCCGCGAACAGCTCCCATCGCGCGCGGGTGGCTGCATGGGCATGGAACTCGGTGGTGTTGAGGAACAGGTCGATCGGAGTCGTGTCCCACCACAGCCGCTGCTGGCCGTCGCGCTCGATCAGCTCCTGGTCAGCCACGGTCCAGGGGATGTCGATGGGGAGCGCCTCGAGCACTTCGCGGGTTCGGTCCGTTCCGACGAACACGTTCACATCGATGTCGATGGTGCCCCGTGCTCGTTGGGTGCACCACGCCAGTGCGAGCGCTCCGCCGAAGGCGTGGGCGATGTCGGCGTCGGCGAGGTGCTGGTGGATCGCCAGCATCTTCCCCGGGATGCCCGTCATGGAGATCCGAACCTCGGGAAGGTGAGCGTGGGGGAGTGGCGCGCCGGGAAGTGAGCGGCGAGATCGAGCACCTCGACGAGCTCTCGTCCACGGGCGGCGGCGTCAGGACCGCCCACAGATCGGGTCAGCTCCCCGTCGAGCTCGAAGCCCGCCGCCCGCAGGACCCGATCGAGCGTGTCGACGGTGGGCGTCTTGCGACCGGCTTCATAGGCGGCCAGCGTCGAGTGGGAGGTGCCCGCACGCACGGCCAGCGCCCGCAGCGAGAGCCCGGCTCGGTGACGGGCCTCGCGGAGGACGGAAGCAGCCTGCATGGCGAGATGGTATCTGATCAGATACCGGGCTCGCCGGCCGTGGTTCCAGTCGGGGCGCATCGGCCGGTCGGTCCACATCGGATGAGCGGGTCAGCCGCTGGCGTCGTTGCGCTTCGCCGGTGCATCCAGCCGTCCGGCGCCGAGGAGGATGGCGCTCCCGAGGGCGGCGGCAAGGACTGATGCGGTCAGGACGCCGATGGTGGCCCGGTCGCTCAGCGCCGGGTCGTCGAAGGCGAGCGCCGACACGAAGATCGACACGGTGAACCCGATCCCGGCGATGCCAGCCATGCCGAGCACATGGCGGGTGCTCACGCCCTCCGGGAGGCGCCCGACACCGAAGTGCACCGCGAGCGCGATGGCACCGGCCACCCCCACGAGCTTGCCGAGCACCAGCCCGACCACCACGCCAAGGGTGATCGGCGAGGTGGCGGCGTCACCGAGACCGTCAGCGGAGAGAGCGACCCCCGCATTGGCGAGAGCGAACATGGGCACGATCAGGTAGCTGGTCCAGGGGTGCAGGACGTCCTGGAGTCGCTCGGTGACCGGGATCGACTCCCGCACCCGGAAGGAGATGTCCCGGAGGTCAGCGGCGGTGACGGCCTGGTCGGCGGACAGCTCATCGGCGATCCGGTCGGCGTCGACCGCTGGCAAGAACGGCCGGGCCGGGGCGAGGAGACCGAGGGCAACGCCGGCGATGGTGGCGTGGATCCCGGATTCGAAGGTCGCCAGCCAGATCCCGCACCCGAGGACGACGTACATGGGGAGGTACCTGACGCGGGCTCGGCGCAGGACAACGACCAGCAGCAGACCGCCGACCGCCGCGGCAAGCCACCCGCCATCGAGTCCGTTGGAGTAGAAGGCGGCGATCACGACGATGGCCCCGACGTCGTCGACGATCGCAAGCCCCAGCAGCATGACCTTCAGCTCGGGCGGCACCCGGCTGCCCAACAGCGCGAGCACCCCGAGCGCGAACGCGACGTCGGTAGCCATCGGGATGCCCCACCCGTCGACGCCAACGCCACCGAGGTTGAAGGCCAGGAACACCAACGCGGGCACGAGCATCCCGCCGAGCGCTCCCGCCGCGGGCACGGCCGCGTCCCGGGGCTTGGTGAGCTGCCCACTGGTGAGCTCCTGCTTGATCTCGAGGCCGAGCACGAAGAAGAACACGGTCATGAGACCCTCGTTGATCCAATGACGCAGGTCTTCGGTGATGGCGTGCGCGCCCAGACCGATGGTGAGCCCGGTGGACCACAGGTGCCGGTAGGACGCGGCCCAGGGGGAGTTCGCCCAGACCAGCGCGACGATGGACGCACCCGCGAGCAGGAGCCCGCTCGACGCCTCGACCTGCAGGAAGCGGTTCACGGGCCGAGCGACCGACCGCGCCAAGAACCGATCGCTGCGCAGCCAGGTAGCGCGCTCGCTGGGGGCCATGCTCGCCTGCTCCTCGGGGTCGTCGAACGGACTCGCCGACCAGGCTTCCCGGCACTCCTGCGCCCAGGGTAGACGCGACGCCTTCGGTGGGTATCGCCGGGAGCGACGGCGGGAAGGCACCCGTCAGCACCCCCACCACAGAGGAGTCTCGAGATGAGCAACACGGATGACCTGAAGGGTCGAGCCAAGGAAGCCGCCGGCGACCTCACGGACAACGATCGCCTCAAGCGAGAGGGCAAGGCGGACCAGATCGAGGGCAAGGTCAAGGACCTCGTCGATGACGCCCGCGACAAGGTCGAGGACGTGATCGACTCGGTGAAGGACAAGCTCCACCGAGACTGATGCACGCGATGGGGGGAGAGGGATGGATGGCCCTCTCCCCCCCACCCCCCCATCTGGTCGGGTGCGGTCCTCGCAGCCGGGTGATGACGTCCGCGGCGCACGCGCCTCGGACTTGATCTACGTTTCGGCTGCTCATCGGACTCAGCCGATCTCACGGCGTCCGGGGTGGGGAGGCAGCTATGGGATCCATGCTCGATTGGGAGCCGCCTGGGCCCGGGCCCTGGCAGCAGGACAGCGCCCACAACCCAGTGGCGCAGACACCGCTGATGCAGCAGGCGTATCCGGCCGGGTTCAACCGGGGCTTCGAGGAGGCCTTCGGCGCCTACGGGGTGCTGCTCGACCGCCTCGCCATGGGGTCGGTGAACGGGTTCACCTACCACCAGCCCCAACCCTTCGATCTGCCCGGTCCGGATGGGCCGAGAGATCCGGAGTGGGTCGGCGCTGAGTTCGGCCGCCGCGTGGGTGTCGCCGCGCAGGCCTTCGAGGCGCGGATCTGGCGCGACGGGCTGCATCGCTGGGACACCGAGCTCAAGCCGGCGTCGGTGGCCCGCCATCGTGCGCTCGATGTCGATCTGTCAGCGCTCGACGACGAGCATCTGCACGACCACATCACCGAGTGCATCGCCCATGTGGGCGAGATGGTGTACCAGCACCACCGCCACAACATGCACGCCCTCGTGCCCGTCGGCGACTTCCTCCTGCAGGCCGCCGCGTGGGTGGGCCGACCACCGGCCTCTCTGCTGTCGGTGTTCGACGGCTACTCACCGGTGTCCAGCGTGGTGGCACCAGAGATGGTCCCGGCGCTGGAAGCGCTCCGCAAGGACGACGAGGCGCGTTCGATCCTCTTCAGCGGCGGCGAGGCGGCAGATGTGCTCGCGCAGCTGCGTGACCGAGTTCCCCAGGTGGGCGAGTACATCGATGCCGTGCACTTCCGCGTGCTCGACGGCTTCGACATCTCGAGTCCCACGATCGGTGAACGACCAGCAGGCATCGTCGGCCGCCTGCAGGCCGCGCTCGACCTCGACCCGGACGATGCCCTGCGCCGCTCCGACGCGGCCGCCGCCGAGCTTCGGGCTGCGGTGCCAGCCGAGCACCAGGCCGCCTTCGACGATCTGTTGGCCGAGGCCCGGCTGGTGTACCGCCTGCGCGACGAGCGCGGCCTCTACAGCGAGATCTCGGCCATCGGCCTCCTTCGCCTGGCACTGCTCGAGCTCGGTCTCCGCCTCGAGCGGCAGGGTCGGGTGCAGGTCGCTGACGACATCCTCGAAGCGGACAGGGATGAGATCGCGGCCCTGGTCGCGGGAGCAGACGCCCCCACTGCTGACGAGCTCCACGAGCGCGGCGTCGACCGCGAGAACCGCACCCTCGCCGGGCCGCCGCGCTTCCTAGGGCCGCCCCCGCCCCCGCATCCTCCGCTCGACATGCTCCCACCGCCGCTGGCCCGGCTCATGGGCTCGGTGGGGTTCCTCATCGACGGCATCCTGGGTCAGAAGGAGGAACCCGAGGGCGATGCCACCACGATCGTCGGCATCGCCGGCGCCCGAGGCGTAGTGGAGGGTCCGGTGCGGCTGGTGCGGACCATCGACGATCTGTTCGACCTCGAGCCGGGCGACGTGCTGGTGGCACCGACGACGGGCGAAGCGTTCAACTCGATGCTGCACCTGGTGAGCGCCATCGTCACCGATCACGGCAGCTTCGCGTCGCACGCTGCCATCGTGTCGCGCGAGATGGGCATTCCGGCGGTGGTGGGCACCCTCGACGGCACCCAGCGCCTGGCCCACGCGAAGCGGGTGCGCGTTGATGGCACGAGTGGCGAGGTGACGATCCTCGAATGACCGCCGAGGCCGAGGGCGTGGTCCCTGCGAGCACCATCGCAGGGATCGCTCTCGCCTCCGCGCTCGTACCGCTCAACTCGACGATGATCGCGGTGGCCCTGCCACGCATCGCTCGCGACTTCGACATCGCCAAGGGCCGCGCCAGCGTGCTGATCACCGTGTACCTCCTGGCGATGTTGCTCGGCCAGCCATTGGCGGGGCGCCTCTGCGACGTCCTCGGCGCGCGACGCCTCGCCCTCATCGCAGCGACGGGGTTCGGCGTGTTCTCTGCGGCGGCCATGTTCGCGGGCTCGTTCAAGCTGCTCGTCGCGCTGCGGGCGCTGCAGGCCGTATTCGCCGCCGCGCTCGCGCCCAGCGTGCAGGCCATGCTGCGGGAGATCGTCCCGATCCGCCAGCGCGGCCGAGCGTTCGGCGTCCAGGGCTCCGTGCTGGGCGTCGGCGCCGGCTTGGGCCCGGTCGTCGGTGGACTTGCCACGGCCGTCTTCGGGTGGCGCTCGATCTTCGGCGTGAACCTTCCGGTTGTCTTGGTGGTGCTCTACGTGTTGCAGCGGCGCGTTCCCGCATCGCAAGAGGAGGCGCCGACCCACCACGACGCCAGCGCCGCGCCCGAGACCGCAGGACCCCTGTTCAACGGGGTCTTCGGTGTGGCCTTCTCCACCCAGGCGCTGTCGACGTTCGCTCAGTACGCCTTGCTCCTTGCTGTGCCGATCGTGCTCGACAGTCGCGGCTGGAGCTCCGCGTCGATCGGAGTGGGGTTGTCCTTCCTGACGCTGGGCATGGTGCTGATGGGCCCCTATGGCGGTCGACTCGGGGACGCGCGAGGCCGCCGACGGCCGGTCGTGTTGGGGCTCGCCGTCACGCTGGTCGCCGTGGCCACGTCGGCTGCCGCCGGTGACGCCGTGCCGTCGGCGCTGCTCCTGCTCACGTTGCTGCTGTTCGGCTTGGGGCTGGGCGTGGCGTCGCCCAGCGTGATGACCGCAGGCATCGAGGCCGCTCCTGCGGCGCGCGTCGGGTCAGCCGCCGGCCTGCTCTCGGCCAGCCGCTACGTGGGCAGCATCGCGTCGACCCTCGTGCTGGCCGGCGTGGTGCACGACGACGGTGGCGGCCTCTCCACGTTGCTCATCGTGTGCGCCGCCACCCTCGCCGTGTCCCTCGCGGTCGCCCGCAAGCTGCCTGGACGACTCGTAGGCTCGCCCGAGATGGTGCCCTGAGACGCCGCCCGCTGGCGGGTGCACGCACAGGCCGCGTCAGGTCATGTGGATCGCTGGGGTGCCGCGCTCGATGGTGGCGGTTGCCGCCACCGTGGTGCTGCTGGCGGCGTCGGTGACATCGGCGACGATCATGAACTCGGTCGTCCAGCGCTCGGGGGTGACCGTGCAGCGGCAGTAGCCGCGGTGGGTCAGCTCGGCATAGGCCAGTCCGAAGATCGACGGGCTGAGACCCCCAGGGTCGATCCCGATTCGCGCTGCGAGCCCCTCGGAGCTGATCGAGGTCGCCACCAGCTCCACCGCCACCGGCGTGGCCGGACCGTTGACGCCGTCGGTCTTCAGCACCCCTGCACCGGCGGCGTGGATGTCGCCGCTGAGCACGACGACGTCGGCGATCTCTTTGGACCTGATGAGGTCGAGGAGCCGACGCCCGGCCTGCGGGTAGCCGTCCCACTGGTCGACGTTGAGCACGATGTCACCGAGCACGAGCGAGGACATAACCGTCTGCTGCGCGACCACCTTCCACGTCTGGCGAGCGGCTGGCAACCCGTCGGCCAGCCACGCCTCCTGCTCGTGTCCGAGCATGGTCCGGTCATCGGTGGTGAGGTCGCAGGCGGAGCGGTTGACGAGGGCGTCGGACGGCGAGCTGCAGGGCTGGTCGTCCCGGTACTGCCGGCCGTCGAGCACGAAGAGCTCCGCCAGACGGCCCCAGGAGAGGCTGCGGTAGATCCGCCAGTCGGGTCCCGTGGGTGCGTCGAGGCGCACGGGCTGGTGCTCGTAGAACGCCTGGTACGCCGCGGCGCGCTGCGTGGCGAAGGCGGCCGGTGCGGTGCCTGCCCCGCTGACCCGGCCGGCGTAGTTGTTCTCCACCTCGTGGTCGTCCCAGGTGACCACCCACGGGCACGATGCCTGCGCGGCCTGCAGGTCCGCGTCGCTCTTGTACAGGGCATACCGGTTGCGGTAGTCGGCGAGCGTGACACACCTGCCGCCGGTGACCTGCCGCACGGCGTGGTCACGAGGGCCTGACTCGTAGATGTAGTCGCCGAGGAACAGCACGAGGTCGAGCTCGTCGGCCGCGATCGACCGGTGGGCGGCGTACCGACCGGCCTGGAAGTCCTGGCACGAGGCGACCGCGAAGCGCAGGTCGTCGACCCTGGCCCCGCCGGCCGGGGCGGTTCGGGTGCGGCCTGTCGGCGAGGTGTGCTCGCCGACGCGGAACCGGTAGCGGTAGTGGTGGCCGGGCTCGAGGCGCCCGACATCGATGTGCACGGAGTGACCGAGGGCCGAGCCGGCGATGGTGTCGCCCGCTGCTACCAGCGTGTCGAAGCGGTCGTCGTCGCTGACCTCCCATCGCACCGTCACGTCATCGGCCATCCCGCCGCGCCCGTCGGTGGCGGCGGGGTTGAGGGCTAGACGGGTCCAGAGGATCACCGAGCGGGGGAGGGGTTCGCCGCTGGCGACGCCCAGCGTGAACGGTGAGGTGGGCAGGCCAGACGGGGGGAGGTCCTCAGGGACGAGTGATCGGGCCGACGTTGTCGAGCTGGCGTTGCTCCCAGCGGCGCCCCCGCTTCCGCCTGATGAGCACGCGGCCAGGCCTCCAGCTGTGGCGGCAGCCGCGATCACCCCCGCGAGGAAGCTGCGACGGTCCATCGGCGCACCCGCTGCCATCGGCCGAACCTACTGCTGGCACGGCTGACCCGCGGCCTGCTCAGACGTGGCGGCCAGTGAAGGCCACGAGCTGGACGAGTGGCGAGGCGCCGGCGGGCGGCACCGTGGCCGCCGCGAAGGTGTCGCCGTCGCGCATGTCGTCGGAGATGGCCTGCCGGGTGAACGCGTCGACGGCGGCCACGACGCCGGCCGGCGGGTCATACGCCTGGCCGGTGGCAGTGGCGATGTCCCAGCCGTGCACGAGGCCGTCCATGGCCACGAAGCGGGCGAAGGTCTCACCGGGCACCTCGCCGAAGGGCGCCGCGATGGTGCGCTCGAGCGCACCCGCTGAGTGGACAGCGGCACGGAGCTCGGCCATGGCTGCAGGGAAGGCGGCGACGAGGTCGGTGGTCTCCGTGGGTGCGCCGGGTGCTTCTCCCCGGAACGCGGCCGAGAACATGGTGGCGCCGCCGATCATGTGCTCGAGGACGTTGCGCACCGCGAAGCTGGCGCACGAGGTCGGCGCGTCGAGCTGCGTGGCATCGAGCGGCGCGACGAGCTCGTTCAGCAGGGGCAGGATCTCGTCGAGCTGGTTGCGGGGGTCCATGAAGGCTCCTGGGGTCGGTGGTGCGAGTCGGTGCGATGCCAGCTCCGCTGCTTCCCGGTCACGGCCGTGCTGGATGAGCCGCGTCAGCTCGTCGTCCCACGTCGGCTCCGGTTCTGCACGGTTCGGCATGCACCCATCGTGGGTCATCCGCCGCCCGCGCGCATCGGCAACCTGCACCATCCCGAGCTGGGCGGCGATGGTCTGTTTGACCCATGTGTCGGGATCGGGTTGGTGCGCCTGCCCGATGCCGCACGCCGCGCCGCGTCTGCAGGATGGCGGTACCGGCCACCGAGCCGCCCCCTCGGGCGGAGGAGGAATCAGGACGATGACCGATCTCAGCGTGGTGAAGGACAAGCAGCAGGTGACGTGGTCGTCGGGTGACTACTCGTCGGTGGGCAACCGCATCCTGCTCGTGAGCGAGCTCCTGTGCGGAGCGGTCGACCTCCGAGCAGGTGAGCGAGTGCTCGACGTGGCCACCGGCTCCGGCAATGCGGCACTGGCGGCGGCGCGGCGCTTCGCGGACGTGGTCGGCATCGACTACGTCCCCGCGCTCCTCGACAGCGCCCGAGTGCGGGCGCAGGCTGAGGGACTCGACATCGACTTCCGAGTTGGCGACGCCGAGGCGCTCGAGTTCGCCGACGACAGCTTCGATGTGGTCCTTTCGGCTTGCGGCGCGATGTTCGCGCCGGACCACAAGCGAACGGCCAGCGAGCTGGTGCGGGTGTGTCGTCCCGGGGGGCGAGTGGGCATGGTCAACTGGTGTCCCGACGGCTACGTCGGGGCCCTGTTCCGGGCCATCGCCGGCCACCTGCCGCCGCCGGCCGGACTGGAGCCTCCGGGCCGGTGGGGCGACGAGGGCTACCTCCGCGAGCTGTGGGGCGACACCGTCACCCTGGCGGCTCCCCGCAAGACGTTCCTGTTCCCGTTCGCCTCGCCGGAGCACCACGTCGACTTCTTCGCTCGCTACTACGGCCCCACGCTCAAGGCCTTCGAGGCCGTGGGGGAGGCAGGGCGGACTGCGTTGCGCAACGACATCCTCGATGCGGTCCAGCGCTTCAACCGCGCCGACGACGGCACCCTCCTGCTGCAGATGGACTACCTCGAGGTCGTCGCCACCAAGCGGTGACCCCGCTCCCTTGTGAGCACACGGCCACCTTCTCCTGTTCACCAACCCAAAGGACAACGAATGCACACTCCCACCAATGAGCTGCCCATCGAGATGCAGGTCGGCGAGATCGAGACCCGGTCGTCCGAGTGCGACGGGGTGCTCGCCCGCCACATCCAGCTGCCGGCCGGTGTCGACTTCACGCCGCTGTTCAAGGGCCTCCCCGGCGACCTCTGCCAGTGCCCGCACTGGGGCTACGTGCTGGCCGGGTCGATCCGGCTCCGCTACGCCGACGGCACCGAGGAGCTGAGCTCGGCCGGTGACGTCTACTACTGGCGGGGTGGCCACACGGGCTGGACCGACGAAGGCGTGACCTTCCTGGAGTTCAGCCCCACCGATGAGATCCAGCCGGTCCTCGAGCACCTCGCCACCCAGATGGCCGCCAGCGGTTGAGCGGCCCGGGCCGATCAGTGCCAACGTGTCTGGCGTGGATGCGCTGACTGGGGCCAACGAGGCGAGGGCCCGACACGACTGGCAGGGCTGCTTCGACGCGGTGGTCGACATGGGCGACGCGGACGGCGATCCCCGCGTCGAAGCAGAGCGGCTCGACCTTCTGGCCGACGCGGCGTGGTGGCTTGGTCGCCTTGATGACTGCGTCGACGCGCGCGAGGCGGCCTACCTGCTCTACGACGAGCTGGAGGACGAGCGTCGTGCAGGGCAGTGCGCAGTGTGGCTCTACGAGCACCACTGCTTCCGGGCCAGTCCCTCGATCGCCGGGGGCTGGCTCCGGCGAGCTCGCCGCCTGCTCGCCGGCGACGAGGACTGCGCCGAGTTCGGAGCCCTCCTGCTGCGCGAGGCGGAGGTGGCCCACGGTGGCGGTGACCTCGACGCTGCGGCGGAGCTCGCGGAGCGTGGGGTGGCGCTCGGTCGGCGCTTGCGATGTGCCGACCTCGAGGCGGAGGCGCTCCAGGCGCTGGGTCGCGTGCGCATCGATCAGTGCCAGCCCACTGAGGGGCTCGCCCTCATCGATGAGGCCATGCTCTTCGCCCTCGATGGCCGGCTCTCCCCGTACTCGACGGGCAAGGTGTACTGCAGCCTCATCAGCGCCTGCGAGGAGCTGAGCGATCACGCCAGGGCGGCCGAGTGGGCCGTCGCCACAGCTCGCTGGGCCGAGCGGCACCCGTTCGCCGTCTTCCCGGGGCTGTGCCGCGTGCACCATGCAACAGCGCTGCAGTGGCGCGGACGATGGGCTGAAGCCGAGCAGGAGGCGACGCG
This sequence comes from Acidimicrobiales bacterium, assembly GCA_046598715.1. Taxonomy (GTDB): domain Bacteria; phylum Actinomycetota; class Acidimicrobiia; order Acidimicrobiales; family VFJN01; genus VFJN01. The sequence goes on along the minus strand of JBKJIE010000045.1, from coordinate 7,061 downwards.
CGCATACGAGGAGCTCGCCGGCATCAACCTCCCGAACGCCGCCGCTGCGTGGGCCGAGATCGGCGACATCCGGCGCCGTCTCGGCGATCTCGACGGTGCGGCGAGCGCGTTCGTCAACGCCGATCGGCTCTGCGCTCAACCGAGGGCCGGCCTCGCGCTGCTCCGACTGGCACAGGGCAGCGTCAACCTGGCCACATCGATCATCAGTGATGCGCTCGAGGGCGCCGGTTGGAACCGGTTGGCCCGGGCCAAGGTGCTGCCGGCCCGCGCCCAGATCGCCATTGCCGCTGGCGATCTCGCTGTGGCGGTGGCCGCCGTCGAGGAGCTCGAGCAGACCGCGGCCGACTACGCCAGCGACGGTCTGGAGGCCGCCGCCGCTTCAGCGCGGGGTCGGATCCAGCTCGCCCAAGGCGATCCCGCCGCGTGCTCCACGTTGCGCAACGCCATCGCCCGCTGGAGCGAGCTCGGCGTGCCCTATGAGATCGCCACGGCGCGAACGCTTCTGGGTCAGGCCTGCCACGACGGCGACGACGCGGCCGGAGCCGCGGCTGCCTTCGATGCGGCCCGCACCCTCTTCGACGACCTCGGCGTGCGCCTCGACGCCCGAGAGGCGCCGTCCGCCTCCACGCCAGCGCCCCTCCCCGCGGGTCTCACCGAACGCGAGGCAGAGGTCCTGCGCCTCGTGGCCGCCGGGCACACCAACAAGGAGGTGGCGAGCGTGCTGTTCCTCAGCGACAAGACGATCGCCCGCCACCTCTCGAACATCTTCACCAAGGTGGGCGTGTCCACGCGAGCCGCAGCCACCGCGTTCGCGTTCGAGAGCGGGATGATCCAGAGCAGCTCGTAGACGCACCCGATGGGTGGGGTCAGGGGAGCCGGGCGGGTGATTGACGCACCACGGTGCGGCGGGCACCTCAGGGTCGGGCAAACTCAGGTGCCGTCGAGGGGCGACGGCCAGGGGAGGCAGCGTGGCCAGCGGGAGCAGAGCGGTGGTTGTCGGCGCGGGAATCGGGGGCCTCACCGCGGCCATAGCGCTGTCACGCGCCGGCTACGAGGTGGTGGTCGTGGAGCGCGACGACACGCCGATGCCCGCGGATGTCGAGGGTGCCTTCGAGTGGGATCGTCGGGGCGCTCCGCAGGTGCGGCACACGCACGGTTTCCCCGCGCTGATCCGCGTCATCCTGCGTGACCGCTACCCCGACGTGCTCCGGGCCCTGCTCGACGCGGGCGTCACCGAGGTGAGCATCATGCCGCCGTCGGTGCCCCACGATGCCCCCAACCGGGCGCGCGATGCGGAGGATCTGCAGGTGCTCAGCTGCCGTCGCACCACCCTCGAATGGGTCCTGCGGCGATGCGCCCTCGCTGAACCGGCCGTGCGCTTTCAGGTCGGCGTCGGGGTCGACAGGTTGCTGGCGGACGAGGCGGTCGCGGGCCGCCCGCTCGAGGTGCGCGGCGTGCGTCTCGAGGATGGCAGCGAGCTGCGGGCCGATGTGGTGGCGGCGAGCACTGGCCGCCGCGGCGACGTGCCCGGCTGGTTCGCGGCCCTCGGTGTGGAAGTGCCCGAGGAGGAGCACCCCACCGGCACGATCTACATGTCGCGCTTCTACCGCACGCCCGACGGCGCCGACGTGACGATGGGCTACCAAGGCGGACGCCGAGCAGGCATCGGCTTCGTGGTGGCGGGCGCCGACAACGGCACGTACTCGGCCACGCTCGCGATCGATGCAGCGGATCATGAGCTGCGCACCCACCTCCTCGATCCGGAGCGGTTCGAAGCCGTGCTGCCCCTGTTCCGGGAGATGGAGCCAGTTGTGCGCGGCGGCGGCACGCCGATCACCCCTGTGCAGGCGATGGGTGGGCTCATCAACCGAATCCGTCGCTTCGTCGACGGTGACGGGACGCCGCTCGCCCATGGGTTCTTCGCCATCGGGGATGCGCACACGTGCACCAACCCGCTCTACGGGCGGGGCTCGTCGCTGGCGGTGCTCCAGGCCACGCTCGTGACCGACGCCCTCGCCGCTCACCCCGATGATCGCGCCGCCGCCGCTCGCGCCTATGAGGCGGCGAGCGCCTCTCGAGTCGAGCCCTGGTTCGACGTGTCGGTGCTGACCGACGCCGCGGCGACGCGATCTGCAGACGCTCCACAACAGCCCCAACACGGTCAGGGCGAACCCGCCGGACCACCCGCCACTCCCGCCGCGCCGCGACTCGACCTGGCGACCCTCCGTCGGATCGCGGCATCCGGTGACCCGGAGCTGGCGGTGATCGTCGCCCGCACGATGAGCCTCTTGCTCACGCCCCAGGAGGTGTTCGGCGATCCCGAGGTGCTGAGTCGTCTCGCCACTGCAGCATCCGCCGAACGAACGCCCGATCCGGCACGATCATTGCGGGTGCCACTCACCAGAGACGACCTGCTCGCTGCGGGGCGGTGAGGCGCGATCGGGAGCGACGTTTCGCCTTGGGGCGTGCGCTTCTGTTCGTTCTCTGCCCCGCCCGACGTCGGCTGAGCGTCTGAACATCCTCGGGGGCGCTCGCCCTGACGCCCCCGAGGAAGATCGTCGGTCAGATGACCCGCCGGTACATCGACTGGGTGACGCCCGGTTGGAAGCACGGACCAACGCGATCGATGAGCTTCAGCCACTTGGCATCGGCCATCAACGCCGCCTCGGCTCGCTCGACGCTGCCGATGTCCGGGTAGCCGGTGTTCCAGCGGCACCCGCCATAGGGACCGGTCGCGTCGACGAGGAACCCCGTCTCGAGGCCGGTGATCTTCGTCGCCGTCTCCGCGATCTCCACGCCTGCAGCCATCGCCTCGCTCAGCTTGCCGTTGGCTGCGATCGCGCGCGCTGCCGTGACATACGACGGCAGCGGTGCGGTGCGGTCGAAGCTGCCGACCACCACTTGCGCCAGCCCGTCCTCGAGCGGGCCGGTGAAGAGATGGGCACCGCTGTCGGCGAGCGCGATGAACGAATCGGACACGGCGAGCTTGTCTTGCGTGGCCTCGAGCTCCTCGAGCGAGTCGACGAATGCGGCCCACACGACGGTTCCGAGCTCCGGAGACAGCGTCGCAGCCCACGAGTGCAGATCGAGGCCGCTCTCCTGGTGGACCTTGTCGGTCACCGAGGCTACGAACGTCATCGCCTCGCCAACGGAGCCGGGGCCGAACCTCCCGGAACGGGTGAACAGGTACATGTGCCCTCCCTTTCACCGGCATGCGCCCAGAGTGAGCGACACGCCTCTCACACCGTCGCGCCGCGCCACCACCGTGGCAAGGAGCACTACGAGGCGCGCGCGGGTGACTCCGATCGGCGTCGGCGTCCTCGCTGCAATCGGCGTTGGGTGGGTCGTTCGGCGCAGAACGTCTCCCGTCGTTGCCGGGCGCGGTGCCACCTCCGATCGCCGGCGTCTGGCAGGCTCCCTCGCATGTTCCCCGCACCGCGGCGCGTCAAGCTCCTCGGCGGACCTGGGTCGCTGGACGTCATCGACGTCTCCGTCGACGCCGGCCTCCCCGCGCAGGGCTACGAGCTCGTAATCGCGGCTGGCGGGACGACCATCCGGCACGCCGATGCGGCGGGGCTGCGGTACGCACAGGACACGCTGGCTCAAGTGGCCGCGGAGCCGCGACCTACTGCGCAGCGCATCACCGATCACCCCGACTTCGCGCACCGCGGCTTCATGCTCGACATCTCCCGCGATCGGGTGCCCACCAACGACACGCTCGCTTGGCTCGTCGATGTGCTTGCCGCCCTTCGCTACAACCACCTCGAGCTCTACATGGAGCACACGTTTGCCTACGTCGGACACGACGAGGTGTGGGCCGACGCCTCGCCGCTGACGGCGCAGGACCTGCGGTGGCTGGATGGGCTGTGCGCAGAGCGGGGCATCACGCTCGTAGCCAACCAGAACACCTTCGGGCACATGGAGCGGTGGTTGCGTCACGACACCCACCGCTGGCGAGCCGAGTGCCCCGACGGCGCCACGAGTCCTTTCACCGGCCGGCCGATGCCGCCCGCCACGCTCGCGCCGACGCCCGCCAACGCGGACTTCGCACTCGGGCTCGTGCGCGAGCTCGCGGCGCACGTCAGCAGCGCGATGGTGAACATCGGAGCCGATGAGCCCTTCGAGCTCGGCCAAGGGGTCAGCGCGGACGCGGTGGCGAAGCGCGGCCGGGCTGCCGTGTACCTCGAGCACCTCAACCGGCTCCTCCGTCCCCTCGTGGCCGAGGGCCACCACGTGCTGTTCTGGGGCGACGTGCTGCGTCGCCACCCAGAGCTGGTGGCCCGCCTTCCCGAGTCGGGTGCCACGGCCGTCGTGTGGAACTACGAAGCGCCCTCGGCCGACGGCGGTCTGCTGGCCGGGATCGGCCCCGACCTGCTCGACACCCTCGGCCTCCCCGACGACGCCCACGTTGGCTTCGCGGCCCACGTCCGCAGCTTCGTCGACGCCGACTACCCGTTCTGGGTGGCCCCGGGCACGTCGAGCTGGAACTCGCTGCTCGGCCGGTGGACCAACGCGCGCGGCAACCTCCTCGATGCGGCCCTGGTCGGCCGGGCTCAGGGTGCCGGCGGCTACCTCGTCGCCGACTGGGGCGACCACGGACACCTGCAACCGCTCGTGGTCAGCGTGCTGCCGCTGGCCTACGGGGCGGGGGTGGCCTGGTGCGCAGAGACCAACGCGGGCCGGGACGTGTCGTCGGTGGTCGACGCGCTGATAGGTGCCGACGGGATCGGGGCGCTCCTCGCCGAGCTCGGCGACGTGCACCTCCTCTCCGGCGTGACGACCATCAATGGCAGCCCGCTGTTCGGCGCTCTCGATCCGGGCCGGCCTCTGGCGCTGTTCGGCAAGGGCACCTCTGGCGGCCACGCCGCCACATCCAAAGTGCTGGAGCGCGCGCTGACCCGGCTGGACGATCTGCCAACCCGGATTGGCGGTCAGAAGGCCGGGGCTCTGGTGACCGAGCTGATGGCGGCCGTGCGCCTGGCTCGGCACGGGGCATGGCGGCTCGCGCGCCGCTCCGGTGTCGACGTGCCCGACGACCACGCACTGGCCGCCGACCTCGCTGAGTGCGTGTCGCTACAGAGGACGGCCTGGCTTGCATCGAGCCGCCCGGGCGGCCTCGGCGACTCGCTGCGCCACATCTCGACATGACCATCACGGGATGGAGCATCGTCCGCTTCGCCCCCGCGCTCGTGCCCTGACCTGGTCGACGCCGACGTGGATCCGCCCAGCCCGAACGCGGCATCCGCGCCCGATCAGCCGATGTCGCGGGGTCGGGCGATGGCGGTGGGCGCCGACCGGCCGCGCAGGTCGACCTCTCCGTCGGCTTGCCAGCGGGCTCGCTCCGATGCGCTGGCCAAGCCCACGGCGTCCATCGACGCCACGACGCGCCCGGGTAGGCGCTTGGCCAGCTCGGTGAGGCGAGCCGCCTCGTTCACTGGATCGCCGATGACCGTGTACTCGAAGCGGCGCTCATCGCCGACGTTGCCGGCCACCGCCTCACCCGCCGCCACCCCTACGCCCGCTGTGAGCTCGGGAACGGCCTGCGTCAGGCGGCGTCCGAGGACGCGCGCCGCCGCGAGGGCACGGCCCGCCGCGTCGTCGACATCGGCCGGCGCGCCCCACACCGCCAGCACCGCGTCGCCCACCAGCTTGTTCACCAGCCCCCCGTGCTCACCCACCACGTCGACGACCACGCTGAAGAAGCGGTTGAGCAGCGCCACCACCTCGGTGGGGGGGAGCTCGGTGGCCATCTGCGTCGACCCGACGACGTCCACGAACAACACGGCGACGTCTCGGATCTCACCGCTCAGGGCGGCCTCCCGGCCCATGGCGTCGCGTGCCACGTCCTCGCCCACATGCCGCTCGAACAGGTACCGGATGCGCTCCCGCTCCCGCAGGCCACCCACCATGACGTTGAAGCCGGCCTGCAGCAGGCCCACCTCGGTGCCGTCATAGACCGGCACCTGCACGTCGAGGTCGCCCTGCTCTACGCGCGCGAGGGCGGCGCGCAGGGCACGGATCGGATCGACCGTCGCCCGGGTGGCCAGCGCGATGAGCAGCAGGCCGATCACGAGGGTGAGGCCGCCGAGGGCGAGGATGGTGACAGCAAGCCGTTGGCTGGAGATGGTGTCGTCGGTGAGGGCGAAGATGGCGCCGATGATGAGCCCGACGATGGGGATGCCCGATCCCGTCGCCCAGGCGAGCAGGGTGCGGGCCTGGATCCCGGGCACGTGGAGCCGGTCCGGAGGGTGGGCGGCCAGTGCCCGAGCCGAGATCGGGCGCATCGCGAACTCGCTGAGCAGGTAGGCGATGGCGCAGGTGACGATGCCGCCGAGCAGCACCGTGAGCCCGACCTTGAGGCCACCGCCGCGCGTCTGGTCGTTGTTGAGGAGGGCGAAGAAGACCGCGCCCACCACCCAGAACACAGCCTGCACTCGCACGAGGCGCATGGGAACGCGCAGCGTTCGGCGTTGCTCGGAGAGATCGGGCTCGCGGTCCTCGACGATCCAGCGCAGGCTGGCCAACCCGGTGCGAGTGCCCCACACGAGCCCCACCACGACGGCAACGGCGAGGTAGACAGCGCCGGCGGCCACGGCCTGCCAGTCCGCCGGGCCCTGATGGGGGACGAGCAGCAGGATGAGGGCGCTCACGCCGACCGTGCCGAACAGGTTGGCGACCACGATCGAGGCGGTGAGGAGCACCTGCACCCGGATGCGCCGCCGCCGCTCGCTCTCGTCGTGGGCCCCGAGCAGTCGCGATCCGAACGAGGACACGGCCCCGAGGCCCCGCGGTGGCGTCACGGGCACCATCGTGGTGCACGCCGGGTCGCGGCTGCCGCATTCGAGCACCTTCTAGAGTCGGCGCCGTGGAGGAGATCGTCGCCGCACTGGCTGAGCAGCATGCCGAGCTCGAGGCGTTGCTCGCCCCGCTCGACACTGAGGGCTGGGCTGCGACCACCTCCCGATGCCCGGGCTGGACCGTCAGCGATGTCGTCCTCCACCTGGCCCAGACCGATGAGATGGCCCTCGCGAGCGTGGGCGACCGCTTCAGCGAGTCGTTGG
>JBKJIE010000153.1:0-10097 GCA_046598715.1 Acidimicrobiales bacterium | reverse complement strand
GCTGCCCTCGCCGCGCCGCCCTTCTTGCCACCGAGACGTCCTAGCTCGACCGCCGCAGGGTTCTTCCCCTTGTAGGGATCGTCGCCCTGGTCCTCGTCGTCGGTGGACTGAGCGACGATCGCGGCGGCCATCGAGTTCGTGTCGCGGGGTTTGCTGGACCGCTTCGCCATGCGCTCACCCTACGGGAGCACCGTCCAGCGGCCTACCCATGGTCAGATCCAAACTGACCCACTACCCAAAATGACCTACCCGCCGGTCCAAGAGCTGGCCGCCGAGGGGATCCCGGTGCGGTTGACCTGCGGGGTGCTGGGGTTCTCGACCCAGGCGTTCTACAAGTGGCGGGCGCGGCCGTGCTCGCAGCGGGATCTCGACGACGCCCACCTGACCAACACGCTGGTCGACCTCCACGAGGACGACCCGGAGTTCGGCTACCGGTTCCTGACCGACGAGCTCCAGGCCGCCGGGCATCGGGTCGGCGAGCGGCGGGTGTGGCGGCTGTGCCGCCAGCAGCGCCTGTGGTCCACCACCGTGAAGAAGGGCCGTTACGGCAAGCGCCCCGGCCCGCGGTCCACGACGACCTGGTGCAACGCCAGTTCCGAGTCGAGCGCCCGGATGCGATCCGGTTGACCGACATCACCGAGCACCCCACCGCCGAGGGGAAGCTCTACTGCTGTGCGATCAAGGATGTGTTCTCCAACCGGATCGTCGGCTACTCGATCGGCGAACGGATGACCGCCCAGCTCGCCACCAGCGCGCTGCGGACCGCGATCGCCCGGCGACAGCCGACCGGCACCGTCGTGGTTCGCTCCGACCGCGGCGGGCAATTTCGATCCAGAGCATTCCGGGCCGTGCTCAGCTCCGCCGGGCTCACCGGCTCGATGGGCCGCGTCGCCTCGGCCGGGGACAACGCGGCGATGGAGTCGTTCTTCGCGCTCCTGCAACGCAACGTCCTCAACCAGCGCCGATGGCGACCCCGCAACGAGCTCGCCTACGAGATCTCGTTCTGGATCGAGCACACCTACAACCGCCGCCGCCGGCAGCGGGCCCTGGGCAAGCTCACACCCGTGGAGTTCGAGCTCGCCTTCAGTCCCGCCGAGGCTCACGTCGCGGCATGATCAGTCACAACCACCGTCAACCGAAGTCGCGGCAATCCCCCTGGTCCACGGCTACAGGGGACAGCCGATCCACGGTGAAAGAGTCGACCGCCAATCCACAAGGTTGATTTCGCCATCGTCGAAGCGGACGTGGAGGCTCCCGACCGACCGCCACTTTCGAGTCTGAAGGGGGTCGCACGGTACCCACTCGCTCAGATAGGCCGTGTTCCCGGTTGCGGTGACATACCTCATGCCAACCTTCGAGCAAAGGAGATCGATGAAGTCAGACCCGCCACACCCAGCGGTGCCATCTCGAACCGCCTGCGCCTCGACCGTGAGCACACCTGGCTTGTTGCATTGGATCCAGGCGCCAATGTAGATACCAGACATGCCATCTACGCGGCCATAACTGGGCGTGAATGCAAAGACATAGCAGGAAAGGTCGGGTTGGCAGCGACCGGTGTACAGATCACAGGGGCTCCCCTCCGTCAGGGCGTGCGCCGTCGGCGCGAAACTGAAGGTGGCCATACATATGGCTAGAACGACTAGCAGCTTCAACGGGCGACGGACCATCGTTCGTGTTTCTCCTCAGGCTTCAGCCAACACGATCGCTACACTTGAGGTCGGAGGACCCGGGGCTGGCGGTCGTAGGGCGATCTTGTGACCGCCTCAACCGCCAGATGAATTCCCAGGTCTGCCGCGACCGGACGAGAAGGGCACTTTACGTAGACATCGCTGGTTGTCAAGGGTGACTTTCGGAACCGCAGGTGCGTCTGCCGTGGGTTACGTTGACGACTCTTGCGGGCCGACCTGATCCACCGGAGAGGGTGTCGCAGCACGTCGGCGTCCACAACCGTGGTGGGGCCACTTGGCGGGCGACCGAATTTCGGCTAACTGCAGGTTGAACGGGGGCTCTGGGCCGACTCGTGCCCAACGCACTCCTTCCCACAGATCGCACGGCGAGTGCGGTTGGCCTCGTCATCGGGTGCGGCCGGGGCGAGAGGCTGCTCCGTCCACCAGCCGGTGGCGAGCGCTGGCGAACTCCTCTGTGCCTGCAAAGGGGGAATCACTCACGACGTGAGGCCGAAGCCGATGAGGCTCCCACTCGGCAGAACAACCCGCCCCACGAGCAGGACGGCCACACCCACGCCAAGCGCTGCCTGAGCTGCTCGAGCTGACGAGCGGCGTCGGCGTCGGCGTCGGCGGGCATCGGTAGGGTCGGCCGCATGCGCTTCGCCATCTGGCCGTCCCTCACGCAGCCTTGGGCGGACGTGCTCGAGGTGGCCACCCACGCGGAGGCGACCGGGTGGGACGGCGTCTACGTGGCCGACCACTTCATGGGCAGCGGTGGCGAGTTCGGGCCAGACCTCACACCGAACCTCGAAGCCACCGCCGCCCTCGCCGCGCTGGCCATGGCCACCGACCGCGTGCGGCTCGGCACCCTCGTGCTCGGCAACACCTACCGACACCCGGCCGTGCTGGCCAGCTGGGCTGCCACCGTCGATCACATCAGCGGCGGGCGCCTGCTCCTGGGCATCGGGGCCGGGTGGCAGGAGAACGAGCACGAGCAGTACGGCATCGAGCTGCCGCATCCTGGGGAGCGCATCACCCGCCTCGAGGAGGCGTGCCTGGTGCTCGAGGGCCTCCTCCGCGACGAGCGCACCACGATGGCGGGCGCGCACTACCGCCTCACCGACGCCGTGTCCGAGCCCAAGCCGCTGCAGGAGAGACTCCCGCTGCTGATCGGCGGCAAGGGCGATCACATGCTCGGCGTGGTGGCCCGCCACGCCGACGAGTGGAACATGTGGGGGCTGGCTGAGCTCATCGGCGAGCGGGCCGCCGTGCTCGACGCGCGGTGCGAGGCCATCGACCGCGACCCCGCGTCGATCAACCGCTCCGCACAGGCCCTCGTGCTCCTCACCGACGACCGAGCCAAGGCCGACGCGTTCATCGCTGGTGCGGGTGGTCGGGCCGCCATCGCCGGCACCACCGCCGATGTGCTCGAGGCCGTGGCCGCGTGGGAGGCCGTCGGGCTCGACGAGGTGATCGTGCCGGACTTCGCGCTCGGCAAGGGCGCCCACCGCCTCGATCGGATGGACGCCATCATCGAGGCTGTCGGTCCCGCCTTCCGCTGACACCCCTCGCTGACGCTACGGTCCGCACGCCAGCCACGACGAAGGGGACGCAATGCCGACATCAGCGGAAGTCCGCGCCCAGCTCACCGGTGCGGGGGGGATGTTCGAGGTCACCACCGCGGCGGTCCTCGGTCGCGAGATGGAGGTGTACGCCAACCGGATGCCCTCGCTGCGCTCGGTGGCCGAGGTGGGCCTGATGCGCGGCGACGATGCCACCTTCATCGTCTACGGCGACCGCACCTACGGGTTCTCGACCTTCGTGCAGACGGCCAACAGCGTCGCCCACGTGCTGCGCGAGCGCTTCGGCTTGGCCAAGGGCGATCGCGTGGCGGTGCTGTCCCAGAACAACCCGGAGTGGTGCCTGACGTTCTGGGCCACCGTGTCGCAGGGCGCGATCCTCGTGGGCCTGAACGGTTGGTGGACCACCGACGAGATCGACTACGGCCTGCAGGACTCGGGCGCCAAGGTGCTCGTGGTCGACCGGAAGCGGTTCGAGCGGATCGCCGGCTCGCTCGACGCCGCCCCCGACCTCGAGCACGTCTTCCTCATCGACTGCACGGCCGCCGAGGTGGGGCTCGCCGGCGACCCGCGCATCCACGAGTTCTTCGAGCTGACCGGCTCCCCCACTGCTGACTTCGTGGCCGAGGACATCGCCGAAGACGATCCGGCGGTGATCTTCTACACGTCGGGCACCACCGGTCGCCCGAAGGGTGCCATCTCGACGCACCGCAGCATGATCGCCAACCTGCAGAACACGATGTTCAACGCGGTGGCCGGCTCGATGGCCGGCGGCGGCGCCCTCCCTGACGCCGGCGCAGGCCAGAACGTGTCGCTGTTCACCTCCCCGCTGTTCCACGTGTCGGGCTGCCACTCCACGCTCGTGGTGGGGCTGCTGGCCGGGCTCAAGCTGGTGATGCCCGAGGGTCGCTTCACGCCGGAGACCGCGCTGCAGCTCATCCAGGAGCATCAGGTCACGGTGTGGGCGACGGTGCCGACCATGGTGTGGCGCGTCTGCGAGCACCCCGACCGACACGACTACGACACCTCCTCGGTGCGCAGCGTGGCCTTCGGAGGGTCACCGTCGGCCGACGAGCTGCAGCGGATGATCCGCGACACGTTTCCCAACGTGTCGAGCACCTCGAACGCCTACGGCCTCACCGAGACGTCGTCGGTGGCGACGGTGATCTCCGGACAGGACGCCCTCGACCGGCCCACCTCCGTGGGTCCGCCGGTGCCCACGGTCCACCTGCAGATCGTCGATGTGGAGGGCAAGGAGGTACCGATCGGCGAGACGGGCGAGGTGTGCATCGCCGGGCCCATCCTCATGGCCGGCTACTGGAAGAAGCCCGAGGCCACCGCTGAGGCCATCGACGCCGACGGGTGGCTGCACACGGGCGATGTCGGGCACGTCGATGCCGACGGCTTCCTCTACATCACCGATCGCAAGAAGGACATGATCATCCGGGGTGGCGAGAACATCTACTGCGTGGAGATCGAGCAGCGTCTCGTGTCGCATCCGCACATCGCCGACGCCGCGGTGATCGGCGTGGCCCACCCCGAGCTCGGCGAAGAGGTGAAGGCCGTGGTGCAGGTGGAGGACGGTGAGACGCTCACCGAGGCCGAGGTGCGCCAGTGGGTGGCCGACGGCTTGGCTGCCTTCAAGGTGCCCACCTACGTGGAGGTCACCACCGACAAGCTCCCTCGCAACGCCAGCGGCAAGCTTCTCAAGAACGTGCTGCGCGGCGAGGGCGACGTCAGCTTCGCGGAGACGATGTAGCGACCGGCGCGGCCACCGCCACGACGGCGGCCAAGGCGGCGAAGCCGAGCGATCCGATGAGGGCCACCTTGTCGCCAGTGTCGAAGGCGTCGAGGTGAGACGCGTGGTAGACGAGGTGCGGCACGCCGTAGACGAGGGCGGCGCCCCCGGCGACACGAGCGAGCAGCACGCTTCCAGTCACGAGCGCCACGATGGCCACGAGCGCCAGGGCCAGGTTGAGGCCACCGACATCGCGCACGAGGTGCTCGCTGAAGGGGCCGTCGACCGCCACCCACACCCGACCGGCACCAGGGAAGTCGTCGTAGAACGAGCGCGGGAACAGCTGCGCCCACACCCCCACGACGGCGGTGCCGCCAGCGATGACCACGAGCGCGAGGCGTCGGAGCAACGTCATGTGTTCCAGGATCCCTTGATCGAGGGGTGGCTCGGCGTCCACCCACTGGCTTGCTTGAACCGGCGGTTCGAGACCCGCAGCGACTTCATCAGGAGCTTGCCCGAAGCCGGCATGACCGCCCGGGCAGCCGCAGGCAGGCCGCGCGGCGGCTTCACGCCCAGCGCCTCGGCGACGGCCAGACCGGCATCGGCCCGGGTGAGCGGCTCGTCGTCGGTCACGTTGTAGATCCCGCTCGGCACGGTGAGAGCGGCAGCCACGGCTGTGCCTGCGTCGTGGACGTGGATGAACGACCAGAAGGCGTCGGGGGCCCCGAGGAACGGGTTGATGCGCTTGCGAGCCAGCCCGTTGAAGCTCTCGACGTGGCTGTTGCCCAGTCCGTGGAACTGCCCGAAGCGCAGGGCCACACCTGTCCCCCCGCCGGCTGCGAAGCGGGCCGCAGCCGCTTCGGCGGCAGCCGCGCCGGCTGCGATGCCGACCAGATCGACGGGCGCGTCTTCGTCGATCCAGGCGTCTCCCTGGTCGAGGTAGGTGAAGCAGATCGACTCCTGCACGTAGTGCGCGGCACCGGTGGCGAGGGCGGCGTCGACGAGGAGGCTGGATGCCTCCCGCCGCAGGCGCTCGTTGGTGTCCCACGCCTTGGCCCGAGCGGCCTTGCTCATCGGCGGGATGTGGGTGGCGAGGTGGATCACCGCCTGGCTGCCCTCCACCGCCGCCTTCACGGCCGCCGCGTCGAAGAGGTTGACCGCGACCGGCGTGGCACCCATCGACCGGACCAGGTCGGCTTTCGCTGCGTCGCGGGCGACGGCTGTGACGTCATGGCCGCCGGCCACCAGCGCCGGAACAGCATGCGTGCCGACGGCCCCGGTGCCTCCTGTGACAAACACCTTCATCGCTTCGGACTCCTCATGGTCTGCGTCCTCCTGTCGCGGCTCGGCTTGGAGCCGGTTCTCTGGCCGGTTTGCCGCTGACCGCGGCGCACCTCCACCTGCTGCACCCACTCGGCTCCCGCTCGGAGCAGGGGCGCGGGAACGCTCGTCACCAGCTCCATCACGAGGTCAGCGATGGTGGTGGCGGCGAGCTCGGCCCGCCATGCGTCCTCGGCCCGCCACATGGCCCGGGCGATGCCGCAAGGTTCGCGGTAGCTGCTCGCCGATCCGGCGACCGGACCCCGCTGGCGGATCTCGCTGCAGCGGAAGGCAGTGTCGTCACCGTCGACGGCCAACACCACGTCGAGCAGCGAGACCTGCGCGGGCGGGCGAGCCAGTCGGTAGCCGCCGCGCGGGCCAGACACCGTGTGAAGCAGGCCCGCGGCCGCGGCCGCTTGGAGGTGCTTGGCCAGGTAGGCCGGGGGCAGGTCGTGGAGCTCGGCCAGCTTGGCGGCCGGGAGCGCCTGGTCGGTCGGCAGGGTGGCCAGCACGGTGCAGCTGTGCAGCACCCACTCGACGCCCTCGCTCAATCGCATATCTCGGACAATAGACATCCGAGATAGCGCGGTCAATCGATGATCGACGCCTCGAGGCCGATGACGTCCGCTCCCGCGGTCTCGGGCAGCCCGCGCATCGCGGCCAGGCCCACCACCATCAGCGCGGTGAGCCCGAAGATGGACGTGCGGGTGGACAGGGTTCCGGCGAGGATGCCCACGGTCATGAGGCCGACCGACCCGGCCGCCACGACCACCCCGAACACGAAGGACAGCAGGGTGGCCCGCAGCTCGGTGGGGAACAGCTCGGAGATGTACACGGGCCGCACAGACACCAGCCCGGCGTCGGCGCCGGTGAGCAGGAAGAACCCCGGGGCGAACAGCCACCGCTGCTCGCTGTACACGAGCAGGATGCCGAGCACCATCACGAGGGTGCTCCCGATGAGCACCGGTCGACGGCCGACGCGATCGCTCAGTCGCCCACCGGCGATGTAGCCGAGCAGCGTGGCCGGGCCGGCCGCGATCACGATCACAGTGAACAGGCCCTGCCAGCCGTAGCCGTCTTGCGCCAGCTCGGCGGCGTAGAAGAACACAGGCACACCGACCACCCCGTGGGCGCCGAGCACGATCATCACCCGCCACAGATGGGGCCGGTACCTGGCGTCGACGTGCGGCCAGAACGACGTCTGCACGCGCTCGGCGTCCTGGGCCACCGCGAAGGCCTGGGTCTCGTGCAGGTTGCGTCGCAGCCACGCCACCGCGACGAGGGGCGGGAGGGCAGCGACGTAGAGGATCCGCCACCCCAGGGGCGTGTGCGGCACGGCGAGCAGCATGAGCGCCACCAGCCCGTAGCCAGCCATGGCGATCGTGCCGAGCAGCGTGAGCCCGGCGCCGCGTCGATCCGAGCGGAGCTCCTCGCTGATCACGATGCCGGCCAACGACTCCTCGGTGGCGAGAAACAGCCGGGCCACCACCTGGAACGCCACGAAGGCCACCAGCCCCCAGGCCAACGATGTGGCCGCGGTGGCCACCGTGAAGGCGAGCACCGACGCCAGCAGCATGCGTCGTCGCCCCACCCGGTCGGCCAGGCGCAGCACCGGCATGCTGCCGAGCGCACCGACACGGATGATCGCCACCCCGATGCCGAAGGTGGCCACCGTGGTACCGAGGCCCTTGGCCAGCGTCGGACCGGCCAGGCCGAGGAGCCCGGCGTCGTAGTTGAGGAAGAACCCCACCGCGGACAGCGGCAGGAGCACACCCCACTCGTGGGCGTTGAAGCCGTACCTCAGATCGGGCCCGTGCTCCGGCTCCATCTGCGGAACCGGCACACCGCCCAGATCAGACATCCCCGAAGGGTTCCACAGCCAGGGTCCCTGCACCTGCCCCGATGAGCGAGCAGCATGTCGGTCGTGCCCGTCGATGGTCCTGCTCCCGACCCGCTCCAAGGCTTCAGCACCGGCGCCCGCCGCGCCTTGGTGCTGGCCGAGCGCGAGGCCCGGTCGTTGCGCCACGAGGTGGTGGGCACCGAGCACGTGCTGCTGGGGCTGCTCGCCGACGAGGCCACGCCCACTGCCGCGACGCTCCGCGACGCGGGCGCCACCCTGTCGGCGGCCCGGCGCAAGGTCACCGAGGCGGTCGGCCCGGGTGGCGGCGCAGCAACGGAGCCCACATCGTCGCCGCGGGCGGCGCGCGCCATCGGCCGTGCGCCGCGACTGGCCCGCGATCAGGGCGCTGACATCGTGGGCGAGCAGCACCTGCTCCTCGCCGTGCTCGACGTCGAGGGCACGGCCGGCCAGGTGTTGCGCGGGTTGGGCGTCGACATCGAGCAGCTGCGCGGCGCGCTCGGGGGTCGAGCCAACGAGCCCGCGGCCGAGCACGAGCCGCCTGCGATGGTTGCAGCGCTGCCGCCGGTGTGCCCGAGCTGCCACGCATCGCTCGACGCAGGAGTCGTCGGCACGTTCGTGCCCGTCACCGGTCACGGCCCCGGGGCAGGCGAGGCCGTCCTCTTGAGCTGTCCCGCCTGCGGCACCGTCGTCGGCACCACGCGGTAAGCCCGAGGCGATAGGTCCCAGATCGTCGAGCCGGAGGCAATAGGTCCCACATGCGGGACCCATTGCCTCGAGAGCTGGCGTTTGGGACCTATTGCCTCGAGAAACCCTGGTCAGCCGCCGCTGACGTCCTGGACGCGCTGCTTGCCCTCGGAGATCCACGGCATCATGGCGCGGAGCTCCTCGCCGACCTTCTCGATCTGGTGCTCGGCGCCCTTGGCCTTGAGGGCCTTGTAGGTGGGCCGGCCCGACTCGCTCTCGGCCACCCACTCCGCGGCGAAGCGCCCGTCCTGGATCTCATCGAGGATCTTGCGCATCTCCGCCTTCACGGAGGCGTTGATGATGCGAGGGCCGCGGGTGAGGTCGCCGTACTCGGCGGTGTCGGAGATCGAGTACCGCATGCCGGCGATGCCCTGCTCGTACATGAGGTCGACGATGAGCTTCAGCTCGTGCAGGCACTCGAAGTAGGCCGACTCGGGCTGGTAGCCCGCCTCGACGAGCGTCTCGAAGCCGGCCTGCACGAGAGCGGTGAGCCCACCGCAGAGCACGACCTGCTCGCCGAAGAGGTCGGTCTCGGTCTCCTCCTCGAAGGTGGTCTCGAGCACGCCGGCCCGGGCGCCGCCGATGGCGTTGGCGTAGGACAGGGCGAGGTCGCGGGCCTTGCCTGACGCGTCCTGCGCCACGGCGATGAGGCAGGGCACGCCACCGCCTTCGGTGTAGGTGCGGCGCACGAGGTGGCCGGGGCCCTTGGGGGCGACGAGGGCGACATCGACGTCGGCCGGAGGAACCACCTGGTCGAAGCGCACGCTGAAGCCGTGGCCCACGAACAGCGCGTCACCCGAGGACAGGTTCGGCGCGATGTGCTCGTTGAAGATGGCCTTGTGCTCGGTGTCGGGGCCCAAGAGCATGATGAGGTCGGCCTCGGCGGTGGCATCGGCCACCGAGAGCACCCGCAGCCCGGCAGCCTCAGCCTTGGCCACTGAGGACGACTCGGGGCGCAGGCCCACCCGCACGTCGACGCCCGACTCCTTGAGGTTCAGCGCGTGGGCGTGGCCCTGCGATCCGTAGCCGATCACAGCGACCTTGCGGCCGGCGATGAGCGAGCTGTCGGCGTCCTTCTCGTAGTACACGTTGGCCATCGGGGTTCCTCAGGATGCTTGGGCCGGGGTGAGCCGGTTCGGTGTGTGATCGATCTTCGGGAGGGCGACTCGCCCGGTGCGCTGGAGCTC
>JBKJIE010000113.1:0-19252 GCA_046598715.1 Acidimicrobiales bacterium | reverse complement strand
CGGGATCTTGAGTGCAGGTCGAGGCATCAGAACGCCACCTTCAGCACCATGGTGGCCAGGATGTTGACCAGAGAGATCGGAATGAGGAACTTCCAGGCGAAGGACTGGAGCTGATCCTCACGGAAGCGGGGGAACGTGAAGCGGGCCCAGAAGATCAGGGTGCCGACGATCATCATCTTCGTGACGAGGACGAGCGGTCCGACGACGTTCATCACGTTGTCGTCGAGGTCGACGAACGGTATGGCCCAGCCGCCGAGGAACAGAGTGGCCGCCAGGGCGGCGAACACCGCTGCGGTAGCGAACTCGGCGATGAAGAAGAGCAGGAACCGCATGCCGGAGTACTCGGTCATGTAGCCGGTGACGATCTCGGACTCAGCGACGGGCATGTCGAAGGGCGTCTGGGCGAGCTCCGCCTGGGTGGCGATCAGGAACACCACGAAGCCGACGAGCTGGGTGAGGATGAACGGGCTGCCGATCCCATCCCAGCCGAAGATCTCGCCGTTGTGCTGTGCGGCGACGATCCCCTGCAGGTTGAGCGTGCCCGCTTGGATCACGACCCCGACCACGGCGAGGACCATCGGGAGCTCGTAGGCGATGAGCTGCCCGGCCGCACGCAGACCGCCGATCAGGGAGTACTTGTTGGCCGACGCCCAACCGGCCACGAGGATGCCGATCACCGAGATCGACGACAGGCCCAGCGCCAGGAAGACCCCAGTGTCGAGGTTGGCGAAGTAGGCGTCGGGCCCGAAGGGCATCACGACCGCGAGCAGGAACGTCGACGCGAGCACGATGTAGGGCGCCAGCTTGAAGAGGCGAGCATCGGCGCGAGCGGGGACGAGGTCCTCCTTCTGGAGGAACTTCCCGACCTCGGCCACCAGCTGGAGGGTGCCGTGGGGCCCGGCCTCCATCGGGCCGAGCCTGCTCTGCATGTAGCTCATCATCTTGAAGAGGAAGGCGATCACGAACGTGCCCGCGCCCAAGATGATGAACACGGCCGCGCCGGCCACGCGGAAGATGGACTGCTGCCAGTAGTTGCCCCAGTCGAGGGCCAGGACGGACGCCATCACCGGTCGATGTCTCCCAGGATGAAGTAGAGGCTGGCCAAGATGGCGATGATGTCGGGCACGTAGACGCCGCGCAGCAGCCAAGGCGCGATCGAGATGTTGTTGAAGCTGGCCGATCGGATCTTCACCCGGAACGGGCCGATGTCGCCCCGTGAGACGACGTAGTACCCCATGGCGCCGAGCGGGTTCTCCGTGGCGATGTACGCCTCACCCTCGGGGACCTTGATGATGCGCGGGACCTTCGCCATGATGGGCCCGCCGGGGAGCCCGTCACAGAGCTGGTCGACGATCTTGGTCGCCTCCCGCACCTCTTGCAGCCGCACCCAGCAGCGAGAGAAGCAGTCGCCGTCGGGGTGGGTCCAGACCTTCCAATCGAGCTGGTCGTAGGCGAGGCCGATGTTGGCGTCGCGACGGAGGTCCCAGTCGACACCCGAGCCCCGCAGGTTGGCGCCCGACAGCCCGTAGGACTGGGCGACGCCGGCGGGGATGACACCGATGCCGCGGGTGCGGGTCTGGAAGATCTCGTTGCCGTAGACGAGGCCGTCCATGATGTCGCAGAACTCACGCAGCCGGACCATCGCCGCCTTCGTGTCGGCGAGCCAACCCTTGGGGAGGTCGTCCTTTAGGCCGCCGATGCGGTCGAAGTTCGGGTGGAAGCGGCCACCAGTGACCGACTCGATCTGGTTGAGGACGAACTCGCGATCGCGGAACGCGAGGAAGGCCGGGGTCTGCGCTCCGAGCTGCAGCGCCAGATCACCGATGAACAGGCTGATGTTGGCGATCCGGGAGAGCTCGAAGAGCATGGTGCGGATCCACATGGCCCGAGGTGGCGCCTCGACCTGCATGAGCTGTTCCGCCGCGAGGATGAACGGCACTTCGTTGGCGAAGCTGCCCAGCCAGTCGATGCGGTTCACCAGCGTGGTGACCTGCGGGTAGGTGCGGACCTCGCACAGCTTCTCGTAGCCGCGGTGCATGTACCCGCACATCACATCGGCAGAGGTGACCTGCTCGCCATCGAGGCGAGCGATGAGGCGCAGCGTGCCGTGGGTGGCCGGGTGCTGCGGACCCATGTTCAGCACCATGCCGTCGTCGGTCTCGAGCTCGACGTTGACGCGGCCGTCGGCAGCCTGGGCGTTGGCGTAGGCGAGCTGCTGGGACTCGGTCATGACCGTCATGCGTCACCTCCCTCGGCTTCGGCTTCGGCTTCGTCGTCGTCGCCACCGGGCATGGGCTCCACGTCCACGATGCCGGGCCAGGGCTTCACGACGCGAGCAAGGAGCGGGAACTCCTTGCGCAACGGGTGGCCCTCGAACTCGCTGGGCAGGTAGATGTGACGCAGGTCGTGGTTGCCATCGAAGGCGATGCCGAACATCTCGTGCGCCTCGCGCTCGTGCCACGCGGCGCCTGCGTAGGTGGCGGACCAGGTGCCGATGCGCGGATCGTCGTCGGGCAGGTCGGCCTTGAGGAGCACGCGCAGGTCGGTACCGGCCTTGGCGACGGAGGCCAGCACCTGCATGCGTGTCTCCCCGCCGGCGTAGCCAGGAACAGCAGCGGAGCGGTCTGGCATCGGGGGCGGGAACGGGGTGTCGACGGAGGAGTCCTCGTAGCGGCCGTACGGCGACGGCAGCCAGTCGATCGCGGAGAGGAAGTCGAACCAGCGAAGGCCGGCCTTGTCGCGGGCGACCTCGGCGGCGGTGGGCCAGGCATCGGTGGCCACTCGAATCCACAGGGCGAGGCCAGGCTTGATGTGATGGTCGACCACGGCGTCGCCGAGGTGCTCCACGAACACCGCAAGGAGGGCCTCCCGACGGTCGTCGGTGGGCGCCTCGGGGGCGGCGGCATCAGCGGTGGTGGTGGTGTCGTCACTCAACGACGATCGGCTCCCACCGCTGCTCGCCGGCCCAGCGTGTCGGCATGTCCTCGTTCTGGATCCGCTCCTGCAGCAGGGCGATCCCCTCGATGAGGGCCTCCGGCCGCGGGGGGCAACCGGGGACGTAGACGTCGACGGGAACGATCTGGTCGACACCCTTGGTGACGGAGTAGCTGTCCCAGTAGGGGCCGCCGCAGTTGGTGCAGCTGCCCATCGAGATCACGTACTTCGGATCGGGCATCTGCTCGTAGAGCCGCCGGATCGCCGGGACGATCTTGTCGGTGACGGTGCCGGAGATGATCACGAGATCGGCCTGACGGGGGCTCGCGGGGAACGGGATCACGCCGAGGCGCATCACGTCGTACCGGGGTGACGCAAACGCGGCACCCATCTCGATCGCGCAGCACGCCAGACCCCACTGGTAGGCCCAGATGGAGTACTTGCGACTCAGGTTCAGCAGCTTGGTGAGCGGCTTGGGCATCTTGCCGCTCTCGACGAGACCCATTTAGAGGTCGCCCCCAGACTTGCCAGCGTCGCGGGCCAGGTACAACCACGACACTGCACTGTCAGCAGGCTCGCCTTGCGGCTCGCGCTGCGAGCTCTCCACCACGCGCGTCACACCCATCGGAGGACCTTCTTCTTCCAGGCGTAGACGAGCCCGAGGGCCAGGATCACGATGAACACGGCCATCTCGGCCAGGCCGAACCACTGGTAGGCATCGACGCGAGTGGCAAAGGGGAAGATGAACACGGCCTCGACGTCGAACATCACGAAGAGCAGGGCGTAGATGTAGTAGCGCACCTGACTCTGACCCCAACCCGACCCCACGGGGTCGACCCCGGACTCGTAGCTGATGTACTTCTCGCCCTGCGGCCGAGTGGGACGCAGCAGCGATCCGATGCCCATGAGGAGCGCCACCAGCCCTGCCCCCACGAGACCGAAGATGGCCACGGTGAGGTAATCGCGGAGGAGGTCGGACACGTCGGGGGAGCCTAGTGAAGGCGTGAACGAGGGTCCAAGATGGCCGCAGATGCGGGCATCTTGGACGTGTTGGCGTGGTTCAGGGAGCGTCCGACGGGTGTGGGCTCGGCTGGATGCACGCTCAGCGGGGCGGCGCGGCGGCGCCCGCAGCACCAGCGGCCGGCACCTCGACGGCACCTCCGGTACCGAGCCCGCTGCCGGCACGGTTGTGCACGAGGGCGGTTCCAGACAGTGCGACCAGGACCGCGGCCGCTGCGGCGACCAGCAGCAGCAGCAGGTTGGACCGCCGTCGCAGCGACGGTGGCACCAGGCGCGACGTCGGATCCGGCTCCCGCTCGGCAGCGGCTGCTCGCGCCCGCGTCGGCGGTCGACTCACCGTGCCTGCCTGAGCCGGCCGTGCCACCGTGGCGGCCTCGGGGTCGGCGGAGGGCGCGAGTGGCGGCCCAACGGCGAGGGCTGGCTCGTGCACGTGGCGCGACGGCTCGAGGGCCAAGGTCTGGTCGAGCTCCTCCCAGAACGACCTGCTGTGCTCCGGCACCGGGAGCCGCCGGAGGGCGGTCCGCACGATCGAATCAGGCGCGATGTCGGCGTCGTTGGTCACCGCACCTTCTCCCCGAGGATCGTCCGCAGCTTGGTGCGAGCGCGATGGAGCCGCGACGCGACCGCTCCGGGTGCCACGCCCAGGATCTCAGCTGCTTCCCGGTGATCGAAGCCCTCGCCGTCCACGAGCACCACGGTGACTCGCTGAGGGATCGACAGCTCCGCCAGCGCAGAGCGCACCACCTCCGACGCGCTGACGACAGGCTCGCCTCCAGCGCGGCCAGAGGTCGGGTCGGCCACCCCGGCTCGGGCCGTGGGCGAGGGCTTGGCCTCGCCGAGCGCATCGATGCACGCGTTGTACGTGATGCGGTAGAGCCAGGTGCCGAAGTCGCCGCCCGCGCGGAATCGCTCCACGTCCTGATAGGCCCTCAGGTAGGCCGCCTGCAGGACATCGTCCATGGCCTGACGGTCGGCCAGCACGCGGTAGGCCAAGCCCCGCATCCGGTCGTCGTGACGCCGCAGCAGCCTGGCGAAGGCCGGGCGGTCGCCCTGGCGGGCGAGCTCGACCAGCTCGAGATCGGACACGCGGGTGGTAGAGACAGGCATGGAAGAGTCGGCCCCAGCCGGCAGCATCGGCACCACAGGGGCCCCCTGATGGAGGACGGTGACGACCCGCCGATGGTAGAGGGGGACCCAGCAAGCTGCACAGCCCGTGTGACCTCCGCCACACGGGTTCGACGGCCAGCGGCGCAGGTTGCTCCTCGTCAGTAGACGAGGACGGTCGTACCGATGGCGGCCATCCCGGAGGCCCAGAGCATGTCCATGGCTGCGTTGGTGACCCGAGCACAGCCGTGCGACGCGGGGCGAGCGGGGATCTGCCCGGCGCCGTGGATCGCGATGCCGCCGTGGAAGTACTTCGGTCGATAGAGGGTGCCGAGCGCACCCTTGCGGTACCCGTCGATCTGGCGGTTGATCGTGAACCTCCCTCGCGGCGTGGTGGCGACCGCTGTGCCTCCTCCGGGCGCGGCGTATGCCTCGCCGCTGCCAGTCGAGGTGTTGAGCGCCCAGCGGGTGGCTCCCCCTTGGACCACCAGCAGCAGCTGACGATCGAGATCGAGCTCGACGTGCGAGCCACCGGGATCCCGCGGCACGGGCCGCACCGCCGCCTCGAGGGCCGCGATCGTGCCCGCTCCGGCGATCCCGTCCCGACCGAGGCCCTGCGCCTTCTGGAAGGCCAGCACCGCCTGGCGGGTGAGCTGGCCATAGGTGCCGTCGGGTGTGCCCAGCCAGTAGCCGAGATCGCCGAGTCGAGCCTGGAGGGCGACGATCTCGTCGCCATGCTCGCCGAGCTCGAGCTTGCCATCAGCGGCCGGAGGAGGCGGCGCAGTGGTGGTGGTCGGCGCAGTGGTAGTCGTCGTCGGGATCGTGGAGGTCGTGGTCGGGACGCTCGTCGACGTGGTCGTCACAGCGACCATCTCCGACGCGTTGGAGACCATCGAGAGACCGAAGTACGCGGCCGATGCAGCCACCACCGCACCGACCAGCACGGCCAGCCCGGCCCGACCACGTCTACGCCTCGCGGCCCGCCCCGTCACACCACAACACTAGGGGCAGACCCGACCACCCAGCATCCGTGAAGCCCCACGTCCGCCATCCGGACCTGGGGCTTCACGGACGTTGGCTGCTAGGGGTTGGGGAGCTGCGCCGGGGCGACGGGGGTGGGCGACGCCTCCACCACGAGGGCAGGGGTGGCATCGCCAGCGGGGCCAGCGAGCAGGCTCGGGAAGAGGCCGACGGCGAGGGTGACGAGCAGCGCCACACCCAGCGCGAGCCCCGCGCTGAACGGGATGGGGATGTGCCGACGCTCGCGCTCCTCGTCGGCGTCGACCTCCATGAACATCGACACGATGATGCGCAGGTAGAGGAAGGCTGCGATGACCGACGACAGCATCGCGATGGCGGCCAGCCACGTGGAACCAGCGTCGACGGCGGCCGTGATGACGTAGAACTTGGCGAAGAAGCCGGATGTGAGCGGCACGCCGGCCTGCGCGAAGAGGAACAGCGCGAAGACCAGTGCCAGCACGGGCCGATCCTTGGAGAGCCCGCGGTAGTCCGTGAGGCTCTGACCGATGTCGCCCTTGCGCCCCACGAGGGTGACCACACCGAAGCTGCCGGCCACCATGAACGTGTAGGAGGCGAGGTAGAAGAGCGCCGCCTGCACGCCCCGCTCGGTGGCCGCCTGCACGGCCACGAGCACGAAGCCCGCATGGGCGATCGACGAGTAGGCGAGCATCCGCTTCACATCGGTCTGCACGATCGCCAGCACCGAGCCGACCACGAGCGTGATGGCCGCCAGGACGAACATGATCGGCTGCCAGTCGAGCCGGTAGGTGGCGAACGCGAGGTAGAAGACCCGCAGGAGACCGGCGAAGCCCGCCACCTTCACGCCCGATGCCATCCAGGCGACGCTCGGGCTCGGCGCGCCCTGGTACACGTCCGGCGTCCAGAAGTGGAACGGCACGGCCGCCACCTTGAAGCCGAACCCGACCAGCAGCAAGGCCATGCCGGCCAGCACGAGCCCGCCGTCGGCGAGGACGGTGGTGGACAGAAACGTCGAGATGTCGACGAGGTTCGTCGAGCCCGTACCGCCGTAGAGCAGCGCGATGCCGTACAGGAAGAAGGCCGACGAGAAGGCGCCGAGGACGAAGTACTTCACGCCGGCTTCCTGAGACGACGTCTTGCGCAGGTGCATGGCCGCCAGGACGTACACGGCGATGGAGAGGATCTCGAGGCCGAGGAACATGACGATCAGATCGTTGGCCGACGCCATCATCACGCCACCCGATGCCGAGAGCAGCATGAGGACGTAGGGCTCGGCTCCGTCCATCTCCTCCCGTCGCAGCCAGCCGTCGAAGAGCAGCGCGCCGAGGATCACGGCCGCGGCGAGCACGAAGGTGGCGAACACGGAGAAGCCGTCGACACCGACGGCGTGCGCCAACGTGGAGAACGGACCACGGTCGGCATCCTGGACCCGCTGCCACAGCGGCGCGGCCATGGCCATGGCACCGCCGGCCGTGACGACGGTGAACAGCGCGTAGCTGCCCGCTACTGGCTTGCTCGTCTTGAGGGCGTCGGCCACCAGCAGCAGGAGCGCGCCACCCACGAGCACGAGGATGGGGGCAACGGCCGACCAGGCGACGTCGATGCGCCCGATGGGGTCGGGGGCCTGATCGAGAGGCTGCGCGAGCAAGGCCAGCAGGGGAAGCGTCACTGCCCCTCCCCTTGCTGCGAGGCATCAGCGTGCTCATCACCGGAGCCGGTTGAGGCCACCGCCGGCTGGACGTAGTCGGAGTGCGCCTCGATGTGGGC
The DNA here is from genome assembly GCA_046598715.1 of Acidimicrobiales bacterium. GTDB lineage: Bacteria > Actinomycetota > Acidimicrobiia > Acidimicrobiales > VFJN01 > VFJN01. The sequence goes on along the minus strand of JBKJIE010000113.1, from coordinate 11,428 downwards.
GACAAGTCGGTCGACCGACGGTTCGATGCGCTCGAGCAGCGGCTTGGGGAACACGCCCAGGAAGACGATGAGGCCGAGCAGCGGAGCCATGACCAGTCCCTCCCGCCAGGTGAGGTCTGGGGTGTTGGCGTTGTCCTCGTCGGGCTCACCGTGGAACACCCGTTGGTACGCCCACAGGAGGTAGAGGGCGGCCAGGATCACACCCATGGCGGCCACGACGGTCCACCAGCGTCGGGTGAGGAACGAGCCGACCAGGATGAGGAACTCACCGGCGAACCCGTTGAGCCCCGGGAGGCCGATCGAGCTGAGCATCACCACGGTGAACACGCCGGCCAAGATCGGGGCCGACTTCTGGAGGCCCTTGAGCGCCGCGATCTCCCGGGTGTGGCGACGGTCGTAGATCATGCCGACCAACAGGAAGAGGGCGCCGGTGGAGATGCCGTGGTTGACCATCTGGAGCACGCCGCCCTGGATGCCCTGGGTGGTGAGCGCGAAGGTGCCGAGCACGATGAACCCGAGGTGGGCGACCGACGAGTAGGCGACGAGGCGCTTCAGGTCCTTCTGCATCGTGGCCACGATGGCGCCGTAGAGGATGCCGATCACGCCGAGGGTGACCATCGCTGGCGCGAAGAACACGGTGGCCCCTGGGAACAGGTAGAGCCCGAAGCGCACGAAGCCGTAGGTGCCGAGCTTCAGCATCACGCCGGCCAAGATCACCGAGCCAGCCGTGGGGGCTTGCGTGTGGGCGTCAGGCAGCCAGGTGTGGAGGGGGAAGAGCGGCACCTTCACCGCGAACGCGAGCGCGAAGGCGAGGAAGATCCAGCGCGCCGCGCCCCAGTGGAAGGGGCTCGCACCGGTGGAGGTATCCCTGACGTGCTGCGACTCGGCGATCGTGACGAGGTCGAAGTCGAGCTTGGGGTGGTCGAGCACCTCGACCTTGGCGGCCGCGGCGGCGTTGATCGCGTTGACCTGCGCCTGCAGCGACGTGATCGTGGCCTGTGACGCTGGATCGTTCGGGTCGAGGTTCTGCGCCCCGGACGCGATCTCTGCGATCTGGGCCTGGGCGGTGGCTTGCACCTCGGCGACCTTGGCCGCGTTGTCGTCGCGCAGGCCGTCGCGGTGGAGGAAGGCCAAGCTCACGATGCCGACGAGCATCAAGGCCGAACCGAACATCGTGAAGATGAAGAACTTCAGCGCCGCGTAGACCCGATCGGCGTAGCCCCACCCACCGATGAGGAAGTACATCGGCACGAGCACGATCTCGAACATCACGAAGAACAGGAACAGGTCGAGGGAGCAGAACACGCCGATGCACCCGCCCTGCAGCACGAGCAACCAGGCGTAGTAGGGCTTGGGGTCGTGGTGGGGGGTGACGGCCACGATGGCCAGCGGGAACAGCAGCCCGGACAGCACGACGAGGAACAACGAGATGCCGTCGATGCCGACGTGCCACGAGATCCCGAAGTCCGCGATCCAGGTGCGGTTGACGTCGAACTGGAAGCCAGCGTCGTGGCGATCGAAGGCAGCCAGGACCCACAGGGAGATGGCGCCCGATCCGGCCGCGAACATCAAGGCCACCATGCGGTGGAGCTCGGCCCGGCCCTTGGGGATGACGGCCACCACCAGCGCTCCGATGAAGGGCACGACGATGGCCGCGGTCAGCGGCGAGCTGGCGACGGCATGGCTGCCTTCGGTGGCGAAGATCGACGTCAGCATGGTCAGAAGGACACTCGAGTCAGGAAGTAGCCGAGGAGGCCGACCACGCCGACCGCCACGCCGAGGGCGTAGCTGCGGACGTAGCCGGACTGGAGCACGCGCAGGCCCTTGCCGCCGCCCCGCACGAGGCTGGCGACACCGTTGACCGCGCCGTCGATGACCGTGCCATCGAAGTCGCTGGTGGCTTGGAAGCCGGCCCGCCCGGGGCCGCCCATGAAGGCGCTGATGGTGCTGTCGTAGCGCCAGCCCTCAGCGAGGATGGCCGGCTCCACGGCCTTGGCCCGCTGCTGCAGGTACACGCGGGCAGCGAGGGCGAGACCGATGAGCGCAGCCACGACCGCCACGCCAGCCAGGCCCACCTTGGTGCCGGTGGCGACGTGGAGGACTCGCTCGTTGCCGTGGAGCACGGGCTCGAGCCAACGCTCGAGGAAGTGGAGGCGCTTGGTGAATGGGAGGTTGAGGCCACCACCGACCAGGGCCAGGCCGGCGAGCACGACGAGCGGCAACGTCATGAGCCACGGCGACTCGTGGGGTTCCGACTGGTGCGCGTCGTGATGGTCGCCGGCATGCTCGGCGTCGACCTCGACGGGGGCGTCGCCCCAACGCGGCTCGCCGAAGAAGACCATGAACACCTGGCGGCTCATGTAGAAGGCCGTGAGCAGTGCCGTGAGGAGACCGACCGCCCACAGGGCCGGGCTCTTGTCGTAGGCGAACAGGAGGATCTCGTCCTTCGACCAGAAGCCTGCGAAGGGCGGCACGCCGGCGATGGCCAGCCAGCCGACGATGAACGTCGCGGCGGTGATGGGCATGAGCTTGCGCAGGCCACCCATGCGCCGCATGTCCTGCTCGTCGTGCATCCCGTGGATCACCGAACCCGACCCGAGGAACATCAGCGCCTTGAAGAACGCGTGCGTGATCATGTGGAAGATGGCGGCGACGTAGGCGCCGGAGCCCACGGCCAGGAACATGTAGCCGAGCTGGCTGACCGTGGAGTAGGCCAGCACCTTCTTGATGTCGGTCTGGGCCACGGCGATCGTGGCGGCGAAGAGCGCCGTGGCGACGCCGACCCACGCGATCACCGAGGGCGCCCAGGCGTAGCTCTGGGCGAGGATCGGGTTGACGCGCACCATGAGGTAGACGCCCGAGGTGACCATGGTGGCCGCGTGGATGAGGGCCGAGACGGGCGTGGGGCCGGCCATCGCGTCAGGTAGCCACACGAACAGCGGGAGCTGCGCCGACTTGCCGCAGGCGCCGACGAACAAGAGGAGCGCGATGGCGGTGGCCGTCACGGGCGCAAGGTGCGGAGCTCGCTCCAACACGACGCTGTAGCTGAGCGATCCCACCGTGGCGAAGGTGAGGAACATCGCCACCATGAAGCCCCAGTCACCGATCCGGTTGGTGATGAAGGCCTTCTTCCCAGCGGAGGCGTTGGCCTCCTCGCTGAACCAGAACGAGATGAGGAAGTAGGAGCACGCCCCGACGCCCTCCCAGCCGAGGAACGTGATGAGCATGTTGTCGCCCAGCACGAGCATGAGCATCGAGAACACGAACAGGTTGAGGTACACGAAGAACTTCGTGAACCCGGGATCCCCGTGCATGTACCCGATGGAGTACAGGTGGATCAGCGTGCCGATGCCCGTGACGAACAGCGCCATCGTGATCGACAAGGGATCGGCCAGGAAGCCGACGTCGACGCTGAAGCCGCCTGCGGGAAGCCACTCGAAGAGGGTGAGGAGGTGATGGCGGTTGTGCTCGTCCTGGCCCAGCAGACCGACGAACACCACGCAGGTGGTCACGAAGGACCCAGCCGACGCGAGGGTGGCGAGCCAGCCCGCACCGGGCTCGCCGAGGCGGCGACCGGCCACGAGCAGCACGAGGAAGCCGGCGAGCGGGAGCGCGGGGATGAGCCAGACGAGATCGAGCACGGCGCGCCTTATCCCTTCAGGACCGTGAGGTCGTCGGCGGTGGCGGAGGGCTGCTTGCGGAGGAGGGCCACGATGATCCCGAGGCCCACGACGACCTCGGCAGCGGCAACGACGAGCACGAACACCACGACTGTCTGGCCGCGCACGTCCTCGAGCATCCGGGAGAAGGTCACGAACGTGAGCGTCACCGCGTTGAGCATCAGCTCGACGCACATGAACATCACGAGCGGGTTGCGGCGCACCAGCAGGCCCACGGCCCCGACGCTGAACAGCATCGAGCCGAGCACCAGGTACCAGGCCGGGGTGACCTGTGCGATGGCGATCACGTGTCAGCTCCCTCGGCGGCGGTGGCGTGCTCCGCTGTGGACGCGGCGACGAGCGGGTCGTCGACCAGATCGGCACGCTTCACCTTCCGCGACATCACCACGGCTCCGACGACAGCGATGACGAGCAGCACGGAGGTGACCTCGAAGGCGAAGAGGTAGTCGGTGAACAACGACCGTCCCAGCTGGTCGATGTCGGCCACGCCGTGGTCGATGTGGTTGCTGGCCGCGGGAGTGCTCGCGCCGGCGGCCGCCTGCACAGCGGCGGCGGGGCGGGCCCCCGTTGCCTCTCCCCCGGTGGAGGCCATGGCCAGGAGCGGGAGGGCGAGCACACCCAGCCCGATGATCACGGCCGCGATCCGTTGACCGCCGAGCGGCTCGATGGAGAGATCCTCGGCTCGGTCGACGCCAAGGAGCATCAGCACGAAGAGGAACAGCACGACGATGGCGCCGGCGTAGACGATGATCTGCACCGCAGCCAGGAAGTTGGCCTCCTGCGCGATGAACAGCACGGCGATGCCGAAGAGCGTCGCCACCAGCGACAGCGCGGCATGCACCGGGTTGCTGTTGAGCACCACCCCGAGCGCACCGCCGAGGCAGATCACAGCGGCCAGGGCGAAGACCACGAGCTCGACCATCAGTGATGCCCCCCGGCGTGCTCGTCGTCCAAGGGCTCGTCGACGTCCTGGTCGGTCGCGGGCGACTCGCCCACGGGGGCCGTCTGACCCAGCTCGGGGGCCTTGACCCCGAAGCCCAGCTCGCCGGACCACGCGACGACGCCCTCATAGGCGGCCGAGCCTGACGGCGCGGTGGCCCGGACCCATGCGGAGGTGTTCCCGGCCACGACATCGAGGTCGGACCAGTCCTCCCAGGGGAGCCGCTTGGGCAGGCCGTCGTCGTCGACGACCAGCTCGGCCTTCGTGTAGATGGCGTCTTGGCGGTTCGTGAAGGAGAACTCGAAGAGCTTCGACTCGGTGATGGCCTCGGTGGGGCACGCCTCCACGCACAGATCGCAGTGGATGCAGCGCAGGTAGTTGATCTCGTAGACGAAGCCGAAGCGCTCGCCGGGTGACACCGGATCGTCGGGCGGGTTGTCGGCGCCGCGCACGTAGATGCAGCGGGCCGGGCAGACACCGGCGCACAGCTCGCAGCCGATGCACTTCTCCATGCCGTCCTCGTAGCGGTTGAGCACGTGGCGGCCGTGGAGCCGGACCGGCTTGTGTCGCTTGGGTCCGGAGTCCTTCACGTAGGGGACCGTGACGGTCTCTCCGGAGCGCGTGCCCTTGAACATCTTGCCGAAGGTGATCTTGAAGCCCTCGAGGTACCCCATCAGGTGTGTGCCTCCAAGGTCTCGTCTCGGCGTCGTTGCGCGGTGCGGATGGCGGAGGTCAGCAGCGCGTAGGCGCCGACGATCACGACGAACCCGGCAGCCACGACGAGCGGCAGGTTCCAGGCCTCGTCGCGGGCGACGTTGATGGTCGCGAGGAGGAGCAGCCAGCCGAGGGCGAGTGGGATCAGGGCCTTCCAGCCGAGGTCCATCAGCTGGTCGTACCGGAAGCGGGGCAACGTGGCTCGGAACCAGATGAACATGAACAGGAAGATCACCAGCTTGGCGAGGAACCACATCGGGCCCCAGATCCAGTCAGGTCCGAAGAAGGTGGGGCCGGCCGGGCCTCCCAGGAACAGCGTGACGATGATCGCTGACATCGTCACCGTGTTCATGAACTCGGCCAGGTAGAAGAGGGCGAACCGGATCGACGAGTACTCGGTGTGAAAGCCACCCACCAGCTCCTGCTCGGCCTCGACGAGATCGAAGGGCGGGCGGTTGAGCTCAGCGGTGCCGGCGATCACGAAGATCACGAACGGCACGAGCCCGGTGACGACCAGGTTCCATCGGGGGATGATCCCTCCGAAGCCGGCGCCGGCCTGGCTCATCACGATGTCGTGGGTGGACAGCGAGCCGGCGAGGAGCACCACGGTGACCACCGACAGGCCCAGGGCCGCTTCGTACGACACCATCTGCGCGGAGGCCCGCACCGAACCGAGCAGCGGGTACTTGGAGCCCGACGACCAGCCGGCGAGCATCACGCCGTACACCGCGATCGACGAGCAGGCCAGGATCAGCAGCACACCGATGGGGGGGTCGGCCAGCTGGAGCCAGGTGTGGTGACCGAAGAGCTTGACCGCGCCTTGCTTCTCAGCGGTGAAGACGCCGCCGATCGGGATCACGGAGAACACGAGGAAGGCGGGGACCATCGACAGGAACGGAGCGAGGATGAAGATCTTGCGATCGGCCCGGTCGGGGATCAGGTCCTCCTTGAAGAAGAACTTGATGCCGTCGGCAAGGGTCTGGAGGATCCCGAAGGGACCAGCCCGGTTTGGGCCGATGCGGTTGCTCATGTCGGCATGGAGCTTGCGCTCGAACCAGATCATGAGCATCACGGCCACGAGCAGCAGCGCGAAGCTGATGCCGACCTTGAGCAGCACGATCAGCACCACCGCGAGATCGATCTTGCCCGCGAGGAGCGGATCCAGAGCGAGGATCCTCATGCCCGCTCCACCCGTACCTCGGTGACCGCCTTGGCGGCGTCGATGAGCGCCCCGATGGCGGGACCCTGGTTGACCAGCACCGCGGCAGAGCCTCTCGGCACGTCGGTGGTGGGCTGCGCTTCGAGCGTGATCGACCCTGCTGCCCCGGTGAGGATGACGTTGTCGCCCGCCGCGATGCCGATCCGGTCGAAGTCGTACGGGTTGATGCGCACGGTGGTGCCGACGATGAGCCCGGCCAGCGAGGGCGACTGCTGCGTGGCCGTGCCGAGGTCGTACAGCTTGCGGGTGGCGACCAATCGAAGCGAGTAGGCGTCGAAGGCCGGTGCCGTCGTGTCGGCGGGTGTGGTGTACGTGAGCAGAGCGGGCCGGGTGGGTCCGGCGGGCGGTGCGGGGACGTCGGCCTCTGCGTCGTCTGCTCCGGCAGAATCGGCGGGCGCGTCGGCATCGACCTCGACCGGTGCGTCGACGTCGGCCGGAGGATCGGTGTCGACGACGGGCGCCAAGGCCGGAACCGGGACGACCACGCCGTCGCGAGCGTCGGCGCTGTGGAGGTGCGCCCAGGTGAGGCCGGCGTGGCTCGGTGCCAGCGCTTCGATCTCCGCCCAGATCTGCTCCACCGACTCGATGCCGAGATCCGTGCCGAGCAGTCGAGCGAGCTCGGCGGCGATCATCCAGTCGGCTCGGGCCGTTCCGGGAGGCGTGATCTTGCGAGCGACGGTGCTCACGCGGCCTTCGAGGTTGGTGGTGCTGCCGTCGACCTCTGCGTAGCCAGCGGCGGCGAGCACGATGTCGGCCTGCTCGGCGGCGGTGGTGAGGAACTGCTCCACGGCGATGACCGTGCGGGCACCCGCGATGGCCCGCGTGGCCAGCCCGATGTCGGGGAAGTTGGAGAGCGGGTCGGAGCCGAGGAGCACCAGGACATCGATCTTGCCCGCCGCGGCGGCCTGCAGGATGCCGGTGGCGTCGAGACCGCGCTCGGCGGGCACGGTGGGCCAGCCGCCAGCGCGGAACCACTCGCCCGCGGCGTCGAGGGAGACCCGACCCGGGAGGAGGCCGGGTGCCAGACCCATGTCGAGCGCACCGTGCACGTTGGCGCGGCGGAGGCCCGACAGGAAGCGCACCTCTGGATGAGCGGCATGGATGGCCGCGGCAGCCGCCACCACACCGGCGCCGCTGTCAGCGATGCTCGACCGACCGAGGATCACGGTGACTGGCCCGTTGGCGAGCAGGGCACCCGCGGCCTCGATCGCATCTGGCTCGATGCCCCCGACCTCGCGGTCGGTGGAGCCGGCGAGCAGCGCGGCGACGACCTCGCCCTCCGCACCGGGACGGACCAGCAGCGTGGCGGCGGCCAGGTCGGACACCGAGGTGCGCTGCGGGGCGAGCTCGACGACGGTGACCTTGTCGTTCACGACGGCGTGACGGAGCCGCAGGAACAGGACCGGCAGCTCCTCCTTCAGATCGGCGGCGAGGAGCAAGACCGTGCCGCCAAGGGCGAAGGTCTCGTCGATCGTCGCCCGCGGCAGCCCCAAGACGACCTCGGCCGGCAGGCCGTCGGCCAGCTGCGCGTCGACGTTGTCGGTGCCGATGATGCCCTTGGCCAGCTTGGCCCAGGCATAGGCGTCCTCGTTCGTGAGGCGGGCCCCACCGAGGATCGCGACCCGAGACGGATCGGCATCGCGAATGGCCGCGGCTGCCTTGGAGAGCGCCGTGCCCCAGGCAACCGGCGACAGGCCGCCACCATTGCGCACGAGTGGAGCACCGAGGCGATCCTCGCTGTTGACCGACTGGAAGTCGAAGCGCCCCTTGTCGCACAGCCAACCCCAGTTGACGGGATCGATGTCGACGCCCTGGTAGCGGAGGATCTCGTTGCGACTCGACTGCACGAGGGTGCGGCATCCGACGGCACACGTGGTGCAGGTGCTCTCCACCTGGTCGAGGTCCCAGGGGCGTGCCTTGAACCGATACGGCGACGCCGTCAGCGCACCGACGGGGCAGATCTGCACCGTGTTGCCGCTGAAGTAGCTGGCGAAGGGGTGGTCGGGGAAGGTGTTGACCTGCGTCTGGTTGCCGCGGTCCTGGAAGTGGATGAGCGTGTCGCCAGCCACCTCGCTGGAGAACCTGGTGCAACGGTCGCAGAGGATGCACCGCTCGCGATCGAGGGCGACGAGATCGCTGATCGGGATCGGCTTCTCGTAGTGACGCTTCTCCTCGATGAACCGGCTCTCGCCAGGGCCATACGACATCGTCTGGTCTTGGAGCGGGCACTCGCCGCCCTTGTCACAGACGGGACAGTCGAGCGGATGGTTGACGAGGAGGAACTCGAGGACGCCATCCTGCGCCTTCTTTGTGACCTCGCTCTCGGTGTCGACCACCATGTCGGGCGCCACGGAGATCATGCAGGCGGGCTGGAGCGCAGGGCCTCGGCCGGTGTCGATCTCGACGATGCACATCCGGCACATGCCCACCGGCTCCAGGCGAGGGTGGTAGCAGAAGCGCGGGATGTAGGTGCCGTTGCGCTCGGCGGCCTCGATGACGAGCTCGCCGGGCTTGGCGGCGATCTCCTTGCCGTTGACCGTGAGGATGACTGCCTCGGCGGGGGCCTGGGTGTCAGACACCGGCGACCTCGCTCGGCTTCTTGGTGGGCATCGGGAGGTAGGCCTTGCCGTTGATGGCGACGGGTGACTCGGCGGTGCCCCCGCAGTAGGCGATGAACTCGTCCTTGAAGCGGACGACCGCCGATGCGATGGGCGACACGGCAGAGGGGCCGAGCGGGCAGATCGTGGTCTGCTTCGGGGGCCAGGCGATCCCTGGGCTGATGTTGTCGCACACATCGAGCAGGAGACCGACGTCTTCCGGGCGACCCTGGCCGTCGAGGATGCGGCGCAGCACCTTCTCCAACCAGCTCGTGCCCTCGCGGCACGGCGTGCACTTGCCGCACGACTCGCGGGCGAAGAACCGCACCACCCGCCACGCCGCCTTCACAGCATCGGTGGTGTCGTCCATCACCACGATGGCGCCGGAGCCGAGCATCGATCCGGCCGCGCCGACCGCGCCGGCCTCGAGCGGGAGGTCGAGGTGCTCCTCGTAGAACCAGGGAGCAGACGCACCGCCGGGGATGAAGGCCTTGAGCTCGTGGCCGTCACGGATCCCGCCGCCGTACACAGGGGCGTAGATCAGGTCGCGGAACGTGGTGACACCGAACTCCACCTCGTACACGCCCGGGTTCCGAACGTGGCCCGACACGGCGAACATGCGCGTGCCTCGGCTGGTCTCGGCCCCGAGGGCTGCGAACTTGGCGCCACCGTTGTTGAGGATCCAGGGCAGGTTGGCGAGCGTCTCGACGTTGTTGACCACGGTGGGCTGCAGGTAGAGGCCCTTGGCGGCCGGGAAGAAGGGCGGCTTGAGCCGCGGCATGCCGCGGTTCCCCTCGAGCGACTCGATGAGGGCGGTCTCCTCACCGACGATGTACGCGCCGGCGCCCCAGTGCAGCACGATGTCGACCGAGAAGTCGGTGCCGAGGATGGTCTTGCCGATGTACCCGGCGGCGTAGGCATCGTTGAGGGCCTGCGCGATCCGTTCCTGGGCCAGCGCCATCTCACCACGCACGTAGAGGAAGGCCTGCGCGGCGCCGATCGCGTAGCACGCGATGAGCACGCCCTCGATGAGCTGATGGGGGTCGCGCTCCATGAGTAGCCGGTCCTTGTAGGTGCCCGGCTCGGACTCGTCGCCGTTGACGACGAGGTAGCGCGGCCACACACCCGCCGGGCAGAAGCCCCACTTGGTGCCAGCGGGGAAGCCCGCTCCTCCTCGGCCGAGGAGGCTGGCCGCCTTGACCTCGTCGCCGACCTGGCTGGGCGCCATGGCCAGGGCGGCCTTGAGGCCGTCGTAGCCACCGGTGGCCAGATAGCGCTCGATGGTGTGGCTGTCGTCGAGGCCGAACCGCGACGTGATGATCGGGGCGGCACCGGTGACGGTCATGACGCACCCGCTTCGGTGGATTCGGTGGCGACGCGGAGCCACACGGGCTCGCCGGCGTCGCCAGGCACGGCGTTGCCGGCACGACGATCGGCGGGGATCTGCTGGCGGATCCGGGCGAGCGTGCCGTGCTTGGGCACCTCAGTGGCGCGGCGGCCGGCGCGCAGGTCATCCAGGAGGGTGTCGGCCTCGGCGTTGGTGACCTTGTTGAAGTAGCGGTAGTTCACCTGGAGGCACGGCGCCTCCGTGCAGGCGGCGATGCACTCGACGTCCTCGAGCGTGAAGGTGCCGTCGGCGGTGGTGCTCCCCGCTTTGATCCCGAGCCGGCTCTCGAGGTGGTGGAGGAGCTCCTCGCCACCCACCAGCATGCAGGCGATGTTCGTGCAGACGTTGACGAGGTAGTCGCCCACCGGCTCACGCTTGAACATCTCGTAGAAGGAGCAGGTGCCCAGCACCTCGGCCGGCGTGACGCCCACCAGCTCGGCGATGTGCTCCATCGCGTCGTCGGCGACATGGCCGTCCTGCTCCTGCGCGAGGTGCAGCAGGGGGATCAACGCCGACTTCGGGCGCGGATAGCGGGAGATGATCTCCTCGGCGATGGCCAGGTTGGAAACGGCGAACCTGCTCATCTAGCGGTCGACCTCTCCCATGATCGGGTCGACAGAGGAGATAACGGCAACGGCGTCGGCGATCATGCCGCCGCGCATCATGTGGGGGAGGGTTTGCAGGTTCACGAAGCTGGGCCCGCGGATGTGCATCCGGTACGGCTTCGAGGTGCCGTCGCTCACGATGTAACAGCCGAGCTCACCGCGGGGCGACTCCACGGAGGCGTAGGCCTCACCCTCGGGAACCTTGAAGCCCTCGGTGAAGATCTTGAAGTGGTGGATGAGGGCTTCCATCGACTCGTCGATGCGGGCCCGAGGCGGAGGCGTGACC
>JBKJIE010000078.1:0-12089 GCA_046598715.1 Acidimicrobiales bacterium | reverse complement strand
CCCTCGACGCTCACATCGCGGGGGCTGATGTCACAGCCCCGTGCGAGGATGAGGAGGTCGCCGCCTGAACATCACAGGGCCGCCACCCAAGTTCCACGGAACTCGGGACATCCTCCTTGGGTTCCTTACTTGGCGATAGGACATGTAGGGGAGCGCGGCCTCCCGGCCGGGCGACCCGAGACCCAAGGGAACAACCCTTGGGAACGAGCGTCGGTGAGGTCCATTCACCTTCCTGGCTCGGAAGACTGAAGGGCTCAGACGCTCTCTGCTCCTCCATGTAGGACTGACGTCTGCGCCCTCCGACCGAAGGTCTGCGGTCGCCTCCGCCCTTTGGTGGTGGTCCCCTCGGCATCCGCTCCCTGGCGGGACCGTCTGCCTCCTCAACCCTCTTTCAGTTTGCACAAGGAGCGCCCCCAGAAGCATCCGCCCTGCGCTCCAGCCTGAGGCTTCCGCTTCGGCCGTCTGCTTCTACCCCCACAGTCCATTTTCAGTGGTGACGAGCCACCTACAAGCAAGACAAGGAACCACCCTCATGGCAACCAACATCCGAGACATGGTTTTCGAGCTAATCGAGTCCGCCCCCGAGCAGTTCGAGGACGTGCTTCACGCTTACCGAACCACGTACAGCGAGGCTGCCGCTGAGCCCGCGCCACTACCTCCCGCTCCCGTCGCTCCAGCCCCTGTAGAGGCCACTGACGGGACGTCAGGCAGCCCCACGGGGACCACCTCCGACAGATTCTTGGAGTTCCTGGCCAATAAGCGTGCTGCCACCAATGGCGGCTCTGACCACCCGGACTTCCACCGTCCCGGCTGGCGGGACTGAGGCCTGGGGCACGGGGCGGAGGATGCCCTCCGCCCATTGCATCGACCGGTCCCTAGGGAGGTCGTGTTACAAGGGTGAAATGCCCGAACTGTTCGCCGTCATCATGCTCTGCCTGGTTGCCTACTTCATCTACTACCTGCCCATCCGAACCCTTGTCCGATGGAATCGCCGTCGCATGACGCCGAAGACGAGCATCGTTGACCGCGCCGAGGACTCGCTCTGAGAGGATGAGGGCACCGTCCGTCTTGGCCACTGGCCAGACGTCTGCGCCCTCATCTGCATGCGTCGCACCTGACCCCCTCAACCTGCTCGGTCAGGCACCACGGGTGCCTTGTCGGGTCCACAAGCCGGACCCATGCAATCTCCTCCGTCGAGGTCCACGAGAGGGCCTCCTTCACGGGTTCGCTCTGGCCACAGTCGACGCCATCAGCGGCGTCTACGGCGGCCTCCACGTACGCGTCGTGGTACAGCGCGCAAACGCTGCACAGTTCGGCCATGGCCCCGAACAGTTCGCAGGGGAGTGGCCCTCCCCTGGGCGCATCCATCCACCTCTCGACGCTGTTGCACTGGGCCATCAGTACCGGTCCCCTGGCGCCATGCGGCGGTGCGCCTCAATCGCCCTCGCTCCCGCAGCGCTGGACCCATACCTGCGAAGCATCTCCGGGGAGCGCCACCCCAGCAAAGTCATGAGGACCGTCTCGCTGCCTCCCGCTGCCTGCCACTGGTGCGCAAAGAGGTGCCGGAGCATGTGTACGTGGATGCTCCGGGGCAGGCCAGCCTCGCCCAGTCGCTTCTTGAGCATCTGCTGGACGCCAGCCGGGCGAAGGTGTCCCGTGTGGCCGAGCCAAAGCCACTGTTCGTCTGAGCGAACGTGGCGATGGCGGATGCGTAGGTAGCGGTCGATGGCGGTCTGAGCCTTGCTCCCGATGGGGACCGCACGAGGTCGGGCTCCCTTGCCCATGACGTAGAGCATCCCTGCGTCGAGGTCGACGTCTGAGCGTTGCAGGTCGACCGCATCGAAGCGGAGGTTTGCGACTTCGGACAATCGTGCGCCCGTGTCGAGGAACACTCGGAAGATGGCCGTGTCCCTCCGGGCGAGGAAGTCCGAGCCCTTGCAGGCATCCAGCAGGAGAGAGACCTGCCGGTCAGTTAGGAGCGGCACGGGCGACTCCGGGACCCTCGGCACTCGCATGCCGAGCATCGGGGAGTGCTCAATCTCTCGCTCATCTGCCAGCCACTTGAAGTACTGCGTTAGGGCCTTGTGTCGGTTGGCCGCGGTGGAGGGCTTGTGTGTGTCGAGGAGGTCTGCTTCCCACGCTTCGACGTGGCGTCGTTCGATGGCTTGCACATCCAGTGGGAGCCCCTCAGCGGAGAGGAACGCGGCAAAGCGTTGAGCACCTTCGATGTAGCCCTTGATGGTCCTGGGGCTCAGGTTCCTGGCTCGGAGGTGGAGTTTCCATCCGGGGAGCACGTCCAGCACTTGCAGGTGCTGGGCATCGCTTCGTAGGGGTATGGCCTGTCTTGTTGTCATGTAGTCCTGGCCTTCCTTCGCTGAGTTGTCGGGGCAGCGAGGGAGTCAAAAACCCATATGGGAGAGGGCGTTTGTGCCCTTGGTTCGACTGCTCCACCTCCCTGGCTGCACTCTGGCAGGCGATGCCCGAGATGATCGAGGTGGAGCTGTACCGGCGCGTGGCCGATCTCGCCGTCGGACGGACGATCACGCACGTCCACGCGCCCGACGGCTGGTACCTGAAGGGCCACACCACGGCCCGGTCGCTGCGGACCGCGCTGCGCGGTGCCGCGGTCCTGGGCACGAGACGCATCGGCAAGCTGCTCCTCGTCGACACCGATGGGCCCACGTTGGGTCTGCGCTTCGGCATGACCGGCCGCCTGGTCGTCGATGGCCACGCACCGATCGAGCGGCTCGAGTACTCGAGTGCTCGGCATGTGCCCAGCTGGGTCCGCTTCTCGTTGGCGTTCGCCGGCGTCGGCGACATCGCCATGGTCGACCCCCGCCGGCTCGGCGGCGTGGAGCTCGACCCCGACGAGTCGCGGCTCGGCGTCGACGCGCTGTCCGTGGGGGCAGCACCGCTGCGCCACCTCCTGGCGCGAAGTCGAGCACCGCTGAAGGCCTGGCTGCTCGACCAGACCCACCTCGCCGGCATCGGGAACCTGCTGGCCGACGAGATCCTGTGGCGGGCAGGGATCGATCCCGCCCGCCCCGCTGTGTCGCTCGACGCCAGGGAGGTGCGCCGCCTCCACCGCCACGTGGTCGGCACGATCATCGACCTCACCGCACGAGGGGGAAGCCACACCGGCGACCTGCAGGTAGCGCGCGCACGAGGTGCGTCGTGCCCCAAGGACGGCGCCACGCTCCAACGCCGCACCATTGGTGGGCGCACCACCTACTCGTGCCCCCGCCACCAGCACTGACCCCCAACCAACGCCTCCTCAGAGACATTGGGTTGACTGGGTGCCCGGGCAACGGGGGGTTACCCTGGCCGCTCCTGCTGTGGGCGAGGGAGCGATCGGTGACCAGTGGTGGAGCACGAGCACGACGCGCTGCTGCCCTCCTGGTCGCCGTGTTCGTGGGGGCCCTCGGACTGCTGCTCCTGCCGTCGCCGGTTGCGACCTCTGCCACCCCGACGCAGGAAACCACGACGACACGTCAGGCATCGGTGCCCACGCTGCTGACGAGCACGTCGTCGAGCTCCACGTCCGCCCCGGTGACCACCTCGTCCACACGCCCCACGCCCACCACCACGCGGCCGACGAGCACCACACGGGCCACCCGCCAGGTGGCCGCAACATCCACCAGCACCACCACCGCCACCACCATCAGCACCCCGACGAGCGCCAACGTGCTGGTGCCGGGAGACGGCACCAAGGGCGCCGAGCTGACGACGACCACCGTGGCCACGCCCACCAAGATCAGCGCCGGCGGTCCGAGCGACGGCACGCTCATCACGCTCGTGATCGTCGGCCTCGTGCTGATCGCACTCGTGGTGGGGATCCTGACATGGCGCTACTGGGTGGCCACGCGTCCCCCGCTGCTCGACGCTGAGGGCACCTCGCCTTCCGCCGCGGCTGGATAGGGTCAGGGCATGGGAGAGTCGCTCGACATCGACGCCATGCTGAAGCGCTTTCAGGATCGGGCGCACGCTGTGCGCAGCCGTCCGTTGCCACCCGTGGCAGGGGAGGAGCGCACCCGCTTCATCGAGCAGGCTCAGATCGATTTCCAGGACTTCGCGATGGTGGGCGACGCAGTCGCGTCCATCGACGATGGAGTGCTCACCCTGCGCATCGACCTCCGCCCGCCGGCGTGACCGCGGCGCGCTTCGAGCGGGCCATCCAGGCGATCGACGCCGCCAACGCCGATGATCCCCACACGATCGACGTGCGGGGCGTCCTCGGCCCGAAGGAGCTGGCCCACGCGGAGCTGATGACCGACTGGGTGCGGCGACTCGACCCGATGGCCACCGACGCGCAGCTCCTCGCTGCTCGGGCCCATCACCTGCGTCGGTGGAGCGTGCCCCGCGACGCCTACCCGGAGGGCCGAGCCGGGTACCTCCGATGGCGGACCGCGCTCCGCAAGCAGCACGCCGCTGAGGTTGCGGTGCTGCTCGATGGCGTCGGCTATGACTCAGCCACGATCGAGCAGGTTGGGGCGATCATCAACAAGCAGGGCTTGGGCACGGATCCCGCCGTGCAGACCCACGAGGACGCGCTGTGTCTCGTGTTCCTCGAGACCCAGCTGGCCAGCACGGCCGATCGTCTCGGCGACGACAAGATCGTCGACGTCATCCGCAAGACTGCACTCAAGATGAGCCCGGGCGCGGTGGCGCTGGCCGCCGAGCTACCCCTGAGCGCGGCCGACCGCGCGCTGCTACAACGGGCGCTGTCCGACGAGCAGGGCTAGCGGCTAGGCGACGGCGCCGGATCGGTTGATCGCGGTGTCGTCGGTGCCGAGGTACGACTCGATCACCGCCGGGTGCTCGAGCACCTCGGTGGGTGTGCCCTCGGCGATGATCCCGCCGAGCTCGAGGGCGATCATTCGATCGCAGATCGCTCGCAGCAGCGGCATGTCGTGCTCGATCACGAGCACCGAGCACCCGGTGCGCTCCACGATGCGCAGGAGGAGTGGGCCGAGCGCCTCGGTCTCCTTCTGGGCCACGCCACCCGAGGGTTCGTCGAGCATGAGCACCTTGGGGTCCTGGGCCAGGATGCAGGCGAGGTCGACGATGCGGCGGCTGCCGGTGGACAGCTCGCCGGTGAGCTTCTGGCGGAAGGCATCGAGGCCCATGAGCTCGACTAGCTCGTCGACCTTGGCGGCGACGGCCAGCTCGCTCTCGTAGGAGGCGGGGAGCTGGAAGGCGGCGGCCACCAGATCCTTGGACGCTAGGTGGCGCTCGCACGCGACGGCGATGGTCTCGGCCACGGTGAGGCTCGGGTACAGCAGCGCGTCCTGGAAGGAGCGACCGAGACCGCCCTTGGCCTTCTCGTGTGGTGCCCAGTCGGTGATGTCGTGGCCGCGGAGGCGAACCCGTCCGGCGTCGATGGGCAGGAAGCCGGAGATGCAGTCCATGAGCGTGGTCTTGCCGGCGCCGTTGTGGCCGATGAGGCCGAGCACCTGGCCTTCGCGCAGCTGCAGGTCGACGTCGTTGACAGCGGTGATGCCGCCGAAGCGCTTGACGAGGCCCGAGCACTCGAGCACGACCGGCGCATCGGCGGCCACCTCGCGACGAGCGGGTGCGGGCTTGGCAGCGGGCTTCTTCGACCGCTTGCCGCCGCGTGCGGGCGCCGCCTCGGGCTCGGGTTCGGCGGTCCCAGCGGCACCGGCGATGAACACTGAGCGCAAGATGTCGGGCCGCTCGAGGAGCTCGGCGGTGGGTCCGGTGAAGCGAACCTCGCCCTTCTCCATGAACACGGCGCGCTGCGCGAGGTTGAGGGCGATGTTCACCGACTGCTCGACGATCACGATCGTGGTGCCGCGCCGGTGGATCTCCTGCACGACCTCGAGGAGCTGACCCACGATGGTGGGAGCGAGGCCGAGCGAAAGCTCGTCGATCATGAGGAGCTCGGGCTGGGTGGTGAGGGCGCCGCCGAGGGCGAGCATCTGCTGCTCGCCGCCCGAGAGGTTGCCGGCCATCTGCCCGGCGCGCTGACCGAGGATCGGGAACAGCTCGGTGACCTCCAGGCGGGCCGCCTCGACCCGTTCCGGGTCGTTGCGGATGAGCCAGGCGGCCAGCCGTAGGTTCTCGGCCACGGTGAGGGTGGGGAACACCCCCTTGCCGCCGGGCATCAGCGAGATGCCTCGGTGGGTGGTGACGTCGGCGGTGAGGCTGGTGACGTCCTCACCCTTGAACGTGACCGTGCCTCGCTTGGGCTTCACGAGCCCGCAGATGCCCTTGAGGAGCGTCGACTTGCCGGCACCGTTCGTTCCGAGCAACGCCACGATCTCCCCGGGAGCGACATCGAAGTCGACCCCGAAGAGGATCTGCACGGGCCCGTAGGCCATGTCGATGCCGCGGCACGAGAGCAGTGCGCCCTCTGCGGGCTCGTTCGCAGTGGCCGAGGCTGGTTCCGGCAGGGTCATCTCGATCGTGGGGTCGACCGGGTGACCGTTGGTGCTGGCGGTGAGCGGGTTGCGACGACGGGGCGTTGCCTTCGTGGGCGCTGATCCGTTGGTCGATCCGGCCATCAGTGCGCTCCCGCAGTCTCGAGCTCGGCATCGTCATCCGGCGCCTGGTCGACATCGACGTCTCGCGTCTCGACCGGGTCGCCGCCAAGGGCGCCCTGGAGCAGACCGACCTCGTTGGCAGCGTGATCCTGCGCGCCCTCGCGCTTGTCGGCCACGAGGCTCGGCACGAGGATGCCGCGACGCTCAGCGACCCGCCGGAGCAGACGGTCTCGAATGCTCTGGACGAGCTGACCCAGACCGCCGGGCAGCACGAGCAGCACGACGAGCAGCATGCCGCCGGTGAGGAGCGGTCGGATGTTGCCGAAGAGGGGCACGTCACCCAGGAAGGTCATCGTGTCGAGGAATCGGAAGAGCAGCACCCCCATGAGGGCGCCGCCCACCGATCCGAGGCCACCGATGACCGACGTGGCGAACACGGTGAGCGAGTCGGATGGGGGGTAGGTGCCGGGGTTGAGCGACGACACGATCACGACGTGGAGACCCCCGGCCACACCGGAGATCACACCGGCCACGAGGAAGGCGGCGAGCTTCACGTTGGTGGTGGGCACGCCGGCCGCGTCGGCGGCTCGCTGGTTGTCGCGGGTGGCGATCATGACCCGGCCCGCACGGGCCTTGCGGAGCCCTTGGGCGGCGAGGATGGCCAGGCCCAGGAAGGCGAGGCACGTCCAGTACATCGTGGTGCCGTTGGTGAGGTCGAAGCGCTCGAAGAGCATCGGTCGGCCGACCTTGGTGGGGATCAGGCTGGGGAAGTTGTTGAAGTTGAGGACGTACTGATCCAGCGCCACCGCGAAGGCGAGCGTGGTGACAGCGAGGAACAGGCCGCGAATGCGCAATGCGGGCAGGCCCACCACGAGCGACACGAGTGCGCCTGCGAGTCCGGAGAGGATCAGGGTGAGGAGCAGGTCGAGGTTGAAGTGCTGGATCAGGTTGCCGGCGACGAGGGCTCCCACGCCGACGATGGCGAACTGCCCGAGGCTGATGTGGCCGCCCCACCCCGTGAGGATCACGAGCGATACAGCGGCGAGGCCCCAGACGATCGCGACAGCGGCGAGGTACTGGTTCGAGGGCGACCAGCCGGCGGGCAGGAACACGAAGGCGAGCACCACGAGACCGAGCACGACGCGCCTGGTCCACTTCACCTCGGGGAGGCTTCGCAGCTCCATGGGGATCGGCTTCAGCACGCCGAGTGACGACCAGGTCGACGTCGCCCCCTCTTGGGCTCGGGACAGCTTGCCCGACTGCAGGAGCAGCGCAGCGAGGATGACGATGAGGAAGGCCACGTACTGCACGGTGGGGGAGCCAGGGGTGTTCCACCCGATGACGGCCTCCATGATGCCGAGACCGATGCCGGCCACGAAGGCGACCGGCAGCGACTCCATGCGCGCCACCACGGCCGCGGCGAGCGCAGGTAGGAGCAGGAGGGGACCGGCCGAGGCGAGCCCGGGCGTGACGCCGGAGAAGGGCGCCTTCAGCACAAAGGTGAGCGCAGCCAGGCCGCCGGCAACCATCCATACGATGGTGGATAGCCGGCGGATCGGGATGCCGAGCAGCAAGGCGCGGTCTTCGTTCTCCGCGGCTGCTCGCACGGCCACGCCGACGTCAGTGCGCAGGAGGAACCAGGCCAGCCCGGCGAGCACCGGCGGCACCACGAGCATGATCAGGATCTCGTCGCCGAAAAGCGTCTTCACGCCGAGGTCGATCTGGAGGTCGAGCGGGATCTTGAAGCCGCCGGTGAGCGACACGAAGCCGAGGCCCTTGAAGGCGATGACGGCCTCGATCACGCTCAGGATCTGCGCGATGCCGATGCTGGCCACCGTGAGGATGAGTCGGGAGGTGTGGCGGAAGCGGCGCACGACGAGCTCCACGCCGGCGCCCGTGAGCACGCCCAGCCCGACACCGATCGGCAGGGCGGCGAAGAACGGCACGCCCTTCTCGAGGTGGAGGCCGATGGCGGTGACGCCCGCCAGGCTGCCCATCGAGGCGTAGGCGAAGTTGATGAACCGGCTGGTCTTGTAGATGAGGATGAGCCCCATGGCGAGCAGGGCCGTGACCGTGCCCACGATGACGCCGGCCACCACGATGCCGAACGGCGCCTTGTCGGTGAGGAAGGGCCCGAGGCCCGGGACGCGGTAGACGAGGAACACCGCAACGGAGGCGCCGAGCACCCCGAGGGCTCCCTGGGCCGACCGTGAGAGGTCAGCCCAGCGGTCGCGACTGGCGCTGAGCACCGCGGTCACGTGAGGCCCACGTTGGTGGGACGACCGGGCGGGGCCTTGGGGATCTGGCCGCGCTGGTACCGGGCGCCGTTGTTGGCACCGATGTAGGCGCCCTGCTTGCCGTTGAAGGTGGAGATGGCGCCGGCATCCCAGTAGATCTCGCGGACGTCGTTGGCGGCGGTGCGGTCACCCTTGCCGAACTTCCAGAGACCGAAGGGCCCTGACTTGGGTGGGTAGGCGGCCATGCCGGCATCGAAGGTCTGCGCGTTGAGGTTGGGACCGGCCATCTGGAGCCCGATCGCCAGCATGTACATCTGGTAGTAGATGAGGTCGACGGAGAACGCAGGCTCGTCCTGCCTGACCGACTTGTAGGCCGCGTAGGCGATGGTCTGGGTGGGCGGCACGAAGCTGTCGAGCGGGCTCACGCCGAACGCGTGGCTGGCGAAGTTCTGGTTCCAGAGCTGGCCCACGATGTCGGCGTCGGTGAGCGCCGTGCCCACGATGATGAACTCTGGGTAGTACTGCTCACGGTTGGCCACGCCCGACAGGAACACGGGGATGATCGGATCGCAGCCGCAGAGGATCGTGGTGATGCCGCGATCCTTGAAGTCAGCGATGATCCGAGTGGCCTGGTCGGACATGGTGCCAAGGTCGAGCACGTAGGCCCGTCGATAGCCGGGCTTCTGGCCCGCCGCCTTGGTGACCTCCTCGGCGTTGTCGACCGACTCCTGGTACCACGAGTTCTCCGGGGCGAGCGTGCCGAACACGCGGGGCTTGCCCTTGAGGGCGCCGCCGGCGTGGTCGGCGTTGCCGCCGTAGAGCTTCTTGACGGCGTACTCGGCCGCGAACTCCGACACGATCGAGCCATCGGTGGCGATGCTCCACGCGTAGGGGGCGTGATCCTCATGCCACTTGCGGGACAGGTAGGGCGTGCCGAAGCCGATCACCTTGCGCTCGGCGAGCGCACCTGCATACGGCTCGCTGGTGGCGGAGATGTCGGCGAAGGCGCCGATCTCGTCGGCCACCTGGATGGCGTCGGCGACGGCCTGCTCACGGCCCTTGCCGAGCAGCTCGTTGGTGTTGGAGCCGCGGCCGTTGTAGGGAACGATCTCGATCTTGCGCCCATAGAACTGGAAGCGCTGGTTGAAGTAGTCGGCGAGGGCCAGCACGGTGCGGTTGATCGAGTCAGGGGAGTCGACCAGGCTCGCGCCGGCCAGCTCGGCGAGGGTCTGCTGGAACCCACGCTCGTTGAGGACCCGGAAGGCGACCTTGATCTTGGTGTCGGTCACGCCCTTCGCCGTGGCGCCACCGTTGGAACCCGAGAACGAGATGCACGGGGGCGAGTACGGGTCACCGGGGACCTGCTCCGTGCGATCCGGGCAGCCACCCTTCGTGCCGGGAACGGTCGCGGCCGGGCCACCGTTGGCGCCGGCCGCGCCGGGGGTGGTGACGGCCGCGCCGTCAGGCGTGGTGGACACGGTGTCGAGGCCCGACCCGCTGTCGCTCGAGCTGCTGCCCGAGCTGTCGGACCCGCTTGCGCTGAGTGAGGTCTTGTCGGGCACCTTCGAGGGGACCAGCACCGACATGAGCAGGAGCATGAGCGCGAACACGGCGAGGGGGCCGTAGCCGCGCATGATGCGCTGTTCGATCTTGAAGGAGCCGGTGGGCGGCTTGTGGTCGAGCACGGGGGCGGACATCAGCTCTCCAGGGGGATCTCGCGCAGGGCGTGGCGCATCTTGCGGCGGTCGGCTTCGGCGGTGGCGAGCAGCGTCATCAGCCCGCCACCTCCCACGAGCGCCATGAGCCCGCCGCGCTCACCGGCGAAGCCGGCGATGGGCTGGGTGGGGTGGTGCTCCGTGGTGGCGTGGGTCTGTGGCGCAGCAGCGGGGGGTGTTGCCGCCGGGGTGATGCCGGGTTGGTAGACCGGGCTCGAGGCGCCGACGGTGCTGCTCAGGTCGGGCAGGTTTGCCACGGGCGGGAGCACGGGCGGCAGGCCGAACTGGAACTGCTTGAAGTCGGCCGTGGTGGCTTGCACGCCGCCCAGCTCGAGTCCCAGTGCGCCAGCGCCGGTGACCGAGCCCAGCACGATGTCGGCGACGGTGATGTACGTGGCGTTGCCGCAGTCCTGCTTGAGCAGTGCGTCGGCGATCTGGTTCCGGATCGGCTGCGCACCGCTGAGGACGCCGCCGGTCACGGCATCGCGCTGCTGGCTCGGGACGACGCCGATCTTGAGCGGATCGACGAACTCGATGCCCTGCTCGGTGCGGATCTTCGGTGCCGTCACGGCGAAGCCGAGCGGCTTGAGAAGATCGTTGAGGGCAGCCGCCTGCTGGAGGCCGTCGCCGGGGAGCTTCTGGAGCTGGCCGCCGACGAAGACCGAGCCGATGTTGAAGGATCCGACGGATTCGTTTACGGCACCGGTGCGGTTGATGGCCTCCCAGGTGAGGTTCCGCAGCTCGACTGCGCCACCGCCGAGGCTCACGCTGCCGAGCTCGGTGCGGGCCAGCGCCTCACGGGTGGGACCTTCGACGACACCGCTGTGGGTGATCGTGCGGCCGCCGCTGATGAACACCGTGGCGGGGTCGCCCATCGGGGCGATCGTGGTGATGGCCTCAGCAAAGGGGTCACCGTTGGCCCGAGCGAACTTGCGGATGCCGCCGAACTCGGTGGCCGTCTGGCCTTGGTCGGCGCCCTTCTCGCCGGAGCGGGCGATGACGGGTTGGGGCTGGTCCTTCTCGGCGTAGGTGGGAGGGCCGCCATCGCACGCCTGGCCGGCCATCGTCGTGCCGATGACGCCGAGGTTGATGGCCCGGGATTGACCCGTCGCGGCGGTGTTCTGGTGCCCGGCGATCGACTCACCGAAGGTGATGCCGAAGCTCAGGTTGCCGTTGGTGGGATTCACCTTGTAGCCGAGCGCGGTGGCGTTGCCCGTGCCGTTGCTGAACGGTGCGGTGCCGGTGGACGACGCGCCGCCCGGTTCGGTTGCCAGCGCGACGGCGGCCGCTACGGCGACGACGGCGAGCGCGGTCTGCTTCGTGCGGCGATATGCGGTACGGGTGGTGTGCATGGTGCCCCCCTGATGCGGCGATTCGTGTGATGTCGGGCGGATTGCCGTGTTCTTCCTCAAGGCCCCCGACCGTACACAAGTCGGCCACTTTTGTGGCATCGGTCACGTCTCTGAGATCTCTAGGTTTCGACGCCGCAGAGCCGATCTCCCCCCGCAGCGCGGTTGGGCCGGCCGGGGAGCGCCTGCTATCGTCGCTGGCTCACGCGGACGTGGCTCAGCTGGTAGAGCACAACCTTGCCAAGGTTGGGGTCGCGGGTTCGAATCCCGTCGTCCGCTCCAAGA
>JBKJIE010000027.1:0-13196 GCA_046598715.1 Acidimicrobiales bacterium | reverse complement strand
CGCCCGGGGAACCGCTATTCGGACACCGCCACGAGTACCGAACCGGCGAAATCTGGAGCGCGGATCACGAAGTGCCCGTCGGTGTTGGGTCCTTGCGTTGTCGCCATGTCGCCGACGTGCACTCCACCCGCTGCAGCGCGCGCCAGCCGGCCAGGGGACGAGCTGCTCCCCAACGCAGTGCTCGGACCGCTTCGCCTGTCGTAACTCCAGCCACCGCGCCTTGGCGTCTGAAGGCGCGCGGGCCCGTGACGCGGTGTCCACTCGCCGCGGAGGGCATCCGGAACAGTAACCGCGGCACGGACAGCGGGCTCATCCAAGGCGGTGACAACGACCAGGGCGACCTTGGCGACGCGCTCCAGACACCGCGTCGCCAACGGACGAAAACTCGAGCGTGGGCTACATCAACGACAGGCTTTCAGCCGCTCCAGACTTCCGGCGATATTCGAGCCCGCTGGGGTGCCACCGAACGACAGACTGTCGGTCTCCTCGACGCGCCCCGAAGGGCCGATCGAGGACGCATCGCGAGGTCGCCGGTCGCATCCCCAAACGACGCCGGCTGTGACCGACCACCCGAGCGGCGCTATGAGCGACCCGTGATCATGGTGGACGGCGCAGTCTGCGGACGCGATCCGTGGAGCCTCCTCATCCCGAGCAGGACGGGCACGAGGCGAGAGCGCCCGTTCCCGCCATCGCCGAAGAACCGTGCGATGTCACGGAGCGTGAGCGTCGCAGACCCACCTGTACGTCCAGGCTGAGAGGAGTGGTCGCGCGGTGCTCAGACCGCGTCGGCCGAGGGATGTCGAGCTCGTCGAGCGTCGCGGGATCGAGGCCGGCGTGACCTTGGCGTGACCTAACGAAACGGGATCGGGGGTCACGAGCCGATACCAGCCGGCACCGGCCGACCCCTCTGACCTGCGATTTCGCGAAATCGGGCTGGTCCAGCGAGTGCTCCGAACAGCTTGGGAAGCTGATGTTCTGCCGCTGAACTACACCCGCGAGCCCGACGATCGTAGCGCTTGCCCGAGAGCACTAGGTTCGGGCGCCGTGATCCTGTCCGACCGCACCATCCGTGAGCAGCTCGCCGCTGGCCGCATCACCATCGACCCCTTCGACGAGGCCATGGTGCAGCCGTCGTCCGTCGACGTGCGGCTCGACCGGTACTTCCGCGTGTTCCTCAACCACACGATGCCGGTCATCGACGTGAAGAAGGACCTCGAGGAGCTCACCCGGCTCGTCGACATCGATGACGACCGGGCCTTCATCCTTCACCCGGGTGAGTTCGTGCTCGGTTCGACGTTCGAGCGCGTCGCGGTGCCCGACGACATCGTGGCCCGCATCGAGGGCAAGTCGTCGCTCGGCCGGTTGGGCCTGCTCATCCACTCGACGGCTGGCTTCATCGACGCCGGCTTCGACGGGCACATCACCCTCGAGCTGTCCAACGTCGCCAACCTGCCGATCACGCTCTACCCGGGCATGAAGATCGGCCAGATCAGCTTCCTGCGCATGACCACGCCGGCCGACGTGCCCTATGGCACTGGTGCGCTCCAGTCGAAGTACCAGGGCCAGCGGGGCCCCACCCCCAGCCGCTACTGGGAGAACTTCAAGACCGACTGATCCCACGGGTTCTGTGTGCACTCAGCCACGGAATGCGTGGCTGAGTGCACACAGAACCAGTGGGGGAGCGTGGTGGGGTGGGCTGGTCAGGCCAGGCGGGCGAGCTCGTCGCGACGGTGGCGGGCCCGCTCTTCTTGGGGTCGGTCGATCACGTCGGTGATCTGCGCGACGAGGTCCCGCACGTGAAACGGCCGCACGACGAACCCGTCAGCCCCGGATTGGAAAGAGAACGAACGGTTCTTCGGGCTGGGCGCGCACAGGACGACTCGGGACGTGCTGATGCGGCGATCGGGGTGCGTGCGGATCTGGTCGAGGATCTTGAGGCTGGATCCGACCCCACCGGCCTGCATGTCGAGGACAACGCAGCGGGGGAGGTGCTGCGACATCTGGAACATCGCGGTGGAGTCACCGGTGGCACCGTCGGTGTAGAAGCCGGCCTGACCGAGGAAGCGCACGAGGAGCTCACGGGCGCCGTCCTCGTCGTTGACGATCAGCACGCTGGGCGGCCGGCGTCGCTCGGTGCCGTCCCAGCTGTCGTCCTTCCTGCGAAACCCCATGTCGCTCCCCCCAGCTCCGCCGCCGGGTCTCAGTCTTCGAGTGTCTGCAGCTCGCCTGCTCGTCGGGCATCGCCGGCCTCGAGTGCCTCCAGGAGGTGCATCGAGATGTCGGCCACTCGAACGGTCTCCTCAGCGCCAGCGCCCTTCACGCCGTCGTCGAGCATGATGTAGCAGAACGGGCATGCCGTAGCCACGCGACTGGCGCCCGTGGCGATGAGCTCCTCGGCCCGCTCGTCGTTCACCTTCTTGCCGGTGCTCTCCTCCATGAACATGCGCGCGCCGCCGGCGCCGCAGCACATCCCCTTCGTGCCGTTGCGGCCGGCCTCGACGATCTCGATGCCGCTGAGGCTCCCGATGACGTTCCGCGGCGACAGGTACACGTCGTTGTGCCGACCCAGGTAGCACGAGTCGTGGTAGACGACCCGCTCGTCGAGGCGGGCGTCGGTCATGTCCAGCGCGCCGGTGTCGATGAGCTGCTCGAGCAGCTGGCTGTGGTGGATCACCTCGAAGTGCCCACCGAGCTGGGGGTACTCGTTGAGCAGCGTGTTGAAGCAATGTGGGCACTGCGTGATGATCTTCTTCACGCCCATGCCGTTGAGCGACTCGATGTTCGCGGTGGCCAGCATCTGGAAGATGTACTCGTTGCCCGAGCGCCGGGCCGGGTCGCCGGTGCACTGCTCGGACGGGCCGAGGATGGCGAAGTCGATCTCGGCCCGCTGCAGCAGCTTGGCCATCGCGATGGTGACCTTCTGGTTCTTGTCGTCGAACGAGCCCGCGCAGCCCACCCAGTACAGGTACTCGTGGGCGAACGGATCGCCAGGCTCGACGATGGCCACGCCGTCGACCTTGCTCGTCCATGCGGCCCGGTCGGATTGGCTCATCCCCCACGGGTTGCCGGAGTTCTCCATCCCCCGGTAGGCCGAGCCGAGCTCGGTGGGGAAGTTCGACTCCATCAGCGAGAGGTACCGCCGCATGTCGAGGATCTTGTCGAGGATCTCGATGTTGACCGGGCAGATCTCGTCGCACGCCTTGCACGTCGTGCAGGCCCACACCTCTTCGGACGTGATGCGCTCGAAGAGGCTGTTGGCGCTCACCGTGATCTCGGCGTCGACGCCGATCGGGGGCGACACCGCCGGCGTGCCCGTGCGGGCCATGACCTCGCCGGTCTTGAGGACGATCTCGCGCGGGTCGAGCGGCTTGCCGGTGGCATGGGCGGGGCACACCGCGGTGCAGCGACCGCACATCGTGCAGGAGTCGGTGTCGAGGAGCTGCTTCCAGGTGAAGTCCTCGATGGTGGAGGCACCGAAGCTCTCGAGCTCGGTCTCCATGAGGTTGGGCATGGGCCGCATGGCGCCCTTGGGACGGTCGCGATCCTTCAGGTACATGTTCAGCGGAGACGTGAAGATGTGGCGCAGCATCGTCACCGGCAGGATCGCGACGAACACGAAGAAGCTGCTGACGTGCGCGATCCACCAGATCTGGTGAGCCCCGGCGAGGTTGCCGTTCGCCTTGATGAGCCCCGACAGCGGGTAGCCGATGAACGACCACCGCTCGAAGTCGGGCCGGCCCTGGAGAGCGATCCGCCACACCTCGGCACCGAAGCCCGTGACGGCGATGGCCAACAGCGTGCCCAGGATGATGGCGTGCTCGGGCTTGGTCTTGATGCGGATGCGGTAGGGCCGCTGCACGTAGCGACGGACGATCGCCCACATCACGCCGGTGAAGAGCATGAGGCCGCCGAGGTCGCCCACGGCGGCGTAGCCCCGGTACACGTCGCCGTGCAAGAACTTCCACGACTCGGGTACCTGGTGGTTGATCTCCAGGACCGTCGTGACGGCCAGCAGGATGAGGAACGAGAAGTAGATGAGGCTGTGCATGATCCCGGCCGCGGGATCGCGCAGCAGGGTCTGCATGTACACGCCAGCCCGGAAGTCCTTCATGCGTCGGCCGACGTTCTTCTTGGTGGTGCGTCGGTTGTCGGGCGCACCCCGCTCCCAGTTGCGCACGCGCTGGCTGAACAGCACCGAGCCGTACACGATGAGCACCGGGAACACCGTGTAGAACACGAGCTTCCACGAGCTCGGGATGTTCACGAAGACGGGCCGTTGCACGCCGCTCTCGTCGTGCTGCTGGAAGACGGTGGCTGTGATGCCGGATACCACCGTGATCGTGGCGAACACGAGGCCGAGACCGACCGCGAGCTGATGAGGCTTGAAGCGGGACTTCACGGCGCGAAGGTACCGCGGGGTCGCACCGCGGCCCGAACCCGCCGCGACGAGCTCAGCCGAAGGTCTTGGTGTCGAGCTCGCGGATCCGCGATGCCAGCGACTTCAGCAGCTTGTGGGCGATCGGCGGCACCTCGTCGAGGATGGCCGCGAACTCGCGGGCCCCGAGCACCAGCACGTCGATGTCGGTGACGGCGGTGACGGTGGCGGTGCGCGGACCGTGGTCGAGCAGGGCCAGCTCTCCGAAGCAGTCGCCTTCTTTGAGCGTGGCTACCTTCTTGCCGTTGCGCTGCACCTCGGCGGTACCGCCGACGATGACGAACGCCTCCCGCCCGATGCTCCCCTGCTCGCAGAGGTGACGGCCGGCGGGCAGGGCGATCTCGTCAGAGGCCCGGGCCACTGCCTGCAGCTCCTTCTTCGAGCAGGCGGAGAACAGAGGGACCGACGCGAGGTGGTCGAGGTGTGTTTGGCGAGCCATGGCGGCGCACTATACGGACGAACTGGACAGCGTGCGCTGCATTCTGGGCCGAGGACGGCAGGATCCTTCACAGCGGCGAAACAAGGGGGAAACCTGGGCTGTCTACGTTCGGCCGGGTGGATGTCGTCATGCTGCGGTGGCCAGCGGAAGAGGCTCGGCGTACCGAGCTCCAGCTCCAGGGCTGTCCGCGCCTCCTGCTCGTCGAGGACGGCGTGCCGCCGGTTCCCGTCGACGATCTCGAGGACTGGATCCGCGTGCCGGCCGGCGAGGTCGACCTGCGGGTGCGCGTCGATGGTTTGCGCCACCGGGTCGAGAGCCGGCTGCGTCCGGTGCCCGAGCTCGACGGCGACGGCGTGCTGCGCCTCGACGGCCTCTGGGTGTCGCTCCCACCCGTCGAGGCCCGGCTCACGGCGGCCCTGCTCGACCGCTATGGGGCGGTCGTCTCCCGCGACAACCTCGCCCACGCGGGATGGCCCGAGGGTTCCCCCGGCCGCAACGCGCTCGACGTGCACATGCTGCGCCTCCGGCGTCGGCTGTCGACGGTGGCCCTGGCCATCCGCACGGTTCGCTCGCGCGGCTACCTGCTGGAGCGGGTGGATGCCGCCGGTTCCCTCAGCGCGCGCTTGGGGTCCTGACCAGCCTCAGGGGTTGGTGTCGTCGTAGAGGAGCCCGAGGCGGCCGATGGTCGCGCGCACGGCGGCGTCGAGGAGCACCTTGTCCGACGGTCGCGGCCCGACGAGCCGGATGACGTGGACCAGGTCGCCCTGCACCATGACGATGAGATCGCGCTCGGTGATGGCGCCGGTCTTGGGCTCCACCTCGATGCGGATGGCCAGGGTGTTGTCGGAGAGGACCCCGAAGTTGAGCTGGCCAGCGCGAATGGACAGTCCCTTGTCGGCCACCACGATCTGGGCGCAGGCGCTGGCCACGTCTCTGTAGACCTGCCCCACGGCGGCGCCCTGCCCGGGGAACCAGGCGGCGACATCGGTGAGCTCGACGCCGTTGCCGGTGAAGTCGGTGCTGACGGCCTTCTTCGGGGCGAGCTTCTTGAGCGCGTCGTCGCAGGCGTGCTCGGGAATGATCTCCGTGTTGATCGGCGAGCCCGGACCGGCCTTGGCCGTGAATCCGCCCGGCAGATCGGCGGTGGTCAGAAGCGTTGCCTGCAGGTTCTTCTCCGTGACGGGCACGGGCTGGGGCTTCGTCAGCTCGCGGTCGCTCCGACACGCGCCGAGGGCAAGGGCGGTGCCCAGGCCCAACGCCGCGATCCATCGTGCCCGCCTGTGATGTTCACGCACCGCACTGCCTCCTCGGGAGCCGTGTGCGCTCATTGTTCCACCCCACCCTCGGCCTGGCGGGCCACAGCGTCTGCAGCGGCGCGGATCTCCTCGGGACTGCGGAGGTAGCGCTCCTCGACCGGCATCGCCCGCAAGGGTCGCAAGTCGTCGTCGAGGTCGTACACGAGCGGCTCGCCGGTGGGGATGTTGAGGTCGACGATCTCGTCGTCGCTGATGCCGTCGAGGTGCTTGACGAGCGCGCGCAGGCTGTTGCCGTGTGCACCGATGAGCACGGTGCGGCCGGCTCGCAAGTCGGGGACGATGCTCTCGGCCCAGTAGGGGAGGAGGCGGGCGACCACGTCCTTGAGGCACTCCGTGAGCGGAAGCTCCCCCGCTGGCACCTGGGCGTAGCGCTCGTCGCGGTTCGGGTTGTGCTCGTTCTCCTCGGTGATCGGCGGCGGCGGGATGTCGTAGCTGCGGCGCCAGACCTTCACCTGGTCGGCGCCGTAGAGGGCGGCCGTGTCCGCCTTGTTGCGGCCCGTGAGGTCGCCGTAGTGGCGCTCGTTCAGCCGCCAGTCGCGCCGCACCGGGATCCATGAACGGCCCATGGCGAGCAACGCGAGCTCCACGGTGCGGATCGCCCTGGTCTGGAGCGACGTGTGGACGATGTCCGGGGCTACCCCGTGATCGGCCATGAGGAGGCCGCCCGCCGTCGCCTGGGCTTCACCCAGCTCGGTGAGCTGCGCGTCCCACCATCCGGTGAAGAGGTTCTGCTTGTTCCATTCGCTCTCGCCGTGGCGGAGCAGCACGAGCCGATGGGTGGGCATGGGCGACGACGATACGCGGCCAGGTACTGGGGCTCGCAGCGAGGGGGTGCTCGGGCGGGCAGGATGGAGAGGTGGAGCCGGTCGACGCGCTGCGGGTGGTGGTGGTCGACAACGACCCTGACGCGCTCGAGCTCGTGCTCACGGACCTGCGGCTGGAGGGACACGACATCGTGGGCAGCTGCCTCGACGGGGCGACCGCGATCGAGCTCTGCGAGCGACTCCAACCCGATGTGGCCGTGGTCGATCACCGGATGCCGCCTGGGCCCCACGGCCTGGAGGTGGCCCAGACGCTCGCTAAGACGGCCCCGGAGGTGCGGGTCATCGTCTTCACCAACTACCAGGACCGCGTGCTCATCGAGGCGGTGCGGGCCAGTGGGGCCACCTACCTCCCCAAGGGCAACCTTCGCCTGCTGCGGCGAGCGGTCATCGGCGATCAGATCGCCAGCTGACGGGTTCAGCCGACAAGGCGGAGGATCTCGTCGGTGATGCCAACGAGGTCCTGCTTGCCGAGCACGCTCCGGACCCCGAGGGCGACGGCTTCTTCGATGATCGCCTCGTTGAGGAAGGCGCTCATCAGCACGATCGTCTGATCGGGGTGGTCGGCCAGCACCTGCGCCGCCACCTGCAGACCCTCGAGCACGGGCATGCGCTGGTCGACGAGCAGCACATCGGGGCGCAGCTCGCGAAAGAGCGCGAGCCCTGCGCCGCCATCGCCCGCCTCGCCCACGACCGCGAAGCGCTGGTCGATGCCCAGCATCGTGCGCAGCAGCACGCGGAGGTCGGGTTCGTCGTCGACGATCAGCACGCGGATCGTTCGAGTGGATTGTGGCGCAGAGATCATCGAGCGCTTGCGAGCTCGCGGATGAGCGAGGGCAGGCGATCCAGCTCGTTCTTGGACACGCAGAGGGCGATGCCCATCTCTGCGGCTCTGGCCCGAACGGCATCGTCGAGGAAGGCGCTGTAGAGCATGATCAGCTGACCTGGGCGCTCGGCGAGGATCCGCTCGGCCACCTCGAGGCCTGACAGCTCCGGCATGCGGTTGTCGAGCAGCACGACATCGGGTTCCGGATCCTCGAAGTCGCGCCACACGCGCAACGCCTCCGCACCGTCCGCGGCTTCACCGATGATCGACAGGCCGTTGTTCGCCATGTCGATGACGAGGCGGACGAGCATGCGCATGTCGAGCTCGTCATCGACGATGAGCAGTGTTGTCATGTCGAGCCTCCTGAGACCGCTCCAATCTACGATGGTCTATACCGTGCAGGTCGAGTCGCATGCGCGGCGACGACAACGAGCGTCGAGGGGTGGCAGATGAGCGGGCCGAAGGGGCGAGGTTCGGCCACCGCACGTGACGTCGTCATCGCGGTCGTAGCTGCTGCCGCTGTGCTCGCTCTCGGCCTGGCGGGGGCCGCCCGCAGTCGCTCGCTGGCCACCGAGCATCGAGCCACGCAGGACGAGGCGGTGCTCGGTGAGGTAGGCGCCGGGGTGGCCATCGACATCGAGCGAGCGCTCGTCGCCGTGGCCGACGACGCCCGCAACGCAACCGCGCCCGGTGCTGTTCCCGCACAGGGCTTCGTGCCCGTCGATGCATCGACCCCGCAGTCGACGCCGCCAGCGCTGTCGTCCACCGACCGCTCCAACCGCGACGTCGCCGCAGTCCTCGATCGGGCGCGGGATTCAGGGGAGGCCCTGATGGGGCCGTCGGTCGACCTGGGGGCGGGCCCGCGCACGCTCCTCGTCGCTGCCGCCTACTCCCGCGATCCTCTTGTTGGCCGCCCGCAGACGACCGTCACCAGGCGTGCCCGCATCGCCGGGTGGGCCGTCGTACCCGTCGACCTCGCCGCGCTGCTGCGAGCGAACGTGCCCCCCGGTTCGCTGGCGACGATCAGCGATGGCCCGGTCAGCGCCTCGTCCTCCGGTGCTGCAGCGCCGAAGCGGTTCCCCGAGCGGACCCTCGACACGCACGGACACCAGCTCACGATCCGAGCTGGCAATCCCGCGGACATCGCGCTCGGCCTGCCGACGGTCGCGCTCGTGCTGGCGGCTGGACTGCTCGCCTCGACTGTGGCCACGGCGGTGCTCTCCACAGCGCGCCGCCTGCGACTGGAGCGGGAGGGCGCGGCAGACCGGATGGCGCAGATCCAGCTCATCGGAGACGTGGGCCCGCTCGTGCAGCAGTCGCTCGAGCTGGCCGATGTCCTCCCGTCTGTCGCTGTGCAGCTCTCCGACCACTTCGGCCTGGCGGGGGTGTCGCTCTCGACGCTCGCCAACAGCGCCGGGCCGGTGGAGCTGTTCAGCTACGGCGAGGCGCCGGCGGCGGGAGCCAAGGCTGTGCTGCGACCCCCAGCGCACCTGGCGTCGGGCGACACGCTCGCGTTGGCGCTCGAGCGGGGCGGCCGGAGCGTGGCCCAGCTCCAGCTGGTGGCGGGCCGTGACCTCGACGAATCGGAGCTGCAGTCCCTGCGTGCGATCACGGAGCTCGTCACGGCGGCGATCGTCAACGCCGCGCTGTTTGCGAGCCAACAGGAGGCCCTCACGCGGCTGCGCGACCTCGACGCGCTCAAGACCGTGTTCCTCGGCACCGCGTCCCACGAGCTGCGCACGCCCGTCACCGCCATCAGCGGGTTCGCATCCCTGTTGGCGGACAGCTGGGACCGTTTCGACGATGGCCAGCGACGCGACTTCGTGGGACGCATCAGCGCCAACGCCCGCTCGTTGAACGGGGTCGTCCAGGACCTCCTCGACTTCTCGCTGCTCGATCGGGGCACGTTGGTCGTGACGACCGAGGAGGTCGATCTCGCGCAGCTGGTGGGCTCAGTGGTGGATCGTCTGAGCTCCACGTTGGACGATCACGAGATCGCGTTCTCAGCGTCGGCGGTCCCGCCGATCGAGGGCGACGTCAACGGCCTGGAGCGGATCGTCACCAACCTGCTCAGCAACGCCGTGAAGTTCTCGCCCGCCGGCACGTGCGTCACCGTGTCGGTGGGGCCGTGCTCCAAGGAGGGCTACGCCGCCGAGGTCGCGGTGAGCGACGAAGGGCCCGGCATCCCCGCTGAGGAGCGTCAGCGCGTGTTCACGCGGTTCTTCCGGGGCAGTGGCGATGCGGTCGTGCAGACGCGGGGCGTCGGCATCGGTCTGTCGGTCGTCGCCGAGTTCGTGGCCCGCCTGCACGGCGAGGTCGATGTCGATGACGCGCCGGACGGTGGCGCCCGCTTCACCGTGCGGTTCCCCGCCAGCTCTGCTTCGCTCTTGGTCAAGGAGGCCACCCATGCGCCGACGAGTTGAGTCCCTCCTGCCGGTGCTGGTGCTGATCGGCTTCGTCGTGGCGGCGTTGGTCGTGAACGTGCTGCTCACCAGCGCGAAGGACCGTGGTGTCGGGGCGTTGGAGAAGTCGGTCACTGCTGAGGTGGAGGCCGTGGCGCGCAGCCAGAACCAGCGCTTCGCCAACACCTTCGCGGGCACCGCGGGGATCTCCGGGACCGACCCCGCCGACCCGTATCGGATGGTGCCGCGCAGCCCGGATGACCTCGCCAAGCTCCAGGACATCGTGAACATCCTCCCGCCCACGTTTCGGTCGGGCTTCTACCTCGTCGATGTGCACGGCACGGTCACCCAAGGCGTGCGCTTCATCGGTGATCCGATCGGTCGACGGTTCGAGTGGCCCGGCTACGACGAGCTCATCGCCTCCCCTACGTTCCAGAAGGGTGGAGGCGTGCTGCCGGTGTCCAAGGGGCTCACCACCGCTGAGCCCGTGCTGGCGCTCGCGATCCCGATCTTCGACCTCAGCTCGGCCGCGCCTGTGCTCAAGGGCAGCTTCGTCTTCGAGAGCGTCGTCGCCGTCGACAGCGACTTCAACAAGGAGATCGGCCAGCTGAAGCGGGGGAAGACGGGGCAGTACTACTTCCTCGACTCGCTCGGTTCGGTGGTCGCGTCGAACGACGCCGCCGCGATCTCGCACGCCATCGACGACAAGCGCCTGCTGACCGGCTCCCTGGGGCTCCACCGGTTCGGTGACGAGCTCGTCGTCATCGCCGACGTGCCCTCGGCGAGTTGGCGCGTCGCGTTCCGCCAGACCGTCGACGAGTTCCAGCATCCGCTCGTGGGACCGCTCGAGTCCGTCGGCCGGATCCTGATCTTCGCCCTGCTGGCCGGCGGCTTCGTGCTCACCTCGCTGCTCGTCCGCCGTCTCCGAGCGTCACGCGCGGAGCAGGAGCGGCTCCGGCAGCTGAGCGAGGCGCAGCAGGAGTTCATCTCGATCGTGTCCCACGAGCTGCGCACACCGGTGGCCGGCGTGCTGGGGTTCCTCGAGACGAGCCTTGACCACTGGGACGTGATGGACGACGCCGACCGCAAGGCAGCGGTGGCCCGCGCCGCGTCCAACGCGCGCCGGCTGCAGGCGATGACACGCGATGTGCTCGACACGCAGACCATCGAAGGGGGCCGGCTCCTTGAGGTCCTTGCCCGCATCGACCTCGTCGCTGAGGTCCGTGTCGCCGTCGCGGGCGCCTTCGAGCTCGACTCCGACCGCCGCGTCGAGCTGGTGCTGCCCGACGAGCCGGTCTGGATCGACGGCGATGCCGACCGGCTCCAACAGGTGCTGGCCAACCTCATCGACAACGCGCGCAAGAACTCCCCCGCCGTTGAACCGATCACGATCACGGTCACGCCCGATGGTTCGAGCGCCGAGGTGTCGGTCACCGATAGCGGCCCCGGCATCGCTGACGACGCCCTCGAGCAGATCTTCGACAAGTTCGTCCGGGGCCGGGGCAACACGGTGAGCGGCACCGGGCTCGGCCTGTACATCAGCCGCCAGATCGTCAACGCCCACGGCGGCCGCATCTGGGCCGAGAGCGCGCCCGGGCAGGGGGCCACCTTCCGCTTCGTGCTCCCGCAGGCTCCGGCGCCCGCTGGGGCGGCGGATCCGACCCCTGTCACCTCAACCGACTGAATCCGGTCCGCGAAGTTGTAACGACCACACTCAACTTCTATCCTGTAGGGGCACGCAAGTCTCACCAACGCTCCTCGGAGGACCCCCCATGCCCAAGGCTGTCGGCATCGATCTCGGCACAACCAACTCCGTCGTCTCGGTCCTCGAGGCCGGCGACCCTGTGGTCATCCCCAACAGTGAGGGATCCCGCACCACCCCGTCCGTCGTCGCCTTCTCCAAGGGCGGCGAGGTGCTGGTGGGCGAGGTGGCCAAGCGCCAGGCCATCACCAACCCCGATCGCACGATCCGCTCGGTCAAGCGACACATGGGCACCAGCTGGAGCACCGAGATCGACGGCAAGAAGTACACGCCGCAGGAGATCAGCGCCCGCACGCTCATGAAGCTGAAGCGCGACGCCGAGGCCTACCTCGGCGACACCGTGAACCAGGCCGTGATCACCGTCCCCGCCTACTTCGACGACGCGCAGCGCACCGCCACCAAGGAGGCCGGCCAGATCGCCGGTCTCGAGGTGCTGCGCATCATCAACGAGCCCACCGCGGCGGCACTGGCCTACGGGCTCGACAAGGGTGCGGCCGACGAGACCGTCCTCGTGTTCGACCTCGGTGGCGGCACCTTCGACGTTTCGATCCTCGAGATCGGTGATGGCGTGTTCGAGGTGAAGAGCACCCACGGCGACACCCACCTGGGCGGCGACGACTGGGACCAGAAGGTGATCGACTGGCTCGTCGACCAGTTCAAGTCGGCCCACGGGGTCGACCTCAGCAAGGACAACATGGCCGTGCAGCGCCTCATGGAGGCGGCCGAGAAGGCCAAGGTCGAGCTGTCCCAGGTGCAGCAGACCCAGATCAACCTGCCCTTCATCACGGCCACGGCCGACGGCCCGCTCCACCTCGACGAGCAGCTCACCCGAGCGAAGTTCCAGGACCTCACCGCCGATCTCCTCGAGCGGTGCCGCACCCCGTTCGAGCAGGCCATCAAGGACGCCGGCCTCACCAAAGACCAGATCGACCACGTGATCCTCGTCGGCGGCTCCACCCGCATGCCCGCCGTGCACGACCTCGTCGTCGACCTCACCGGCAAGGAGGCCAACAAGGGCGTCAACCCCGATGAGGTGGTCGCCATCGGCGCGGCCGTGCAGGCCGGCGTGCTCAAGGGCGAGGTCAAGGACGTGCTGCTCCTCGACGTCACGCCGCTGTCGCTCGGCATCGAGACCAAGGGCGGCGTGATGACCAAGCTCATCGAGCGCAACACCACCATCCCCACGCGGCGCACG
>JBKJIE010000100.1:0-38400 GCA_046598715.1 Acidimicrobiales bacterium | reverse complement strand
TGCCGAGGCGCCCTCGTCGCTTGCCAGCCGACCGGCGGCGGCCGAGGCCCTCACCGCGATCACTGCGACGGTCCCGCCGACGATCGCGGCTGCCGCGAGCGCACCGGCGATGAGCACACCGAGGTCCAGGTCGAAGCCAGGCTCGGGCTCGACGATGGCCGCCAGGCCGACGAGGTGCACCGTCGAGAGGGCGGCCGCGAGCGTCATGGCAAGTGGGAGCCCGAGGCACACGATGGCGAACCCGAGTGCGGCGGTGGCGGCGGCCCGATCTCGCCGACGCATCCCGATGACGGCGAGGATCCGGAGCTCGTCGGCGGCGGACGCGGCCTGACGTGCGATCCCGACTGCGAGCACCGTGGCGGCCACCAGCGCCACCACCGCGGCCAGCGCCCAGAGTGCGGCCGCACCGGCATCGAGGGCTGGCTGCAGCGCATTGGTGCTGAGCGCCATGCCGATGACCGTTCCCGCCAGCGGTTCACCGTTCTCGTCCACCGGTGCCCGTTCAGCCACGTCGTCGGCAAAGGCCTGCACATCCGCGCCGGGCACGAGGTCAACGAAGCCGACGACGTCGTAGCCCGGGTTCGGAAGGTCCGGATGGGCGGCTGAGAACGCTGCCGTGAGGTACGTGTTGGCGCGGGTCGGCTCGTCACTGCCGATCTCGAACAGCTCACGCACGATCCCCACGACGGTGACCTCGGCCACCACGTGCTCGCCGCACCCGATCGGCTCACCTCGATCGTTCGTCAGGAACGGCACATAGCGGACCATGTCGTCCACCCCGACCCCCAGGCGCCGGGCGTGCTGCTCCGAGAGCACCGCCTCGCGCGGATTGGCCTGATCGGCGAACCTTCCGGCCAGGAGTCGCGGTCGAGGTACGGCGAAGGGCTCCCCCGCGACCTGAACGACGACTGGGAAGTAGCTGCTGTCCTCGTCGCTGCAGGGCACCTGCTGAGGCTGGAGGCCGACTCCGACGGAGCCCGTCGCGGCAGCGACCTCGGGAAGGTCGGTCACAGCGTCGAAGGTCGCCGCGTCGTTCGCGTAGATGAGTGCCTCGGGAACGGCACTGCGCGCGCCAAGCCGATCACCGGCGCTGGCACCTCGCCGGGCTCCGGCCGCGGCACCCATCGCTCCCCCGGCGCCGACCGTGAGCACGATCGCCAGCAGGGCGACGCCGCCCAGGTTGCGGCGCAGAGATGCTCGGGCCCAGTACCAGGATGCGGTCATCGGGGGCTCACTCCGCTCGCAGGTCTGCCGCGGGTGGTCGTCGCGCCCGGAGCGTGCCCAGGGGAACCGCCGCGGTGACGGCAAGAGCGATGAGCCCGCCGCTGACGGTCAGGGCCACGCCCCACGCGTAGGGCAGTGAGCGATCCCCGCGCCGGAGCACGCGGATCGTTCCGGGGGGTGGCTGGGCCGAGCCAGGGGCTTCCTCGCGGACCCGGTACGCCAAGCCACCCATCACATCCCGCCCCCTCCCCTCAGAGATCGTCATGGTCCCATATCACCGGGATTGTCTGACTCGGGAAAGCAGCCCTGCACCCCATCTGCGGGGGTGGCAGCCTCCCCTGTGAACGAAGTGCCACCACCCGCCGATCAGCGCTGCGCTGGGGGAACCATCGACGCGCCTAAGGTCCGTGGGATGGGGATCCGGGTCGTGCTGGCCGAGGACAACACGCTGTTGCGCGAGGGGATCGCCCGCCTGCTCGAGCGGGCGGACGACATCGAGCTCGTCGGGGTAGCCGCTGATCGCCCTGAGCTCGAGGTGCTGATCGAGAAGACGTCACCGGCGGTCGTCGTCACCGACATCCGCATGCCGCCCACCGGTACCGACGAGGGCATCCAGATCGCGGCGCAGCTGCGACTCGATCGGCCTGACATCGGCGTCGTGGTGCTGAGCCAGTACGCCGATCCTGGCTACGCCCTCGCCCTGCTGGACGGCGGGTCGGAGGGACGGGCCTATCTGCTCAAGGAGCGCGTGAGCGAGGTCGACGAGCTGCTGGCAGCGATCCGGGAGGTCGCGGCGGGCGGCTCGGTGATCGACTCCAAGGTCGTCGAGTCGCTCGTGTCCAGCAAGCGCCCGGTCAGCTCTGACCTCGATCGTCTCACGCCCCGCGAGCGTGAGATCCTGAGCGAGATGGCCCAGGGCAAGAGCAATGCGGCCATCGCCGCCACCCTGGTGCTGTCCACCAGGGCGGTGGAGAAGCACACCAACTCGATCTTCTCGAAGCTCGGCCTGGCCGAGGAGCTCGACATGAACCGGCGGGTCAAGGCCGTGCTGCTCTACCTCGCCGACACGTCAGGAGGGGGGGGAGGCTAGCCACACCCCCCGTAGGCAAGGCCCCACCCTGGGAGGCGGACCCGTGGTCGACGAAGATGATGCCGACATGGTTGACGGCGACGCGGTATCTGTCCTGATCGTCGACGATCAGGTGCCCTTCCGCCTCGCCGCGCGCGCCGTGCTCCGTCGAGCCGTCGGGTTCGAGCTGGTAGGCGAGGCCGCCGATGGCGTGGAGGCGGTGGCCCTGGCCGGCGAGCTGCGCCCCCAGCTGGTGCTGATGGACATCAACATGCCGAACATGAACGGCATCGAGGCCACCCGCAAGATCGTGGAGTCGGTGCCCGGCACCACCGTGTTCCTGTGCTCCACCTACCAGCGCTCCGATCTGCCGCCGGAGGCCGAGACCGCTGGCGCGGCGGCCTACGTCAACAAGGAGGAGCTGGCACCCGACCTCCTGCGCCAGCTCTGGGACGAGCGCCCCACCGCAGACTGAGCCGACCTCGCGACGATCAGGCCACGCGGGTGTGGCCGATTCGTCGCGAGGTCGCCACGCGGGCGGCCCGAACCTCGCCGCGCGCCGCTCGAACAGCCGCGACAACCGACTCGGGGTCATGCCAGATCTGCGTGTCCCACAACTCGACGACGTGGAACCCCGCCGCCCGCAGCGTGGCGATCCGTCGCGCATCGGCCGCCCGGTCGACGAGCGAGCCATGATGGCGCTCGCTCTGCACCTCGATGATGAGGGGCAGCTCCGGGTCGACGAAGTCGACCCGGCCGGTCCACTCCTCACCGCCCACGTCGACCTGGCGACGCATGCGGGGCTCGCCATGCCGGGCGAGGATCTGCTCGAAGCGTCGCTCGAGGCCGCTGTCGGGCGGTCGGTAGCCAGGGCCACGCGCCTCGTTCAGCTCGCGGAGCGTGGCGCTGCCCTTGCGTCCTCGACCAGCGAGCTCGCCGACCGTGCGGTCGAAGGTGGCGCCGTCGAGCAGCCGCCGGCTCCAGAACCGGTCGAGCACCCGGGCCAATCGGTCGGGGTGCAGCTCCGCGGCGAGCTCGCACACCGTGCGGGCAGGGCTGATCACCGGGATGCCCCGCACCAGCTTGATGTGGTGGGGGAGCAGGTCGATCACCTCGTGCACCGCGGCCAGCGGCGACGCTCGGCGGGAGATGCCCCGGTGGCGCACGACATGGATCGGCTCGATGCTGAAGCCCGGCGCGTCCCACACGGCTGCCGCCGAGCTTCCGGCCACCGCCGCGCCGGGGCTGGCGTCGAGCACGGCGGCCATGAGGGCCTGGTCGGAGGTGGCTGGCGATCCGGTGCGGGACAGCACACGGCGGGTGATCGGCGTCCAGTGCGGGGAGGTGCGGCGGAGCCGGTCGACCTCGGTGGCCGTGGCGCCGAGCGCTCGGAGCTGCCAGGCCGCGATCAGACCGTGCTGCTGTGCGCTCAGCTCGAGCGCTGGTTCGTCGATGCGCATCCCCAGATCCTGGCCAGGGGGTGTGACGGTCCCCAGCGGCTCAACCCCCGCTCGACCTCGCGACGATTGGGCCACAGCCCTGTGGCCCAATCGTCGCGAGGTCGAGCAGGGGGCGCGGCGGGGGCAGACCGGATCAGGCGAGTGGGATGGTGCCGGTGATGGTGGTGCCTGCACCGGGGGTGGAGTGCCAGTCGACCGTGCCGCCGATGGCGCCGAGGCGGTCGCTCATGTTCATGTAGCCGTGGCCGGCCTTGGCCGCGGCGACGTCGAAGCCGGGCCCGTCGTCGCTCACCTCGAAGTTGAGGGCGCCGTCGGTCTCCTGCACGCGGACGACCACCTCAGCAGCTGGGGCGTGCTTGGCGGCGTTCTGCAGCGCCTCGAGACAGCAGAAGTACACGGCGGCCTCGACCTCGCTCGGGTAGCGGCCGATGCCGTCCACCTCCACCGACGTCGCCAGCGGGCTGCGATTCGCTGCCGCGCGCAGCGCTTCGGGTAGGCCGCTGTCCATGAGCAGCGGGGGATAGATGCCATGGGCCAGGTTGCGGAGCTCCTGGATGGTGTCCTTCACCGCGTCGGCCAGCGCATCGAGCATCTCGGCGGCACCTTCCGGGTCGTCGCCGAGCATGTCCTTGGTGAGGCGCAGGTTCACGGCGAGGGCGACGAGGTGCTGCTGGGCGCCGTCGTGCAGGTTGCGCTCGATCTTCCGGCGCTCGGCGTCACCGGTGGCGACGATGCGAGCACGGGAGGCCTGCAGGTCGTCGTTGGCCTGCTTCAGGTTCTCGAGGCTCTCCTGCAAGGCCGAGTCGAGCTGCACGTTGTGCAGCGCCAGGCCGACCTGGCGGGCCAGCTCGGTGAGCACACGATCGTCCTCGTCCGTGAACTGGTCGCCGTCGGCCGCCCGTTCGATCACCAGCAGC
Source organism: Acidimicrobiales bacterium (assembly GCA_046598715.1). Lineage (GTDB taxonomy): Bacteria > Actinomycetota > Acidimicrobiia > Acidimicrobiales > VFJN01 > VFJN01. Next base: position 33,730 of record JBKJIE010000100.1, on the reverse strand, counting down.
CCCAGCAGCGTGCCGCTGTGCGCGGCAGGGGCGACGCGCAGCTGGGTGGCGCCGGCGCGGCCTTCGAGCAGCGATGGCAGCCACACCTCGAGCCATGCGTTGCCGGTCACGCCGGCGCGGGCGACGACGGGCTGCTCCTTCGGCCCGAGGAGCAGTGGCGGGGCGGTGCGGTCGGGCACGGACACGGCCAGCTCGAGGCGGTCGGGTGTGCCCGTCCAGATCTCGGCGCGCCGCAGCACCAGCACCTTGCGGAGCGACTCGGCCAGCTGGAGCAGCAGCTCGTCCATCGGGATCGATCGGCTGAGGCGGCTGCCCCACGTGCGCAGCACCTCGTCGGGGGGGTGGCGCTCGCCGTACACGAGCCGGTTGGCGGTCTCCGCCAGGCGCTCTCGGGCCGGGACGTAGGCGATCGACGCTACCGCGGCGGCCAGCATCGACAGCACGAGCAGCGTGCGCTCGCTGTCGGCCGGTGCGCGCCCGAGCCCGATCACGATGACGAGGTACACCGCCACGACGACCGCGGTGAGCCCGGTGGCCGACACGGTGTGGACGAGCAGGCGGTCGACGTTGCGCGAGATCTTGGGGCTGGTGCCCGCGGCCAGCGAGATGGGCACGAGCGCGGTCGCCCCGGCCGCCACCTCGCCGGCGTGGGCGGGCCAGTCGACGAGCAGCCGAAGCGCCGCCACCACGAGGGCCACCTCGATGATGATGGCCATCGCGCACCCGATCAGCTGGAGGCGCTGGCGGGCCGCGCCCGCCGACCCCCGGTAGGCCTGGTGGGCGATCGGGAGCCCCACCAGCAGCGCACCGATCACCGAGGCGGCTACGGCTGGGACGGCGGGCACACGGTCGGTGGCAGCCATGGCCAGGCCGGCCAGGCCCCCGAGGGCGTAACCGACCACCACCAGGTTCCGGTGGGCGCCACGGCGGAGCCGACCATCGGGCACGATGAGCTCGAGGTGCAGCGCGACAGCGGGGACGAGGGAGGCCGCGAGCGCGTGCAGCTTCGTGAGGTCGGTCGACGAGGCCGTCGCCGCGCAGACACCGCCCACAGCCGCGGCCACTGCGGCGATCGCCCCCAGCCTTGGCGCGCGTCGCAGGGCCAGCACCAGGGCGCTGAGGGCCCACAGGCTGACCAGCGCCGCCCGCACGCCGTCGCCAGCGATGAGGTGACGCTCGGTGAGGCTGGCACCGGCGAGGGCCACGGCCCCGACGGCGACCAGCACCGCGACGGGTTGCAGCCAGTCCATCCCAGCCGGCCGTTCGAGCGCGCGATCGATTGAGGTTGGCACAGTGGTCACAGGGGGGCTCCGTCCGGGCGGGGTAGGTGCAGGGGGCAGCGGGAGGTGGTCATCACTCGGTCCGAAGGGCAAGAGCGGCGTGGGTGCGACCGGCTGATCGGCGGCTGACCGTGGCGGCCACCTGCGTGATCATCAGGGTCGCCACAGGGATGAGCAGAAGGGCGGCGATGGGCACGGCCGGGGAGAACCGGAGCGAGACGCTGCTCGTCACCCACCGCCACACCTGGCGACCGAGGATCACCCCGACCAGCTCGCCGACCACGACGCCGACGAGGGTGAGAGCGAGCACCTGCACGGCCACCACGGTTCGGAGCTGCGCGGCCGACATCCCGATCACCCGGAGCAGCGCCAGGTCGCGGCGCCGGCGACGGACCATGGTCCCCGCCGAGTAGACGACCGCGATGGCCGCCAGCAGCGCGAGGAACCCGGCCAGGAACCAGGGGAGTCGCTCCACCGCCCGCAGCCGCTCGACCTCACCGGGTGGAGTGGGCACCTCGACGGTCACCTGGTTGGCTTCGTCGGTGTACCGCTTGACGATGTCCGCGAGGCGAACGCCGGGAGCGAGTCGCAATGCAAGGTTGGTGACGCAGGAGTCGCTCACGGAGCATGCCGGCGCCGCGCCCAGGGCCGTCGCCGCCGCGGCCGGGAGGAAGGCCCCTGCCGTGCTGGCACCGCCGTCAGGGTTGACGGGCAGGGCCACCACGCCGGTGAAGCGCAGGGTCTGCGGTCCTGTCCCGAGGTCGACGCGCACAGGGTCGCCGATGGTCTTGTGCAGGGCGACCATCGTGTCGCGGCCGAGGCCGATCTCGTCGGCACCGACGGGCGCTCGACCCCGCACCACCACGGGCTGGAGGTGACCCTTCAGATCCTCCGTCAGCGACACGAGCTCGGGTGACCCGTCGAGGGTGGCTGGGAGCTGGTAGGTGTACCGCGCCACCACCGAAAGGTCGGGGTCGGCGAGGATCTTGGGCAGGTCGACCCCGCGCTCGTCGAGCTGGGACAGATCGGCGCCGGCCAGGTTGGCGTCCCATCCCCAGCCGTAGAGCGACGGCGTGTGCACGAGCCGATCGATGCTGGCCGCGAACACGACAGCCGAGAGCACGCCGAGCACGCCGAGGGTGACGCCGACCGTCGCCGACGCGCTCGTGGATCGGGTGGCCCGCGCCCCGCCGAAGGCCATGGTCACGCCCGTCACCACCACGGGCGGAGCGCCGGCGTCGGCGGCGCGACGACCGAGGATGCTGCGTCGAGGTGGCGCGCTCGCCTCGAGCGCTGACCGGCCTGAGAGCGCGCCGAGGAGGGCGACGACCACGAGCCCCAGCACCAGCGCCGCCAGGGCGCCGAGCAGCAGCGTCGGAGCGTCGACGTCGAGGCCGCGGTGCGGCTCCGCGCGACGAGCCAGCCCGATCGGGAACAGCGGTGATGCCGTGATGGCGACGACCAGACCGAGTGCCGCCCCGCCAACGACACCGAGCGCGGCGGGCACCACCGCTCGAGTCCATCGGCGACGGCGACCGATGCCCAGCGCGCTCAGCACCGGGTCGTCGGCCGCACTCGACTGCTGGAGCCGCGCCACCGCGTACCCGATGGCCGCCAGCCCGGCCAGGCCGGCCACGCCGGCGAACACCTCGAGCGCGGTGCCGATGGCCCGCATGATGGGGGTCGCTTGCAATCGGATGGCATCGCCGGAGAACGACGTGTCGAGCTCGATCCCACTGCCCCGGACGGCGGCCGCGAGACGAGACGCATCGCTCTTGTGGCGCAGCACCACGAAGGTGGCGTCGGCGAGGTTGCCGATCTGGTCGCGAGGGAACCGCTCCCGGAAGGCGGGGGTGAGGAAGGTGAGGGTGAGGTCTGTGCCGCGGGCGCCGATGTCACCGGGATCTCGCACGATTCCCACCACACGCAGATCGATGTGGGGACCGTCGGGCGGTTGGCTCTCGTCGCCACCGTCGCTCTGGATCCGCTCCGAACCGGCCGGGGAGTAGCTGACCATGGCCATGGTGTCGCCGAGCCCGAGGTGCAGGCGACGGGCGGTGCGCTCGCCGAGGGCCACCTCGAGCGGCTGCTTGGGATCAGGGCGACGGCCCTTGACCACCGGCACGCGGTAGTAGTCGTAGGGGACGCGTCCGTCGAGCGAGACGGCCATGGGGTAGAAGTCGTTCGGGGCGGCGGCCACCGGGCTGACCGCAGCCAGCCCGATGCGGCCGGTGGCCTTCACGAAGGGCAGGTCGGCGATCTCGCGCAGGGCGGCCGGATCGCCCGACGCGAAGACGCTGGGGGACCTGAGCTCGGTGAGGTAGCGGTCGAAGGCGGTGCGCGAGCGCCGCGCACCGGCCACCGACGCGAGCACGGTCCCCACCACGAGGGCCACCAGCAGGGCCAGCACCACGACGCTGCGCCACTGGCGCCGGAGCTCGATGCGGGTCAGGTAGCCGACCATCACGCCAGTCTCATCCGGAGCGCGACGAGTGCCATGGCCGTGGTCCGCCCCGGCGATGCCGTGGCGCTCAGCCTCCGGCCGTCGTCGCCGAGCGGTCGCCCGGGTCGAGCACCTTGCCGTCCTTCATGCGGGCGATGCGCTGGGCGGCGGCGGCGACGTCGTCGTCGTGGGTGACCATGAGGATCGTCTGGCCGCCCTGGTGCAGTCGCCGGAAGAGCTCGATGACTTCCTGGCCACCCTCGGAGTCGAGGGCACCGGTGGGCTCGTCGGCCAGCAGCAGCGTGGGCTCGTTGGCCAGGGCCCGGGCGATGGCGAGGCGCTGGCGCTGGCCGCCGGAGAGCGAGCCGGGCGCGGCTTTGGCCTTGTCGGGCAGGCCGAGCAGGTCGAGCAGGTCGCGGCCGCGGGTCTCGGCGGGCTTGCGCTTGAGGCCGGCCACCATCGCGGGCAGGGCCACGTTCTCGAGCACGGTCATGCCCTCGAGCAGGTTGAAGAACTGGAACACGATCCCGATGTGCTTGCGGCGCATGCGGGCCAGGTCGTCCTCCGACTTGCCGGTGACCTCCTCGTCGGCGAGGAGGATCGTGCCTTCGTCGGCCTGATCGAGACCGGCCACGAGGTTGAGGAGCGTGGACTTGCCGCAGCCCGACGGCCCCATGATGGCGACGAACTCGCCCTGGGTCATCGAGAAGTCGGTGCCGCGCAGGGCGCGTACCGGGGCGTTCTCCGCCTCGAACGTGCGGCGCACGCCACGCACGTCGAGCACGAGGTGGTTCGCCGTGACGCCGGCCCCGGTTGCGGAAAGCGGCTCAGTTGTGGTCATGACGTGCTCCAGGTCTCTCGTTCGATCCGGTAGGTGGTGACAGGGGTGGCCCGGCCCTTCACGAGCTCGGGGGGTTGGAGGCTGGCTTCCGGTCGCTCGGTGAGGCCTTCCCAGGTGGCCTCGCTCAGGATCGTCTGGCCGCCGGGGCGAGCCATCTCCTGCAGTCGTTGGGCCAGGTTCACGGTGTCCCCCACGAGCGTGTACTCGAGGCGCTCCTCGGACCCGAGCAGGGCAGCCGCTGCCTTGCCGGTGGACAGCCCGATCCCCAAGAGGAACTCCTCGCGGCTCGTACCTTCCCATGCGCGGTTGAGGTCGTGCTGGGACCGGTGCATCGCGAGGGCCGCGGCCAGTGACCGGTCGGCGTGGTCGGGCTGCGGGAAGGGGGCGCCGAACACCGCCATCACGGCGTCGCCCACGAACTGCATCACCGTGCCGCCGGCGCCGATGATGGCGCGGTTCATGGCGGCGCGGTGCTCGTTGAGCTGGGCGGCGAGCTGGGTGGGGGTGACGCGCTCGGCGATGGAGGAGTAGCTGCGGATGTCCGACATCAGCACCGTGACCTCGAGCTCCTCGCTCTCGCCGATGTGGCGGCCCTCGTTGCGGAGCTTCTCGGCCAGGCCACCGGGCAGCAGCCGGGACAACGTCTCACCCTGCTCCTCGCGGTCGACGATGGCCTGATGGAGCATGCGCAGACGGCGTAGGGCGCTGTCGGCGCCGGTGGACGCGCCCTTGGCCAGCACCAGGAACAGGTGCTCGACGGCGTCGGACACGGCCTCGATCGTGGTCTGGCGAGCCACCGCGATGGCCTTCATCGGCTTGCCCTCGGCCACCCAGGTGAGCAGCTCCTGGTCGGCCGGGCTCAGGTCGTCGTCGCCGGTCTGCACGGGGCGCACGAGGGCGTCGACGATCACTGGGTCGAGCAGCGTGCCGCCGGTGGCCACGGCCCGGATGGCGTCGATGAGCTGGTCGCCCTCGGCCAGGCGGTCCTTCAGCAGGTAGGCGTAGCCCGCCGCGCCTTCGCTCAGCAGCGACACGGCGTACTCGGGATCGTCGTACTGGGAGAGGATCACGATGCCCGTGCCTGGGTTGCGCTGGCGGATCTCCTTGGCCGCGTCGATGCCCTCGCGCTGGAACGTGGGCGGCATGCGGATGTCGGACACCACCACCTGGGGCTCGAGGGCGATGGCCGCCGCGATGAGCTCAGGGTGGTCGGCCGCCTCGCCCACCACCTCGACGTCGGCCTCGCGGGCCAGCAGCGCCCGCACGCCCGCTCGCACGATCAGGTTGTCGTCGGCCAGCACCACCGAGATCACGCCCTCACCCATGGTGTCCATCAAGCCTCATCTCGGCCCGATGGGGAAGGGGGGAGCCATGCGGGCCCGAGGGGGTGCCAGCCCCACCCCCCGACGCCAGCCAGCGCCCTTGGGCGATGGGCCGCCGAGGCGCAGGGTGGGGGCACAGCGAGCAGGAGGTTGCACCATGAAGATCGAGTCGAGGGTCGTGGCGGTGTCGTGGATCCCGTCCGAGGCCGTGAAGGGGTCGCTCAAGGCGCCCTTCGAGCTGGGGATCGCGCACTACGACGCGCCGTTGCCAGACGTGCTGGGCGACCTCGAGGAGTGGCGCAAGGCCGACCTGTTCCGGGTGGCCAATGACCTCCGGGCGTGGATCGGGGTGGACGACAGCGGGGCCGTCACTGGCCACGGGTACTCGGGTGGCCTCGTCGCCGGGTCCACCACCATGGGGTTCGGCTCGGCCACCGCAACCTTCCAAGCGGTGGCCTATCCCGACATCCAAGCCGAGCCGGAGGTGGGTGACGGCTGGGTGCGGTTCCGCCAGACCGTCGGCGGTCGCACCGGAGTGCCCGCTCCTCGGCGCGTGGCCAAGCCGCCGTTCGTGCAGTACCACGCGCCCACGGCCTGGTCGACGCTGTCGCTCACGATCCACACCGATGGCCGCGCAGACTGGGCGCTCGAGGGTGCCAGCCCCTTCCCGCGCCACTGGGTCTACGGGCCCGACGGGACGCTGGCTGCGAAGAGCGGCCTCGTCGACTTCAAGGACTGGTACCGCCATGCCTTCGGCGACCACAGCCCCTGGGGCGGGGAGGACTCGCCCGCCCTCGTGGCGGAGATCGAGTCGGCCATGGAGCGTGAGCTGTCGCGGGTGATCATGGGCGAGGGCAAGCCCAAGATTCGCAAGCTCAAGGCGGGCGCCACGCTGACGAAGCAGGGGGAGGAGGCCGACAGCATCTACCTCCTGCTCGACGGCGTGATCCAGGTGGCGGTGGACGGCGAGGACATCGCCGCTCTCGGCCCGGGAGCGCTCATCGGCGAGCGGGCCGTGCTGGAGGGCGGGCGGCGGACGGCCACCCTCACCGCGGCGTCGCCGTGCAAGGTGGCCGAGGCCCGCAAGGTGGAGCTCGACCTCGACAAGCTGGCCGAGATCAGCGAGGGCCACCGACGTGAGGAGACGGCCAGCTCGTGAAGGTGCACGTGCTCGGGGTGCGGGGCTCGACCCCGGCTCCCGGGCACGCCTTCGCGCGCCATGGCGGCAACACCTCGTGCGTGGCACTGGCCCGTGACGGCGAGCCGCCCAGCCTGGTGCTCGACGCGGGCACCGGCCTGCGCGGCCTCGGTGCGCTCCTCGGGGAGGCGCCCTTCCGCGGCGCGTTGCTCCTGGGGCACCTGCACTGGGACCACACACAGGGCTTGCCCTTCTCGCGGGCCATCGATCACGACGGGGCCCAGGTGCGGCTGTGCCTCCCCGATCAAGAGGACGGTGACGCGGCGATCGACGTGCTGCGTCGCGCCATGTCGCCGCCCCACTTCCCCATCGGCCCCGAGGGGTTGCGCGGGGACTGGTCGTTCGAGGGGCTGGAACCCGGCTTCCACCACCTCGCCGGCTTCGAGGTGCTGGCCCTCGAGATCCCGCACAAAGGCGGGCGCACGTTCGGGTACCGAATCAGCGACGGGCGATCGGCGATCGCGTACCTGAGCGACCATGGCCCGTCGGCGCTCGGTCCCGGCCCGGAGGGGTGGGGTCCGTACCACGAGGCGGCCATGGCCCTGGCGGCCGATGTCGACGTGCTCATCCACGATGCCCAGCACACCGCCGAGGAGCTGCCCACCCGCGTGTCGTGGGGCCACTCGGCGGCGGACTACCCGGTGCGGCTCGGGGAGCTAGCGAGGGCGCGCTCGGTGCTGCTCTTCCACCACGACCCCAGTCGCACCGATGTCGAGGTCGACGCCATCGTCGCGTCGTTCGCTGACGCGGCTGTGCCCGTGAGCGCCGCCGCCGAGGGCCAGGTGCTGGACCTGTAGCGCCCGGGACACCTGGAGTGAGACGCGGAACCGCCCCCGGGCCGATTGGGCGTCGAGGGCGGCGCAGGTGCGCTGCGAGGCAGCGCAGGTGGGGGCGCGAGCTAGGAGTTGCGGCCTCGGTTGGGCTTGCGCCCGTGGTTGGCCTTCTTCTTGCGGGCCCGCATCGTGGCCTTCTTGGTGCGCTTCGACATAAGGCCAACGACATTACCGGTCCATCGGCGCGCGGCTCCAGTCGGAGCCCCCCACATCGGCGTGCACCGTGGCGCGCAATCAGCGGATGCGGCGTGACGGTCACCGGTAACGTCCTCCGTCATGGGGATGACGGGTTGGGATGACCTTGCTGTGATGCCGAGTCAGCGCAACCCGGCGCGGTTCACAGCGTCGATCGGCGAGCGGTGGATGCTGGTGGTCGTCCCCCAGGGCGGTGCGGTCGCGGTGGTCGCAGCACGGGCGATGGCCGCCTACCTCGGCGACGACACGCAGAGCCTGCGCACGATGTCGGTGGTGTTCGCGGGGCAGGTGGCGTGCGGACCCGTGGAGATCGAGGTGCGCGAGCTTCGGCGGGGTCGCTCGATGTCGCAGCTCACGGCCACGGTCACCAATCCAGGCGCTGCCGCTGGGCTCACGGCCATCGCCGTGTTCGGCGCCCCACGGCGCGGCTTTGACTTCACCGATGTCGAGCCACCGCCCGTCGACGGTCCTGAGGGCTTGCGGTCGTTTCGCGACCCATTGCCGGATGGCATCGAGTTCGAGTTCGACCGGCCCCCGATGCCGTTCTGGGAGGAGGTCATCGAGTGCCGTCCGGCCATGGGCCGCCCACCCTGGGAGCCCTTCGAGGACGGCCCCGCCGAGTGCGCCTATTGGTACCGCCTCGACGATCCACCCCTGCTCGACGACGGCAGCCTCGATCCGCTCGCGTCGGTCGTGCTGTGCGACACGATGCCCGGCGCCGTGGGTCAGAAGCTCGGCGAGGACTCCGGCAACTGGTTCGGGCCCAGCGCCGACTTCACGATCCACCTGCTCGGCCCTGCCCGGCCGGGCTGGCTGCTCGCCCACAACAAGGCTCGTCACGCGGGCGATGGCTACGCATCGCTGGAGATGACGCTGTGGGATCCGGCCGACCACACGCTCGTCGCCTATTCCACCCAGATGATGTTCTTCGCGTTCCTGTCGTAGACCGTCAGGCCGTGGGGTGGTCGGCGGCCCAGGCGAGGAGGTCGTCGGCGGCAAGCGTGTTGACGATGCGGTCGGCATCGATCCCCAGGCGGGCGGCCTTGTCACAGCCGTAGGCCTGCCACTCGAGCTGGCCCGGTGCGTGGGCGTCGGTGTCGATCGACAGCTTGCAGTCCCAGTCGACGGCCAAGGACAGCAGCTCCTCCGGCGGGTCCTGTCGCTCGGGCCGGCAGTTGATCTCCACCGCCGTGTCGAACCGCGCGCACGCCGCGAACACGATGTCCGCGTCGAACTTGGACTGCGCCCGGCCGGTGCCCACGACCTTGCGTCCGGTGCAGTGTCCGAGGATGTCGACGTGCGGGCTGGCCACCGCGAGCACCATGCGGCGGGTCATCTCAGGCTCCGGCATGGACAGCTTCGAGTGCACGCTGGCCACGACGATGTCGAGCCGCTCGAGGAGGTCGTCGTCCTGATCGAGGCCACCGTCCTGGAGGATGTCGACCTCGATGCCGGTGAGGATCCGGAACGGCGCCACCTCGGACCTCACGCGCTCGATCTCGTCGAGCTGGCTGAGGAGCCGATCTCGGTCGAGGCCGTGGGCGATCGTGAGCCGTGGGGAGTGGTCGGTGACGACGAGGTACTCGTGGCCCAGCTCGATCGCCGTGCGGGCCATCACCTCCACGGGCGCCCCGCCGTCGCTCCAGGTGGTGTGACTGTGGCAGTCGCCGCGCAGCGCCGCTCGCAGGTCAGCACCCTCGCCGATGTCGATGGCTGTCTCGGCTTCGAGCGTTGCGAGGTGCTCGTCGATGCCCCCGTCGAGCGCCAGGGCGATCACCTTGCCGGTGGACGCTCCGATGCCCGGCAGGTCGAGCAGGGTGCCGTCGGCGTGACGGGCGGCGATCTCGTCGTCGCCGAGCTCCCGTACGAGGTCGCGTGCCTTGGCGTAGGCCTGGATCCGCCGACCCTCCGCCAGGTCGCGGTCGAGCAGGTACACCACGCGATCGAGCGCGTCGGCGGGGGACATGTGCATGCACGGCACGCTATCGGCACCCAAACTGGCCGCCCACGGCTTCTGTGTGCACCCAGCCACGCATGCCGTGGCTGCGTGCACACAGAATGCGGGAGCTGGCTCCCGGGGCTCGTACCCTGCACCGCCATGGAGCGGTTCGGGTTCGTCGGTCTCCCCAATGCCGGCAAGTCATCGCTGTACAACGCCCTGGCCGGCGGGGGTGCCCTCGCGGCCCCGTACGCCTTCGCCACCACCGACCCCAACGTGGGCATGGCGCGCGTCCCCGACCCCCGCCTCGATGCCCTGGCGGCCATGAGCAAGAGCAAGAACGTGGTGCCGGCCACGGTGCAGTTCGTCGACATCGGTGGTCTCGTGGCCGGGGCCAGCAAGGGAGAGGGGCTCGGCAACAAGTTCCTGGCCCACATCCGCGAGGTCGACGCCATCGTGTTCGTGCTGCGCGCCTTCGCCGACGACGACGTGCCCGGGCCATCCGACCCGCTCGAGCACCTTGCCATCGTGGAGCTCGAGCTCACCTACGCCGATCTGGAGACCGTCGAGAACCAGATCGAGAAGCGTCGGCGCACGGCGAAGGGCGACAAGTCGCTCCTCGACGAGGTGGCCGCCCTCGACCGGGCCAAGGCGATCCTCGAGACCGGCACACCGCTGTACCGCTCCGACCTCAAGGACGACGAGCGCAAGCTCCTGAAGGGCTACTTCCTGCTCACGAACCGCCCCGTCATGGCCCTGGTCAACGTGGCGGAGAACCAGCTTGATGACATCGAGGCGGTGGTCGCTCCGGTGCGCGCCGAGCTCGAGGGCAAGGCCGAGGTGATCGGCATGTGCGTGCAGCTCGAGGCGGAAGCGGCGATGCTCGACGCCGACGAGCGGGCCGAGATGCTCGAAGGCCTTGGCCTCGGCGAAGGCGCCCTGCCCAAGTTCCTCCACACGGCCTACAAGCTGCTCGGGTTGCGCACCTTCCTCACCACTGGTGAGAAGGAGTCGCGTGCCTGGACCTTCCGAGCCGGCTTCAAGGCTCCGCAGTGCGCCGGCGTGATCCACGGCGACTTCGAGCGCGGCTTCATCCGGGCCGAGGTGATCCATTGGGACGAGCTCCTCGAGCTGGGTTCGTGGAACAAGGCCAAGGAGGTCGGCAAGCTGCGCGTCGAGGGCAAGGACTACGTGGTGCAGGACGGCGACGTCCTCGAGATCCGCTTCAACGTCTGAGGCCCTACCGTCTCTGTCGTGCCCTGGTTGCTGCGTGATGGTGAGGTGCTGGCGAGCCTCGAGGTGGCTGACACGCGGCCGACTCGTCGCAAGGGCCTCCTCGGCCGCGACGGCATCGAGGGGGCCATGCTCCTGACCCCCGCCCGGTCAGTCCACTCCCTTGGGATGCGGTTCCCGCTGGATGTGGCCTGGTGCGACCGCGACCTCACCGTGCTGCGGGTGGCGCGCCTCCGACGGCACCGGATGACCCGCCCCGTGGCCCGTGCCCGTGCCGTGATCGAGGCAGAGGCCGGGTCGTTCGCCCGGTGGAACCTCACCGTTGGCGATCACCTCGAGCGCCAGGACTGAGACATGCCGCTCATCCTGGTGGGGACCCCGATCGGCAACCTCGGTGACCTGTCGCCCCGCGCGGTGCAAGCGCTGGCCGCCGCCGACGCCATCTGCTGCGAGGACACCCGGCGCACTGGGCGGCTGCTCCAGCACGCCGGGATCGCTCGCACCACGCTCATCGTCGTGAACGACCACACCGAGCGTGGTGCCGTCGAGGGGGTGCTCGGCCGCCTGGCCGCGGGGGAGCGGGTGGCCGTGGTCACCGATGCCGGCATGCCGGGCATCTCCGATCCGGGGGAGCAGCTGGTGCGCGCCGCTGTCGAGGCGGGGTTCGTCGTCGAGGTCGTCCCCGGGCCATCGGCGGCCGTGACCGCGCTCGTGGCCAGCGGACTGCCTGCGGGACGCTTCGTGTTCGAGGGCTTCCTGCCCCGCAAGGGGTCGGGGCGGACGGGGCGGTTGCGCGAGGTGGCGGCCGAGCGGCGCACGGTCGTGCTCTACGAGGCACCGCACCGGCTGGCTCGCACGTTGGGCGACCTCGCCGTGGCCTGCGGCGATGAGCGGCGGGTGGCCATCGGCCGGGAGCTCACGAAGCTCCATGAGGAGACCTGGCGCGGCACCTTGGCGGAGGCGGTGGCCTGGGCCGCCACCCACGAGCCGCGCGGCGAGCTCGTGGTGGTGCTCGACGGGGCACCTGAACCAGAGGATGCGTCGATCGAGGACATCGAGGATGCGCTCCGCCTTGCGCTGGCGACGGGTGCCTCAGCGCGCGACGCGGCAGCCACCGTCGCGGCCGACCTCAGGGTGCCCAAGCGCCTGGCCTATGACACCGCGATCCGTCTGCGGGGCGGCCTCAGCTCGTGAGGTGACGGGCGGCCAGCTCGGGGGCGACGATGTTGATCATCACTCCGGTGCCCTGCTCGAACCCGGCGAGGCTCGTGAGCCGCGGCACGATGTGCACGTGCCAGTGGAATGGCCCCTCATGATGGTGCGGGGCCGTGTGGAACACGAGGTTGTAGGCGCAGTCGCCCACCTTCGAGCGGAGCAGCACGAGTGCGTCGCGGATGGCACGACCGACAGCCACGACGTCGGGCGGTGAGGTGTTCTCGAGGTGCACCTCGTGCAGCCGGGGGATGACCAGCATCTCGTAGGGCGCGCCGCTCCAGAACGGGCACACGACGAGGACGCGCTCGTCAGCGAGCACCATCCGGTGCTCGGACTGCAGCTCGGCATCGATGAGCGTGCAGAGCAAGCAGGAGCCTTCGAAGCGGCGGAAGCCGGCCTCCTCCTCGGCGATCTCGCCCGGCACGAACGGGATCCCGAGGAGCTGCCCGTGCGGGTGCTCGAGCGAGGCGCCCGCCTCGCGACCCGCGTTCACGATCGCCTGCGTGTAGCGCACTGTGGACCGGCGAGCGTGGTCCTCCATGCGATCGCGGATCGCGGCCATGGCCAGCCCGGCGTGCTTGTCGTCGAGGTCGGCCCAGGTGCTCGCGTGGTCTGGCGAGAACACGAGCACCTCGTGCACCCCGCTGGCCGACGCCTGGGTGAACACCGGCCCGAGGTTCTGCACCCGCAGGGGCTCGGTGCCTTCGAAGGCGGGGAACAGGTTGGGCACCACTCGCACCAGCCAGGTGCCGTTCGGGCCGTAGCTCTCGAGGGCGGGCGGCGTGGCCTCTTCGTTGCCGGGGCAGAACGGGCAGGTGCGGTTGGGGTCGGACTCGACCGGCATCTGTCGGGAGATCAGCTCGCCGGGTCGGGCGGCGCGCTCGACGGCAACCGTGACCCATCGGCCCGTGAGCGGGTTGAGGCGTAGCTGGCTCACCGGTGGATGGCCGAAGGCGTGTCTGGCACGTCTCGGACGTTACCTCCACGGTCCGTGGACTCGGGGACGTCGCCCGCCCCGGTGCTCTGACCGGTAGACACTGTGGCGTGGAGTGGGCCCCCCCTGACGTCAGCGCGCCGCCGCCACCGCCTCCGGTGAGTCCTCGGCCGGTTGCCGCGCGGGCTGGTGGGCCTACGCGGCCGGGCATCCCGCGCCTCCGGCCCATGACCGTCTCGGATGTGCTCGACGGCGCGTTCGCGATCCTGAAGGCGTCGCCAGCGACGATCATCGCGTTCACCGCCTGCTTCGCCGTTCCCGTCCAGATCCTCGGCGCCTGGCTGCAGCGCGACCTGCTCGGTGGGGCGTCGTTGCTCGACACGCTCAACCAGGGCGACACGTCGCTCACCGGGGTCGACCAAGGGGCGATGAGCAGCACCTGGGCGCAGCTGGTGCTGCTCTTCGGGCCGTCGCTGGCCCTCGTCTTCGTCGCCTCGGGGATCGTGCGGCTCGTCGGCGCGTGGCACGTCGGGCGCGACCTCACGCTTGGGGAGCTGCTGCGAGGATCGCTGCCGCTTGCCTTGCCGCTGCTCGGGAGCTGGTTGCTCGTGCACCTCGCGGAGGGCTTCGGGATGCTGCTGTGCGGCTTCCCTGGGCTCGCCGTGATGACATGGTTCCTCGTCACCGCGCCCGTGATCGGCGCGGAGGGGCTCGGGCCCATCAAGGCGATGCGCCGCTCCGCCCGCCTCGTGGGCCGCCGCTTCTGGCCCGTGATGGGCCTGACCCTGCTGTCGAGCATCGTGGCCATGCTCTTCGGCTACGCCCTCGGGCTGGTGCCGACAGCGCTGTCGCTGCTGGTGGGCACCGACGGCTACGGGTGGTTGCTCACTGCGGCCAGCGGCGTGCTGACCTCGCTCATCACGATGCCGATCGTGGCGGCGATCACCGTGCTCATCTACCTCGATCTGCGGGTGCGCACGGAGGGCCTCGACCTCGAGCTGGACGCCGGTCTCGCCTTCCCGGCCAGCTGATGGACCTCCCTCCGTCGGTCCACGATCCCGGGGCCGTGCGAGATCTGGCCGACCAGATCCTCGCCGACCGTCGGTATCACCGGCCGCCGAAGTCCATCCCGGATCGCATCCTCGAGTGGTTCGGCCAGCAGCTCGGCAAGGTGATCGGCAGCCTGGTCGGCAGCGGCGCGGGCACGGTCGTCGCCTGGCTGTTCGTGATCGGTGCCGTCGCGCTGGTCGTCTACCTCGTCGTTCGCTACGGCCGTGTGGCGCGCCTTGCCCCGCGGCCCGGCCGGCCGTCGCGGGTCATGGTCGAGCTCACGCGAACGCCGAGCGAGTGGCGAACCGAGGCCGACGCCATGGAGGCTCGCGGTCAGTTCAAGGAGGCCTTGCGCTGTCGGCATCGCGCCCTCATCGGTGAGCTCGTCCGACGAGGGGCCATCCCCGATCTGGCCGGCCGCACGGCCCGGGAGTACGTCGGCGATGTGACCGTCTCGCTCCCGGAGGCCTCGACCGCTCTCGCCGCGGCCACCGAGCTCTTCGAGGCCGCCTGGTACGGCGACCGCCCCACCGGGCCGGCCGAAGCCCTCCGGTTCCGAGCGCTCGACGCTGAGATCAACGCCGTACGGGCAGGTCGCTGATGGTGGGCACCCGAGTACGCGTGCCCCGCGGGGCAGTGGTCGGTCTGGGCGTTGCGCTGGCGCTGCTGCTCGTCGCCGTCGTGGGCGGTCGCCCGGGTCGCGATGGCCCGCCCCTCGATCCGCGCTCGGACGGGCCGTTGGGCACGAGCGCCCTCGTGTCGCTGCTGCGCGGCTCCGGCGCGCAGGTCGAGCTGTCTGTCGGGTTGCCGGGCCCCACCGACGATGTGGCTGTCGTCCTCCAAGACCGACTCGCGCAACGGCAGGCGGAGCAGCTGGGCGCATGGGTTCGCGAGGGCGGCACGCTCGTCGTCACCGACCCGTCGTCGCCCCTCGTACCACCCATGGTCGGCCAGGGGCTGCTGTCGAAGAGCGGGCCCATCGGCCGGGGAACGTGCTCGATCAGCGCCCTGGATTCAATAGGCGCGATCGACGGCGGGGCGGCGGTTCGGTTCCGGGTCGAGGCGCGCGACCAGAGCTGCTTCGGCGAGGTGCGCAGTGCCTTCGTCGTCGCCCAACCGATGGGCCTGGGACAGGTGGTGGCCGTGGGCGGGGCCGCCTTCGTCACGAACGACCGGTTGGGCCACCGCGACAACGCCGTGCTCGCCCTCACGCTGCTGGCACCGACACCTGGGCGCACCGTGCGGTTCGTCGACGCGCCCGTGCCCGCTGGCGGGGGTGACAAGACCCTCGGTGACCTCGTGCCCGCTGGGGTGAAGCGGGGCCTGTTGCAGCTGGCGATCGCCTTCGCGCTCTACGCGCTGTGGCGAACGATCCGGCTCGGCCAGCCGGTGCCGGAGGATCAAGCGGTGCAGGTGGCGGGCTCCGAGCTCGTGGCCGCCATCGGTCGCCTGCTGTCGCGCACGAAGGCCCCGGGTGCGGCGGCCGAGATGTTGCGATCCGGCTTGCGGAGAGGCCTGCGAGCGCGTCTCGGAGTGCCGCTCGAGGCCCCGGTGAGCACCCTCGCGGAGATCACCTCGGCTCGTACCGGGGTGTCAGTCGATCGCGTGATGGTGGCCCTCGACGAGCGCTCCGTCACCACCGATGTCGAGCTCGTGGCCGTGGCCCGAGCCGTTGCGTCCATCCACCAGGAGGTCCCCCAGTGAGCGAGTCGACCGCCAGCCCAGACCCGCGTGCCGCCGTGCTCGCCGTGCGCGATGAGGTGAGCAAGGTGGTGGTCGGCCAGGAGGGCACCATGTCGGGCCTCATGACGGCCCTGCTCGTCGGGGGTCACGTGCTGCTCGAAGGAGTGCCCGGTGTCGCGAAGACCTTGCTCGCCAAGGCCGTGGCCGCCGCGCTCGATCTCGAGTTCACCCGGGTGCAGTTCACCCCCGACCTCATGCCGTCCGACGTGATCGGCCAGCTCATCTACACCAGTGGTGCCCAGCCGGGCTCGGAAGGCGCGTTCCGGTTCCGCGAGGGGCCGGTGTTCACGAACCTGCTGCTGGCCGACGAGATCAATCGCACGCCACCGAAGACCCAGGCCGCGCTGCTCGAGGCCATGGAGGAGCGACAGGTCACGATCGAAGGCCAGGCTCGGCGGCTGCCCGATCCGTTCATCGTCGTGGCCACCCAGAACCCCGTCGAGTACGAGGGCACCTACCCGCTGCCCGAGGCCCAGCTCGATCGCTTCTTGCTCAAGCTGCAGATGGGCTATCCGTCGGCCGATCAGGAGCGTGAGGTGCTCCACCGCCACGACCAAGGCCTCGATCCGCACGACATCGCGTCCCTCGTTCGGCCGGTGGCCACCGGCGCCGACCTCGCCGCCGCTCGGTCGCTCGTCGACGCGGTGCGCGTCGAGCCGCCCGTGCTCGACTACCTGGTGAGCCTGGCGCGGGCCACGCGCGACTCGCCATCCCTGTCGCTCGGCGTGTCGCCTCGGGGTACTGCGATGCTGTTGCACGCGGCCAAGGCCTGGGCGTGGCTGATCGGACGTCCGTACGTCACGCCCGACGAGGTGAAGGCGATGGCCAAGCCGGCGCTGCGCCATCGAGTGCAGCTGCGGCCGGAGGTTGAGCTCGAAGGCGTCACGGCCGATGCCGTGCTCGACGGCCTGCTCGCCTCGGTGCCCGTGCCCCGCTGATGCGGCCCGTCCCGACCCGCCGCTTGGCGGTCGTTGCCGCGCTGGCGGCGCTGCTGGTGCTGGCCTTGCCCGGCGGCGGGCTGCTCTGGCCCCTCCTCATCGTCGATGGTCTCCTCGTGCTGGTCGCCCTGGGCGATGCGCTGGCCGCCGTCGATCCCGATCGGCTCGAGGTGGTTCGGGAGCTGCCGTCGGTGCTCGTCCTGCGCACCGACGGCGAGATGCGCTGGACGATCCGCAACCCCACGGACCGGCGGTTGCGCGTCGCTCTGGCCGACCAGCTCGCGCCGTCGCTTCAGCCGTCGACCCGCCGATGCGCGGGTGTCGTCCCCGCCGGCGCGCGGCTGGTGGGCACTGCCTCGCTGGCCCCGTCGCGTCGGGGTCGCTTCGACGTCACCGACCTCGTGGTGCGGGTCGACGGCCCGCTTGGTCTCGGCGCTCGACAGCGGACGTTGCACCATCCGGACGTGCTGCGCGTCCACCCCGTGTTCGCCAGCCGCGACGAGGCGGAGCTTCGGATCAACCGGGCGAGGATCCTGGAGGTCGGGTTGCGCTCGGCGCGCGGTCGAGGCGGCGGCACGGAGTTCGACCAGCTCCGGGAGTACGGCGTCGACGACGAGGTGCGTCGCATCGACTGGGCGGCCACGGCGCGCGCTGGTAAGGCGATGGTGCGCACGTACCGGGCGGAGCGAAACCAGACGGTGCTCCTCCTCCTCGACAACGGTCGGGTCATGGCCGGTTCCGTGGCCGGCGTCCCACGCGTGGAGCACGCCATGGACGCGCTCATGTGCCTCACGACCGTTGCCACCCGGCTCGGTGATCGCTGCGGTCTCGTGGTCTTCGATCGCGCCGTCCGCTCCGTCCTCCCGCCCAGGGCGGGCCGCGACCAGCTCGGGCGGGTGGCCGAGGCCATGTACGCGCTCGACCCGGTGCTGGCCGAGAGCGACTACCGGGGTGCGTTCACGCAGACCATGGCTCGGTTCAAGCGGCGGTCGCTCATCGTGCTGTTCACCGATCTCGTCGAGCAAGCGGTGGGCGAGTCGCTGCTCCCTGCGCTGCCCCTCCTCGTGCGCCATCACGTCGTGCTGATCGCGGCCATGCGCGACCCCGATGTGGCGGGCTGGGCGACCGCCACGCCCGCTGATGCAGACGAGGCCTACCGGGCAGCGGCGGCCACGACCGCGCTGGCCGAGCGAGACCGCACGGTCGCCCGCCTGCGGGGGCTCGGCGCGGTGGTGATCGACGCGCCGCCCGGCCAGCTCGCGGCCAAGCTGGCCGACGCCTACCTCGACCTCAAGGCCCGCGGCTCTCTGTAGTCATCGGTTCGAGGTCGGCCCGTCACGGCCTCGGGGACGTGGACCCGCCCCCGGATCTCGTGACAGCGACGGCGGTGGCGCTGGGACGCGAGAGACGATCGTGCTCGCCCATGGCACCGGTGTAGCCGCGCGCTGCGGCGCGACGGCCCAGCGTGATGACGTAGGTCCAGAACGCGGTACCGGTCGCGAGGCCGACGCCCACTCGGACGACGGTCGGCATCCCGCTGGGGGTCACGAACGCCTCGATCGTGCCCGCCACGATGAACGCGAGCATCAGGCCGAGCACGATCGCAGCCGCTCGGCGGCCCTCGTCGGCCAGCGCCACCGCTCGTCGCCGGTCGCCGGGGGCGATGATGGCCCACCCGATCGACAGGCCCGCCGCGCCGGCCACGATCACGGCCGAGAGCTCGAGCACCCCGTGGGGGAGGATCAAGCCGTAGAACTTCGGTTGCTCCCCGGCTGCCGCGAACATCCCGGCCGCCAGGCCGACGTGGGCCCCGTTGTTGGCGAGGAGGAACGCCGTCACGACGCACAAGAGCGCTCCTGCCGCGAACGCGAGGATCGACACCTGGATGTTGTTCACAGTGACCTGGGCCGCGAACTGCCCCGCGGGGGCGGAGGAGTAGTACGCCTGGAAGTCGTCCTGCACGTACGCCTCGCGCACGGCGTCGGGACCAGTGGCCTGGAGTGCTTCGTCGGAGGTGGCCAACCAGGTGCCGAGCACGAAGGCCGGGACGAGGAGCAGGAGCGCCGAGGCGACCACGAAGCGCCGGGCGTGCCACACCGCAGCCGGGAAGCTCGTGGTGAAGAACCGCGCCGCGCCGGCCGCGGACCGGGACCGGGTGCCATACAGGAGGCCCGCCGCGCCGGCGACGAGGCCGGTGAGACGGGCGATGAGGGCGGCGTCGGCCCGCTCGGTGCGGGCGTAGGAGAGGTGGGCAGACGTGCGTTGGTAGAGCTGGACGAGCTCCTCCACCTGTGCGGGCGTGAGGGAGCGGCGGGATTGGCGCGTCAGCACCTCGAGCCGGTTCCAGCTGGTCTGGTTGCGTGCGATGAAGCGGTCGACGTCCACGATCGGGGTCGGCCGACGCTGCGACGCGCGGCCACCGGTACCGTAGCGAGGCGATGGCCACCCTCGAGCGCGGGATCGTCACCCCTGAAGCCGTCGTGTTGGAGTTCGACACGGCAGGCATCGCCTCGCGCGCCTTGGCGCGGGCCGTCGACTTCATCATCCAGGGGGCACTGCTGCTTGCCATCGTCCTCGTGGCGGTGGGCGTGCTCGGCGCCCAGGGCTGGGTGGCGCTGGTGCTCGTCATCCTCGGTGTCGCGTTCGTGGTGTTCGGCTATCCGATCCTCACCGAGGTCGTCACCCGGGGCCGATCGCCGGGCAAGGCGGCGCTCGGGCTGCGGGTCGTCACGGTGGAGGGTGCACCGATCTCGCCCCGGCATGCCTTCATCCGCT
This sequence comes from Acidimicrobiales bacterium, assembly GCA_046598715.1. GTDB lineage: Bacteria > Actinomycetota > Acidimicrobiia > Acidimicrobiales > VFJN01 > VFJN01. Next base: position 13,791 of record JBKJIE010000100.1, on the reverse strand, counting down.
CCGCCATCGGTGCCGTCGACTTCCTGCTCGTGCCCGGGGGCCTCGTGGCGGTGCTCGTCGCGCTCTTCTCGGCCCGGAGCCAGCGCCTGGGCGACGTGTTCGCGGGCACGATGGTACTGCGCGAGCGCACCGCCAACCGCCCCGCCGAGGCGGTGTGGTTCAACCCTCCGCCGGGCTTCGAGGTCTACACCTCGACCTTGGACGTGAGCGCGGTCACCGATGCCCAGTTCGCGCTCGTGCGCTCGTACCTGCTGCGCCTCGCCGACCTGTCGCCCGAAGCGCGCAGCACGTTGAGCGTGCGGCTGGCCACGCCGCTGGTGGTGGCCATGCACCACCACACCCCACCGGGCGTGCACGCCGACCACTTCCTGCAGTGCGTCGCCGCGGCCTACCAGCGCCGCCATGGAGGGGCACCCGTGGCGCCGCCATGGGGCGCGCCCCCACCGCCCCCACCCCCACCGCCTCCTCCTCCGGGGTCGGCGTGGTCCTCACCATCCGCGCCGGGCGCAGGAGAGGCGACACGCGTTGCGGCGTCGTCGCCAGACGGGTCCTCGTCGCCGACCGTCCCCGTCCCATCCCCGCCCGCCCCAGAGCGCGACCCCTTCGTGGCCCCCGACTGATGGCCGCCACCTCCACCGCCATCTGGCACTACCTCGACCACGCCGCCAGCACGCCGATGCGTCCTGAGGCCGTCGCCGCCATGGTGCCGATCCTCGCCAACACCTACGCCAACCCCTCGGGGGCCCATGCGCTCGCACGAGCAGCACGGGCCACGTTGGAGGAGGCCCGCGAGCGACTGGCGGCTGTGGTGGGGTGCCAGCCGGGCGAGGTCGTCTTCACCGGGGGCGGCACCGAGGCCGACAACCTGGCCGTGCGCGGCGTGCTCGAGGCAACGGGCGGCATCGCGGTCTGCGCGGCGTCGGATCACCATGCGGTGCTGCACCCGGTGCAGCGGGCTGCGGGTCGCACGGTCGGCGTCGACGCCCGGGGTGTCGTCGACCTCGAGGACCTCGCCCGGATCCTCGACCCCACCGTGTCGCTCGTGTCGGTGGCGCTCGTGAACAACGAGGTCGGCACGATTCAGCCCCTCGACCCGATCGCCGAGGTGGTGCGCGAGCACGCACCGAACGCGCTGCTCCACGCCGACGCCGCTCAGGCGCTGTGCTGGCTCGACGTGCGCGAGCACGCGGCATCCGCCGACCTCATCACCCTTGCGTCGCACAAGTGCGGTGGACCGCGTGGGATCGGTGCGCTGGTCGTGCGCGGTGGGGTCCCGCTCGAGCCGCAGCAGGTGGGTGGCGGACAGGAGCGCGAGCGGCGCAGTGGCACCCAGGACGTGGCCAGCGCGGTCGCGTTCGCGGTCGCCGCCGAGGGCGCCGACCGCGAGCGGGTGGACTTGATCGAGCGGGCCACCGTGTGGCGAGACGCGCTGGTCGCCGCGGTCATCGAGGGCGTGCCCGGTGCCATCGAGAGCGCTGCGCCAACCAGTGATCGAGCGCACCTCGTGGCCGGGATCGTCAACCTGTGCCTGCCCCTCGTCGACAGCGAAGCGCTGCTGTTCGTGCTCGAGCACGACCACCAGGTGCTGGCCAGCGCGGCGTCCAGCTGCGCGAGCGGGGCCCAGGAGCCGTCCCACGTGCTGGCGGCGCTGGGGATCGATCGATCGATGACACGCGGTTCGCTCCGGCTGTCGATGGGATGGTCGACCACCCAGTCCGACATCGATGTGGCCGCTGCGGCGATCCCGCTGGTGGCAGCCCGACTGCAAGCCCACGCCCACGATGGAGCGCCGGCATGAGCCAGCGGGTGCTCGTGGCCATGTCGGGCGGGGTCGATTCCTCTGTGGCCGCCGCCATGCTGCTCGACGCCGGTCACGAGGTCGTGGGCGTCACGTTGAAGCTCTGGGGCGGCGAGTCCGACTCGGGCTGCTGCTCCGTCGCTGACGTCGACGACGCACGCAGCGTGGCGCGCTGCCTCGGCATCGAGCACCACGTCTTCAACTTCGGCGACGACTTCGAGGCGCATGTCGTCGCGCCGTATGTGGCCGACCACGCGGCAGGCCGCACGCCGAACCCCTGCATCGAGTGCAACCGTCACCTCAAGTTCGACCGCCTGCTCCGACGAGCCGATGCCCTCGGGTTCACCACCGTGGCCACGGGGCACCACGCTCGCATCGTGCAGCGCCCCGACGGCACGCGCCGGGTCGCTCGCGGCGTCGACGCCAGCAAGGACCAGTCCTACGTGCTGCACATGCTCGACCAGGCGGTGCTCGCCCGCGTGGTGTTCCCCGTCGGCGACGTCACCAAGGCTCAGGTGCGCGCCGAAGCGGCGCGCCTCGGTCTCTCGACAGCACAGAAGCCGGACAGCCAGGACGTGTGCTTCATCACGGCCACGCTCGGTCGTGCTGCCTTCCTCGGCGAGCGGATCCCCACCACGCCCGGGCGCGTGGTCGACGCCACCGGTGCCGCGGTGGGCAGCGTGCCCTCCGTGGAGCTCGTCACGATCGGTCAGCGGCACGGCCTGGGGCTGCCGGGGGGAGGTGCGGCGCGCTACGCCGTCGCCGTCGATGTGCGCAATGCCACCGTCACCGTCGGCGGTGCGGAGGATCTCCTCACCGATCGCGTCAGGTTGGTCGATCTCGCGTGGACCGCGGGCCCCGTCGCCGGTCCGCTTGTGGCCCAGGTGAGCGCGCACGGTGTGCCAAGGCCGTGCCATGTCGAGGGGGCCGACGTCGTGTTCCACGAGCAGGGGCGCCGCGTGGCGCCAGGCCAGAGCGTGGCGCTCTACGAGGGCGATGAGATCGTCGGGGCGGGCCAGGTCGCCTGAGGGCCGGTCAGCCCACCGCGAACCGTCGGCGGGCTGCCTCGTGCAGCACCGCGCCAGGCCGCGTCGGCGAGAACAGCACCCGTTGCACCTGCTCGACCTCGATGGTGCGGTCGGGCCGCCGCGGCGCGATCTCCGTTGGGTCCGCCAGCTCGAGCTCGAGCGCGAGGCCGGGGGACCGCGCCGTGAGGTCGTAGGCCCCATCACCATCGGCGGGGGCTGGCCCGAGGCGTCGGACGGACGTGCGAGGGAACAGCACCGGGTCGACCATGGCGTGGAGGTCGTGCAACACCAACCCAGCAGGCACGAACACCACCCATCGGCGAGAGAGCCCATGGAGCGCCCGCGTGGCCACCACTGCCGCCGGGAGGCCAGCGAGGGCGAGCGCCGCAGCAGCCACCCACTGGCGGCTCGCCAAGAGGAGCGGCGTGCCAATCGGGGCCGCCACCGCGGCAAGCCAGGCGAGCTGGATCGGACCGAGCAGCAGCGAACCGGGTGTTCGAAGCGGCATCCTCCGCTCGTCGCCATAGGAGGAGCCGTTCACGAAGCAGTCGCCCGTCGTGGGTGCGAACGCGGCGACCACGGTCACTGCCGACCACGCCACCGCCACGAGGTCGGCGACGCCTCGTGAACCGGCGACGGCCGACCAGTTCGCCACCGCTAGAGCTGCTGGCGCGGCGATCCGAAGCGCCGTGAGGCTGAACGTTCGCGGGATGAGGACTGCGACCAGCACGGTGACCCATGTGCCCCACGCGAGCGCGGCGCCGGTGAGGGCGACGGCCCGCGTGCTCTCATCGAGGGCACTGCCGAGGGCCGGACCCATCGCAAGCGGGAGCAGGGCCCAGGTGATTCGGGCGGGTGAGGGACCGCTGAGCAGCTGCATGACAAGACTGAGATTTGCCCAAGCACCCCACGGGTGGCTATTCCAGAGGCAGATCAACCAGGGGGAACAGTGGCTGAGATGCGCGCTGGTGGGGCGGAGCAGACATGAAGTCCTTGGACCTCGTCCACGGACTGGCGACCACGATCGGGAGCCTGCCGCACACCGATCCACGCGCCGCGGCCACCTTCTCGCTCGAGAACCAGCCTCGCCTTCCTGCCGCGCCCTCGCTCCCGAACCGGTCTGGCATGGAGCGCATGATCGCCCAGGCCGCTTGGGGCATCCGGGGCGTCACCGTCCTGCCCGACGGATCCCTGGAGGTCGATGAGCGGGCGGTCGATCCGCAAGCGCCGCTCACCGAGGCCGGCATCGGCGGCGAGCCCTTCGTGGGCTTGCGGGCCTTCCTGGGCGCAGTCGCCGGTCGACAGGGCCCGATCAAGCTCCAGCTCACTGGTCCGGTCACCCTCGGCATCGCACTGCACGCGCTCGGCATCCCGGTGGCGCGGGCGTTCTCGGTCGCTGGCGCGGCGGTCCGAGCGCGAGCCCGTGCGCTGGTCGCCGCCGCCCAGGAGACGGCGCCGCTGGCGCCGCTCGTCGTGTTCGTCGACGAGCCGGGCCTCACCGCCGCGATGGATCCCGCGTTCCCCCTCGACCCCAACCGCACGATCGATCTCGTCTCGAGCGCGCTGGCCACCCTGGAGCACCACGCCATCACCGGCCTGCACTGCTGCGGCCCGGCCGACTGGCGCGTCGTGCTGCAAGCCGGCCCCCAGGTGCTCTCCCTGCCGCTCTCGATGGGTGCGGTCGAGCACGCGGGCGCGGTCAGCGCGTTCCTCGAGCGCGGCGGATGGCTCGCCTGGGGTGCGGTCCCCACGAGCGGACCGCTCGGCACCACCGCCGACCGCCTCTGGCAGCACCTGTCCGCCGAGTGGTGCGGCCTGACCCAAGGCGGCTGCGATCCCGTCCTGCTCCGCGAGCAGGCCATCATCACCCCCGCGTGCGGGCTTGCCCTGCACGACCTCGCGCAGGCGGAGCTCGTGGTCTCGCTCACCAACCAGGTCGCCCGCCGACTCGAGACGCAGACCCACGGCATGCGGCTCACCGTCGGCGCATAGGTCCGGGGTTGTCCGCTCCCGGAACTGGTGACGCGGGCGGTTGCTGGGCAACCACTTCCGTCACCAGTTCCCGAGACCACCCGATCGCATCGGCACTGTCACACTCCGGTGGTGGACTCGTGGGATGGCTCGCCTCTCAGCGGCCGTCGCCGAGCGGGCTGGAGAACAGCTCGGCCTGATCCGAACCACCGATCTCGACCGCCTCGGGGCCAGTCGACAGGAGCGCCGCACGTTCGTGGACGGCGGGGTGCTGCTGCGAGTTGGCGCCGGGGTCTTCCGCCACGCGGGGTTCGTCGTCACCCACGAGCAGCGACTGCTGGCTGCGTCCTGGTGTGCCGGCGATGGCGCCGTCGTGAGCCACCTCGCGGCGGCGGGCGTGTGGCGCTTCGACGGCATCGCCCCCACGGCGATCGAGGTGTCGTTGCCCAGGACACGGCGTCCCCGCACCGTGTCCGGCCGTGTGCACCACGTGCGCGATCTGCTCGCTGTGGACGCAACCATGGTGGCGCTGCTGCCGGTCACCACGCCATCGCGCACCTTGCTCGACTCGGCGCCGCGTCTGCTGCTCTCCCAGCTCGAGGAGGCACTCGATGGTGCCTGTCGGCGGGGCCAGATCTACCTGCCGTACCTGGAGTGGCGTCTGGCTGAGCTCCGCAAGCAGGGAAGGCCGGGGGTGTCGAAGCTCGACCGTCTCCTGGTTGGCGCCCGGCGCGAGCGGAGCGAGGAGTCCTGGCTGGAGTCCGCCTTCCTGCGGATCGTGCATGACGCCGGACTGCCACCGCCGCGCATCCAGGTGCACCAAGCCGGCGAGTCCGGTCGAGGCGCGATCCGGCTCGATGCCAGGTATGACGAGCAGTGGCTCGTGGTGGAGATCGACGGGCACGCCACCCACGCCACCCGCCGGCAGCGTCAGGCCGACGCCGAGCGCGATGCCCAGCTCCTGGCGTCGGGATACCGGGTGGTCCGCTTCACCTACGAGGACGTGGTGGAGCGCCCGGACTACGTGATCGTGACCCTGGCGATGCTCCTCGGCATCGACCTCGCCGCCTGACGGGCTCCCGAGCGGGCTCCTAGCGGGATTCGGTGACGCGTGTGGTTGCTCAGCAACCACACGCGTCACCAGTTCCGATGGGGACGGGGTGTCGGACCACCTCGGTACGATCGCCCTGATGGCTGATCGAGCGGTGGAGGAGCGAGCGGCGGCCCTGCGCGTCGAGATCGACGGCCACAACCGGCGCTATCACGAGCTCGATGACCCGACGATCTCCGATGCCGACTACGACGATCTGGTGCGGGAGCTACGGGTCATCGAGGAGGAGTTCCCGGAGCTGATCACGCCAGATTCGCCCACCCAGCGAGTGGGGAGCGCCGTCAGCACGCCGTTCGCGCCGGTCGTGCACCGGGTGGCGATGATGAGCCTCGACAACGCCTTCGACGAAGCCGAGCTCCACGCCTGGGGCGACCGGCTCCAGCGCCGGCTGGGGCAAGGCGACGGTCCCGTCGATGTCGGCTACGTGTGCGAGCCGAAGATCGACGGCCTCGCCATCTCGATCCGCTACGAGGGCGGGCGGTTCGTGCAGGCGGCCACCCGCGGCGATGGGCACACGGGCGAGGACGTCACCGCCAACATCGCAACCCTGCGTGAGGTGCCAGTGCGGCTTCCGAAGGGCGCGCCACAGGTGCTCGAGATCCGCGGCGAGGTGTACATGTCGATGGCTGCGTTCGCGGCGCTCAACGTGGGGCAGGTCGACAAGGGGCTGCGACCGTTCGTGAACCCGCGCAACGCGGCGGCGGGCTCCCTGCGCCAGAAGGACGCGTCGGTCACGGCGGGGCGCGACCTCTCGCTGTGGTGCTACCAGCTGGGCGAGGTGCAGGGCGGGCCAGCCGTCGCGACCCATCACGAGACCCTCGACATGCTGCGCGACCTCGGCTTCCCGGTGAACCCGGAGATCCGCGTGGTGCACAGCCTCGACGAGGTCTACGCCTGCTGCCGGCATCGCCAGGAGCACCGCCACGATCTGCCGTACGAGATCGACGGCGTGGTCGTGAAGGTCGACGACCTGGCCCGTCGCGCCGACCTCGGGTCCACCTCGAAGGCGCCGCGCTGGGCCATCGCCTTCAAGTTCCCGCCGGAGGAGCGCGCCACCACCCTGCTCGACATCAAGGTCTCGGTGGGGCGCACCGGGCGCGCCACGCCGTACGCCGTGCTCGAGCCGGTGTTCGTCGGCGGGGTCACCGTCAGCCAGGCCACGCTCCACAACGAGGACCAGGTTCGAGCCAAGGACGTGCGTCCGGGCGACACCGTGCTCGTGCGGCGGGCGGGAGACGTCATCCCCGAGGTGCTCGGCGCGGTCCTGGCCGACCGCCCCGAGGGCCGCCTCCCCTGGACCTTCCCCACGAGCTGCCCGGTCTGTGGCGCTCCACTGGTTCGGCCCGAAGGCGAGGCCGACACCCGTTGCCTCAACGACGCGTGCCCGGCGCGCTCGGCGGGGGCCATCGAGCACTTCGCCAGCAGAGGCGCCCTCGACATCGAGGGTCTCGGCGAGCAGCGAGTGCGCCAGCTCATCGAGCTGGGTCTGGTGCGCGACGTCGCCGACATCTACTCGATCGACTGGGAGGCGCTCCGCCTTCTCGAGGGGTGGGGCGAGCTGTCGATCACCAACCTCCAGCAGGCCATCGAGGCGTCGAAGCAGCAGCCTCTGGCACGGCTGCTCGTCGGGCTCAACATCCGTCACCTCGGCCCGGCCGGAGCGGAGGCGCTGGCGGCGGCGAGGGGTCACCTCGACGCCATCATGGATGCCGACGCCGACGAGCTCGCCGCCGTCGAGGGTGTGGGTCCCGTCATTGCCCGCGCTGTCCACAAGTGGTTCGCTGACTCGGCGCACCGCGTGGTGATCGAGCGGCTGCGGGCGGCCGGAGTGAACCTGCAGGGGCCGGCGGTGGTCGATGTCCCGCAGACCTTGGCCGGTAAGACCGTGGTCGTCACCGGCACCCTCGAGGGTTACAACCGCGAGGAGATCGAGGCTGCAATCAAGCTGCGAGGCGGCAAGTCACCCGGCAGCGTGTCGAAGAAGACCACCGCGGTGGTGGTGGGGGAGAGCCCCGGTGCGTCGAAGCTGAGCAAGGCCACCGAGCTCGGCGTGCCCGTGCTCGACGAGGCGGGGTTCACCGCGCTCCTCGAGACCGGCGACCTCCCCGGCTGATCGCGGGATCAGGTGACGTCGAAGCACCACTGGAACGTCAGGTCTCCGGGGCCGCGTCCCTCGGCCGACCGCCAGACGATCGCGGTGACGCAGTTGGATCCAGACGGCAGGGCCTCGAACGTGCGGCCCTGTCCCGGCGCGAAGAACACCTGGTTCTGCTCGGGCACGACGCGCAGCTCGTCGGTGGGGATGGCCGTGCCGTTGAGCACCAGGCCACCCTCGTAGCCCGGCGCCAGGTCGATCCCGATCTCGGCCTGCTGGAGTGCCTCGGCGCCCTGCGCCGGCACGAGGCGCTCCACCACGTCGGGCCGACCGTTGACGAGGATGGTGCTCCCGTCACCCGTCTTCGTGGCCCGGATGCCCGCGAACAGCGCGAGCGCGGCGACGGCGATGGCGGCGGCCATCGCGAGCCGGTAGCGGACGCTCGATGCCGGCGCCGACGGAGCAGCCGGAGTGGAGGGACGGTCGGCGGTGGGATCGTTCACGGAACCTCAGATGCGTGGTCAGGGACGGGGAAGGATGGGGGCGGGGAAGGCGTGCAGAGACGCCGCGAGCAGGACGATGACGAGCAGCGCGGAGCCGCCGAGGACGAGACGACCGAGACCGGTGGACTCCACCGCGCCGAAGGCGGCGACGATCGTGGTGCCCTCGAACATCAGCAGGCCGAGCGCCGCTCCATGGCTGAGGCGCAGCACCCGCCAGGCGAAGAGCCACTGCAGGGCGAGGCACAGCACGAGCAGCACCCGGAGCCCGAGCGTCAGCTCGGATCGACCCAGCACGACGACGCTCTCGACGAGCGCCTCGAGCGACACGAGGACGGCTGCAGCCAGCAGGGTCTTCGGGGGTGCGAGCGCCTGGCGCGACGGCGGGGCGGAGGCCATGACCTGCCCAGTCTGGCCGCTGTGCCGCCGCGATCGGCCATCGCGTCACCACGGGGGTGCGTCGGGTGCGGAGGGGCACCGGGTACCCTCGCTGCGTGGTGATGTCCCGCATGACCGACCAGATCGGTCGCGTGCTCGGCGGGCGATATCGGCTGATCGCCCCCGTGGGCACGGGAGCGTCTGCGCAGGTCTACCTGGCCGACGATGTCCGCCTTCGCCGACGCGTGGCCGTGAAGCTGCTGCATGCCGCCCTGGCCGACGACGCCACGTTCCTCCGCCGCTTCCGCGCCGAGGCGCAGGCGGCGGCGGGCTTGAGCCACCCCAACATCGTCGCTGTCTACGACTGGGGCGACGACGACGGGCGCCCTTACATCGTCACCGAGTACCTGAGCGGCGGGAGCCTCCGCAGCGTCCTCGACGATGGCGGTCGCCTGAGCGCGTCCCAAGCCCTGATGGTCGGCCTCGAGGCCACCCGCGCCCTCGAGTACGCGCACCGACGGGGCATCGTCCATCGAGACATCAAGCCGGCCAACCTCCTCTTCGGGGAGGACGGCCGTCTCCGCGTCGCCGACTTCGGCCTGGCCCGCGCCCTCGCCGAGGCGGGATGGACCGAGCCGCAGGGCGCCGTGCTCGGCACGGCGAGGTACGCCTCACCGGAGCAGGCGCAGGGCGAGTCGGTCGACGGTCGGGCCGACGTCTACTCGCTCGGTCTCGTGCTCATCGAGGCGGTCACCGGATCGGTTCCCTTCGTCGCCGACACCACCATCGCCACGCTCATGGGTCGGGTCGGCAAGCAGGTGCCGGTGCCCGACGAGCTCGGGCCGCTGCAAGGGCCGCTGCAGCGCGCAGGTCAACCCGATCCCGCCGACCGCCCCGATGCTGGCGAGCTCGCGGTCGCGTTCATGGCGTGTGCCGAGGACCTGCCTCGTCCGGAGCCCCTCACGCTCCGTGTGGCGCCTCCTGTGGTCGACCTCACGAGTGGCCCCGGCGATCCCGACGCCACGATGCTCGGCGGCTCTGCGCACGCACCGTCGCGCCTCATCGAGCCGGGTGAGGCCACGGTGGCCGACGTCCCGATCGTCACCGGCCCGGCGCCCGCGTTCGCTCCGGCGTTCGACGACGACCTCGATGTCGGTGTCGCCCGTCGCCGCCGGTGGCCGATCGCGCTCGTCAGCGTGGTGCTCGCCGCGCTGCTGGGGGTAGGTGCGGCATGGGCGGTTGTCCAAGCTCGCACCCCCTCCTACGCGGTGCCCGTGCTCGTGGGCAACACGGAGGCGGCGGCCCTCAAGGCCGTCGACGGCTACGGCTGGAAGATCGAGCGCCGCACCGAGCGAAAGGACGGCAGCGTGCCGGGCAAGGTGCTGCGCACCGACCCGCCCTCGGGCAAGCAGCTGAAGAAGGGCCACAAGCTCGTCCTCTACGTGTCGCTGGGCAACTCCCTGGCGCCGGTGCCGGCCGATCTCGTCGGCCTGTCGCTCGACGACGCCACCGCCGCGCTCCAGGCGGCGGGTGGCTTCGTGCCCAAGATCGTCGATGCGTTCGACGAGACGCAGGCCAAGGGCACCGTGCTCGCCGTTGCCCCTGAGTCGCTTGGGAACCAGCCCAAGGGCAGCGAGGTCATCCTCACGGTCTCCCAAGGCCCGGCGCCGCGCACGGTGCCCAGCGGGCTCGCCGGCAAGACCTACGACGAAGCGGCCACCGCCCTCACCGCGCAGCAGCTCGTACCCGTGAAGGTCGAAGAGTTCAGCGACACGGTTCCGGTGGGCTTGGTGATCGCCCTTCGCCCCGCCGAGGGGCAACAGGCGGCGCGGGACAGCAAGGTCACCGTCGCGGTGTCCAAGGGCCCCGACCTCGTGGCCGTCCCTTCGGTGCGGGGCATGAGCCTCGATGGCGCCGTGGCCGCGCTGGAGGCGGCGGGACTGAAGGCGGGCAACGTGTTCGGCCCGGCTAACGGCAAGCCCTTCGACACCGACCCGCCCGCTGGCACCATGGTGAAGCGCGGCGGATCCGTGGACATCTACTTGCGTCACTGACCCGTCGAGCGCCGCCCCGACCGACCGGTACAGTGCCCGAGCGCGGTCCACACCCGGTTCGTGCGGCGGCATCGTGGAGGTCAGCGTGGGGTCACTCGACGGTCGGGTTGCCATCATCACCGGAGCGGGCCGCGGCCTCGGGCGCGAACACGCGCTGCTCTTCGCCGCCGAGGGGGCCGCGGTCGTCGTGAACGATCTCGGTCCTGAAGCCGAGGTCGTCGCGGAGGAGATCCGCTCGGCCGGAGGCGCCGCCGTCGCCAGCACCCACGACATCACGAGCTGGCAGGGGGGCCAGGCCCTGATCGCCCTCGCCGTCGACGAGCTCGGTGGTCTCGACGTGCTCGTCAACAACGCCGGCATCTTGCGCGATCGGATGTTGGTGAGCATGTCCGAGCAGGAGTGGGACGACGTCGTCGCCGTGCATCTCAAGGGCCACTTCGTGCCCACCCGCTTCGCGGCGGCGCACTGGCGCGAGCAGGCCAAGGCCGGCCACGAGGTGCACGGCTCGATCATCCACACCTCGTCCACCTCCGGCCTGCTCGGCAACCCCGGTCAGACCAACTACGGCGCCGCCAAGGCGGGCATCGGTGCGTTCAGCATCATCTGCGCACAGGAGCTCGCTCGGTACGGGGTGCGCTCGAACTGCATCGCTCCGGCGGCACGTACCCGCTTGACGGAGGCCACGCCCGGTCTGGGGGAGATGGTGGCCGCTCCCGCCGACGGCTTCGACGTCTGGGACCCGGCCAACGTGTCGCCACTGGTGGCCTACCTCGCCACGGCCGACTGCCCGATCACTGGCCGAACGTTCTTCGCCCAGGGGGGGACCGTGCGCGTGATGGAGCCGTGGCACCTCGGCGACCGCATCGAGCGAGACCATCGCTGGACCATCGACGACCTCGCCAAGGAGCTCCCAGGAATCGTCGGCTGATCGCGATCGCACTGGCGATCTCCGGGTGTATCCTCTGGCCACAGGAAGTGCCCGACTCGTTGGGGCGGTGTGCTGGACGTGGCGTTCCCCAGCCGCCGCGATGAGGCCGCCGCCCCAGCGAGTCGGGCACCCCTCGTTTTCGGGTGCGGTCACCCTCTGACCTGGCTGACTTGACCCGCGGGTCAAGTAGCCTGTCGTCCGTGCAGGCGCCGGACGACCATCTCGACGATCTGTCGATCGACGCCCCTGGGGCGGACGAGGTGTCGGTGGTGCCGTGGCCGATCATGCTGCGGGCCAGGGTGCACGAGCGGGTGGCCGACAGCCCTCGCTACCCGTGGCTCGTGCTCGCCGTTGCGCTCTTCGGTCTGTTCTCGGTGGGGTTCACGATCACGATCCTGTCGGTCTCGATCCCTCGGATCGCCGGTGAGCTTGGGAGCGACACGAGCACCGTCACGTGGGTCGTCACCGGTCCGCTGCTGGCCTTCGCGGTGGTGGGTCCGGCGATGGGCAAGCTCGGCGACCTCTACGGGCACCGGCGGGTGTATGGCGTGTCGATGCTCTGCGTGTCGGTCTTCGCCGCGCTCACCGCCCTGGCCTGGAGCGCCGGGGCTCTCATCGCGTTCCGCACCCTGGGCGCGGCCACGGGCGCGGCCGTGGGCCCCGCGTCGATCGCGATGATCAATCGGCTCTTCCCGCCCGAGCGTCGCGTGCAGGCCATGGGCTACTGGTCCATGGTGGGTGCGGGTGGCCCCGTGATCGGTGTGGTGGCCGGCGGCCCGATCGTGGAGACCTTCGGGTGGCGGTGGATCTTCGTCGCCCAGGTGCCCCTTACGCTCGCTGGGCTGCTGCTGGCCATGCTCGTGCTCCCCGAGACAGCGCGACGGGAGCGGGCCAGCTTCGACTACATGGGAGCGATCGTCCTCGCGCTGGGCGCCACCTCGCTGCTGTTCGCCATCAACCGCGGCCCGCTGTGGGGCTGGTCGAGCCCGGCCATCGTCATCGGGTTCGTGCTGGCGCCAGTCGCTGTCGCGGCATTCGCGGTGATCGAGCGGCGGGTGGCCAGCCCGCTCCTGCCGCTGGCCTACTTGCGACAGCGCAACTTCACCTTCGCCATCGCCACCCAGTGCTTCACCAACTTCGCCTACATGGGTGGATTCGTGATCACGCCTGTCTTCCTCGAGTCGGTCTTCGGCTATCCCGAGACGCGCGTGGGCGGATTGATGATCGCCCGTCCGCTGGCCTTCGCCATCGCCGGTCCGCTGGCCGGCTACGTGGCGGTCCGGATCGGGGAGCGCACGTCTGCGGTGGTCGGCTCCGCGTTCGTGGTGGCGTCGATGGTGGCGCTGTCGTCGGTGGCACCGGGCTCGTCCGACCTCGTCATCCTCGGCGCGCTGGCCCTGTCGGGCATCGGCCTCGGGTGCTCCTCACCCGCGCTGTCAGCCAGCATCGCCAATGCGGTCGACGAGCGCGACCTCGGGGTGGCCGGGGCGTTCCAGCAGATGATGACGCAGCTGGGTGTGGTGGTGGGGATCCAGGTGATGCAGACGGTGTCGGTGGTGCGGGTGGCCGCCGCAGGCGAGGTGGGCGCGTACGGCGAGGCCTACTTGGTCGGGGGGTTCGTGGCGCTGCTCGGCCTGGTGACGTCCACCTTCGTGCGGTCGAGCGACCGACGCGCCGAGGGCGCCCCGCAGGGCGCCCTCGATCAGCAACCTTCCGCGGCCCTGGCGACCTGAGCCGCCGGCCGCCAGGAGCACGGCGATCAGTCGGCCGTGATCTCCTTGATCTTGGCGGCGATCTCAGCCTGGGCGGCGTCGGGCGTGCCCTGCTGCATGGCCATGAGCTTGGTCATGTCGCCCTGCACCTTGATCTTGCCGGCCATGAAGGCCTGCATCCCGGCCTGCGGGTTGCCGTCGACGAGGATCGCCTTG
>JBKJIE010000049.1:0-23957 GCA_046598715.1 Acidimicrobiales bacterium | reverse complement strand
GCGCGCCATCGTCAACGGTGGCGTCGAAGACGGCGTGGTCGATGTGCGCATCGCCAACCGCACCTGGGAACGATCGGTCGAGCTGGCCGGCCGCGTCGGGGGCGATCCCATCCGGCTGGCCGAGCTCAACGCGGCACTGGCCGAAGTCGACCTGCTGCTCACGGGCACGGGTGCCCACTCGATCATGCTGGAGCACGCCGATCTCAGTCGAATCATGGCGGCGCGCCAGGGTCAGCCCCTGCTCATCGTCGACGTCGCCGTGCCGCGCGACGTCGATCCCACCGCCGCGGATCTCGCCGGCGTCACGCTGCTCGACATGGACGACCTCCGCGCCTTCGCCGATGCCGGCACCCAGGCGCGCAAGGGTGCGGTGGCCCTCGTGCAGGAGCTGCTGGACGAAGAGCTCGAGCGGTACCTCGGGGCGACATCGGCCCGTGAGGTGGCGCCGATGATCGTGGCGCTGCGCGATCGTGCGGAGGGCGTGCGCCAGGCCGAGCTCGATCGCTACCGCGTCAAGCTCGACGGGCTCGACCCCGCGCAGCTCGAGGCGGTCGAAGGCCTCACCCGCGGCATCATCGGCAAGCTGCTCCACGACCCGTCGATCGTGCTCAAGGACGCTGCCGGCTCGCCGCGGGGCGATCGGCTGATCGCGTCGCTGCGCGAGCTCTTCGCCCTCGACGACGACGCCACCCCCCAGCAGTAGCGCCCCCTTGCCGGTGCGCACGCTCCGCGCGGCCACCCGCGGCAGCCCGCTCGCCCGGTGGCAGGCCGAGCACATCGCCGCGCTGGTCCACGCCGTCGATCCTGAGGTCACCGTCGAGCTGGTGGTCGTGGACACCCAGGGCGATCGCCGGCTGGACGTGCCGATCTGGGCGCTCGGGGGCAAGGGCGTGTTCGCCAAGGAGGTGCAGGCCGCCGTCCTCGACGGGCGGGCCGACATCGCCGTGCACTCGGCCAAGGACCTCCCCTCGCTCGCCGTGCCCGGCCTGGTGATCGCGGCGGTGCCCGAGCGGGGGGACCCCCGTGACGCGCTGGTCGGATCCACGCTGGCGGCCCTGCCCGAGGGCGCAGAGGTGGCGACGGGGTCGCTGCGTCGTCAGGCCCAGCTCGCCGCCGCCCGACCCGACCTCCGCTTCGTGGGACTGCGCGGCAACATGGCCACCCGCATCGCCAAGGCCGCCGAGCACGACGCGGTGGTCGTGGCCGCCACCGCCCTCGATCGCTTGGGCCTGGCTGACCAGATCGCTGAGCGGTTGTCGACCGAGATCGTGCTGCCGCAGGTGGCGCAAGCCGCGCTGGCCGTCGAGTGCCGCGACGACGACGGGCCCCTGCTCGAGCTGCTCCGATCCATCGAGCACGTCGAGGCGCGTCGGTGCGTCGACGTCGAGCGGGCCTTCCTCGCCGAGCTCGGCGGTGACTGCTCGCTCCCCGCGGCGGCCTACGCCACGATCGATGCCACGGGCGTGCTGACGATCGAGGGCCGCCTCGCCGCCGTCGACGGCACCACCGTGCTGCGCCACGTCGGCACCGACGGCGCAACCGTGGCCCGCCACCTCCTCGACCACGGCGGACGCGAGCTCCTCGCCCGCTGACAGCCCGCGCGGCTGTCCCGTGCGGGCTGGCACCCCGCCCTGCGACCTCGCGATGACGGGGCCACACAACTGTGGCTGAATCGTCGCGAGTTCGGCTTCGGTCTACCGTGCCCGCCATGGAGCTCGCAGCCGCCACCGCCACCCGGTACCTGCGTCATGCGTTCTCGGAGATGCTGCGCGTCGCGTCGAGGCTGGGCGATGCCAAGGTGAACGAGCGACCGCTGGGTCCCGACACCAACTCGGTGGCTGCGCTCGTGCTGCACTGCTGTGGCGTGGCCGAGTTCTGGCTCGGGCATGTGGGCCTGGGCCGCCCGAGCCAGCGTGAGCGCGACGAGGAGTTCTCCAAGACGGCGACGTTGGACGAGCTGCGGGCGGCGGTGGATGTGGCGATGCGGCAGATCGATGCGGACCTCCGCGACATCGATGCGGGTGTCACCTCCGAGTTCGCCGCCGGTCGCCAGTTCCTGCTCGATGGCGACGTGTCTGATGGCTCGCTCGTCATCCACGTGCTCGAGGAGCTCTACCAGCACCTCGGCCATGCCGAGCTCGCGGCCGACGCGCTGCTGGCGACGAGCTGACGGGGCACGACTGGCGCTGCGGGCGTAGGGACCGGCGAACAGGCCACCTACGATCGCGCCATGACCGTGTACCTCGTCGGCGCCGGGCCGGGTGATCCTGGCCTGCTCACGGTGCGCGGCGCCGAGGTGCTGCGCCAGGCCGACGTGGTCGTCTACGACCGGCTCTCTGTGGAGGCGCTGCTCGATCTTGCTCCCGCCGCAGCCGAGCGCATCAGCGTTGGCAAGGCCCCCGGCAAGGTCACGATGCCGCAAGACGACATCAACGCGCTGCTGGTCGATCGAGGGCGCACCGGCGCCACTGTCGTGCGCCTCAAGGGCGGCGACCCCTTCGTGTTCGCCCGGGGCGGCGAGGAGGCGGCAGCGCTGCTCGAGGCGGGTGTGCCCTTCGAGGTCGTGCCCGGCATCAGCTCAGCGCTTGCCGCGCCGGCGTATGCGGGCATCCCCGTCACGCTGCGCCACAGCTCCACGTCGTTCACGGTCGTCACCGGTCACGAGGACCCGTCGGTCGGCGACGCCGGCACGGTCGACTGGCACGCCGTCGCCAGGGTGGGCGGCACGATCGTCATCCTGATGGGCGTGGCCCGCATCGCACAGATCGCCGAGCAGCTCATCGCCGGTGGCCTCGCTCCCGACACCCCCGCGGCGGCGGTGCGTTGGGGCACACGGCCCGAGCAGCACACCGTGCGGGCCACCCTCGCCACCATCGCTGACCAGCCACTCGAGTCGCCGTCGGTGATCGTTGTGGGCGAGGTGGCGGCCGTCGACCTGGCCTGGTTCGAGCGACGCCCGCTCTTCGGCACGCGCGTCGTGGTCACCCGCACGCGCGGGCAGGCGTCACAGCTCTCGGTCGCACTCCGCAACGCGGGGGCCGAGGCGATCGAGGTGCCCGTGATCGACGTCGTCGACGCTGCCGACGGCGGGCTCGCCCTGCGCTCGTCGGCGAAGGAGCTCGCTGGCTACGACTGGGTGGTGGTCACCTCGCCGAATGGGGCCCGACGCCTCCTCGCCGCGGTGCACGACACCGGTGGCGACGCCCGCGCCTTCGGGACCGCTCGGGTGGCCGCCATCGGTCCCGGCACCGCCGCCGTGCTCGCTGCTGGTGGCATCCGAGCTGATCTCCTGCCCGATCAGCTCGTGGCAGAGGCACTGCTCGAGGCGCTGGGCGAGCCCGCGGAGGGCCGCTCCCGCGTGCTGCTGGCGCGCGCCGAGGTGGCGCGCGACGTGCTGCCCGATGGGTTGCGGGAGCGCGGCTGGCAGGTCGACATCGTGGATGCGTACCGCACCGTGGCCGCCACGATCACCGACGCGCAGCGCACAGCGGTGGCCGCCGCTGACGCCATCACGTTCACCTCGTCGTCCACCGTCGAGCGGTTCCTCGCCGCCTTCGGCGCCGACGCGGTGCCGCCTGTCGTCGCTTGCATCGGGCCGATCACCGCGGGCACCGCCCGCGATCACGGTCTCACCGTCCACATCGAATCCGAGGAGCACACGATCGACGGCCTCGTCGCCGCGCTCGTCGCCTGGCGGTCCACCCACCCCAGCCCGAGGCAATAGGTCCCAACTCCTCGAGCCCGAGGCAATAGGTTCAACATGTGGGACTCATTGCCTCGGGCTGGCCTGCACGGGCCCTATTGCCTCGGGTCCAATGATGCTCGAGGCGGTCATCTTCGACTTCGACGGGCTCATCCTCGACACCGAGTGGGCGATCTACGAGTCGGCCAAGACGGCGTTCGAAGTGCACGGGCACACGCTGTCGATCGAGGCGTGGTCGACGATCATCGGCACGAACAGCGATGAGGACGACGCGTGGTGGGTCCAGGTGTGCGACGCGGCCGGCGTGAGCGGCTTCGAGCTGGCCCACTTCGAGGTCGCCTACGAGGCGCAGGACCGCTCGAGTCGCGATCGGCTGCCGGCGCTACCCGGCGTGGTCGAGCTCATCGGCGAGCTGGTCGGGGCCGACGTGCCCCTTGGCATCGCGTCGTCGTCGAGTCGCGCGTGGCTCGACCGGCACATCGGTCGACTCCAGCTGGGCCAGTACTTCGGCACGCTCGTCGGCTCCGACGTCGTGGGTGGGGTGGGCAAGCCGGCGCCCGATGTCTACCTCCGCGCCTGCGCGGACCTCGGTGCCGACCCCACCGGCAGCGTGGCCCTCGAGGACTCCGCCCACGGTGCCACAGCCGCCAAGGCTGCGGGCATGGCTGTCGTGGCCGTCCCGAGCCGCATCACCAAGTACAACGACTTCGCCCACGCCGACCTCGTCGTCGACAGCCTCCTCGACCTCGACGTCGCCCGGCTCGACGCCCTGGTCACGCCGAATCGCTGATCGCGCCGGCGTGCCAACGCCGAGGCCCGCGGTGACCGGGCATGAGAGGGGCCGGTAGCCTCGACGCCGATGCCCTTCCCCGAACGCCGCCTGCGCCGGCTGCGCCGCACCCCCGCGCTGCGCCGACTCGTCGCCGAGACGCGGCTGTCGGTCGACGACCTCGTGGCCCCGCTGTTCGTCCGCGAGGGCATCAGCGAGCCGCAACCGATCGCGAGCCTGCCCGGGGTGGTGCAGCACACCCGCGACTCGCTGCGCAAGGAGGTGGCCGAGCTGGCCGGCCTCGGCATCCCGGCGATCGTGCTGTTCGGCGTGCCCAGCCGCAAGGACGCTGAGGGCTCGGGGGCGTGGGATCCTGAGGGCATCGTGCAGCTCGCGCTGGCCGACCTGCGCGCCGAGGTGGGCGACGAGGTGGTGCTCATCGCCGATCTGTGCGTCGACGAGTACACCGACCACGGCCACTGCGGCGTGCTCACCGCCGACGGTGACGTCGACAACGACGCCACCCTGCGCCTCTACGCGCGGGCCGCCGTGGCGCAGGCCCACGCCGGTGCCGACATCACCGCCCCGAGCGGGATGATGGACGGGCAGGTGGCGGCGATCCGCGCTGCCCTCGACACCGCCGGCCACGAGCGCACGGCGATCCTGGCCTACGCGGCCAAGTACGCATCCGCGCTCTATGGGCCGTTCCGCGACGCCGTCGACGTGTCGATCGCCGACGGCGGCGACCGCAAGGGGTACCAGCAGGATCCGGCCAACGCGCGGGAGGCCCTCGAGGAGATCCGTGCCGATGTCGCCGAAGGCGCCGACATCGTGATGGTGAAGCCGGCCCTCGCCTACCTCGACGTCATCGCCGCCGCCCGCGCCGAGGTCGACCTTCCGCTCGCCGCCTACCACGTGTCTGGCGAGTACTCGATGATCAAGGCGGCGGCCGAACGAGGCTGGATCGATGGCGACGCGGTCGCCCTCGAGCACGTCACCGCCATCAAGCGAGCCGGTGCCGACATCATCCTCACCTACCTCGCCAAGGAGCTGGCCCAGGTGATCGGCCGATGAGGGCCGTCGACGGGCCGGCCGCATCGATCCGTGATGCGGTTGCCGCACGCCGCCGATGCGTGCTCCCGCGGGTGGACGCAGATCTGCGCCGCAGGGCACGCGGGTGAGCTCCAACGAGCAGCTCTTCGAGCGAGCCAAGCGCGTGATCCCGGGTGGCGTCAACAGCCCCGTGCGGGCCTTCAACAGCGTGGGGGGCACGCCGTACTTCGTGGCCCGCGCGGAAGGCGCCCACGTGTGGGACGTCGAGGGCACGAAGCGGATCGACCTCGTCCAGTCCTACGGCGCCATCATCGCCGGCCATGCGCACCCCCTGATCGTCGAGGCCATCCAGAAGGCCGCCGTCGACGGCACGTCCTATGGCGCACCCACCGAGCGCGAGGTGCTTCTCGCGGAAGCGATCTGCGACCGGGTGCCGTCGGTCGAGATGGTGCGGCTCGTGTCGTCGGGCACCGAAGCCACGATGTCGGCCGTTCGGGTGGCACGCGGTCACACCGGCCGATCCACCGTCGTGAAGTTCGCCGGCAACTACCACGGCCATGGCGACCTCCTCCTCGCGGAAGCCGGCAGCGGGCTGGCCGCCCTCGGGCTGCCCGGCTCGGCAGGCGTCACCGCGGCAGCGGTCGCCGACACGGTCGTCGCGCCGTACAACGTCGTGCCCACGCTCGACGAGCGCACCGCGTGCGTGATCGTCGAGCCCATCGCCGCCAACATGGGCCTCATCGCTCCGGCCGACGGGTTCCTGAAGGGCCTGCGCTCCGAGTGCGACCGCGTGGGTGCGCTGCTCATCTTCGACGAGGTGATCACCGGCTTCCGGGTCGCGCACGGTGGTGAGCAGGAGCGATGCGGCGTCGCCCCCGACCTCACCACCTTCGGCAAGGTCATCGGTGGTGGCCTCAACATCGGCGCCTACGGCGGCCGGGCCGAGGTCATGCATCAGGTGGCGCCCCTCGGGCCCGTCTACCAAGCGGGCACGCTGTCCGGGAACCCGCTGGCCACCGCCGCCGGTCTGGCGGCCCTCTCGCTCCTCGATCGCAACGCGTACGTCATGCTCGACGCCGCCGCTGAGCGCCTCGCGGCCCGGCTGCGGGAGGCGTTCAGCGCGGCCGGGGTGCCGGTGGTGGTCGCGCAGGAGGCGTCACTCGTCGGCCTCCACTTCGGTGCTGACGCGCCGGTCGACTACGTCAGCGCGCAGCGCACCGACACCGCCCGCTACGCCGCCTTCTTCCACGCCATGCTCGACAGCGGCGTGGCGCTCGCACCCGGCGCCTACGAGGTCATGTTCCCCGGCCTGGCTCACTCCGACGCCGTGATCGACGAGATCGGCGCTGCTGCCAAGGCAGCCGCCGCCACGCTGGCTGCATGAGCTCACCGCCCGAACCTGCGGCAGCTCTACGTCGTCGCGACGTAGAGCTGCCGCAAGTTCGGGGTAGAGAGGGGTGGACATGACGACCTCTGGCACTCTCGCTGTCGACGCCCTCGCTCATCTCGGCCCGATCGCCGCCGCTGCCGATGCCGTGGCGGCCGAGCTCGTGGCGCGCGACGCCGTGCGGCGCATGTTCGCCGCCGACCACACCCTGTGGCGCGACGACCCCACTGAGATTACCGACCGACTCGGCTGGATCCCGGTCGTGGCGGAGTCGCGGGCCGGCCTCGGCGATCTGCAGGCGCGGTGCGACGCGCTGCTCGTCGACGTCGATCACATCCTGGTCATGGGGATGGGCGGCTCCAGCCTCTTCCCTGAGGTGCTGGCAGCCACGTTTGGTGGGTCCAGCACCGGCCCGGCTCTGCACGTGCTCGACACCACTGATCCCGATGCCATCGCGCGCATCGGCGCGGCCTGCCCAGCGGAGCGCACCCTCCACGTCGCATCGTCGAAGTCGGGTTCCACCATCGAGACCCGGAGCCACCTCGAGTGGGCGTGGGCTCGCTCCGGCGACCCGTCCCGCTTCGCGGTCATCACCGATCCCGGCTCGGCGCTCGCTGCCACCGCCCGAGAGCGCAGCTTCGCGGAGGTCTTCGAGAACCGCGCCGACATCGGCGGGCGCTACTCGGCGCTGTCCCTGTTCGGCGTGGTGCCCGCGCTTCTGGCCGGTGTGAATGCGGCGGCCCTTCTCGACGGAGCGATCGACGCGCTCGCCGCGTGCAGCCCCGACGTCGGCCCTGCCGACAACCCGGCGCTGGCCCTCGCGGCCGCCCTCGCCGCCGGTGTGCGCACGGGACGCGACAAGGCCACGTTCATGCTCCACCCGGCGGTGGCCACCCTCGGCCTGTGGCTGGAGCAGCTGATCGCGGAGTCGCTCGGGAAGGACGGCACCGGTGTGGTCCCGATCGTGGGTGAGTCGCTCGGGTCGCCCGAGGTCTACGGCGACGACCGGCTGTTCCTCGTCGAGCCGAGCCAGCTGGGAGACGTGACCGCCTTGGTCGCCGCCGGCCATCCGGTGCTGGCGCTGCCGTCGGCGCCCGACGCCCGGTCGATCGGCCACCTCGTGATGGTCGCCGAGCTGGCTACCGCCCTCACCGCGGCCGCGATAGGAGTGCAGCCCTTCGACCAGCCCGACGTCGCCGCGGCCAAGGCCGCCACGAACGAGGTGCTGTCCGACGGGACGGCCACGGTGGACGACACCCCCCTGGCGGCACTGCTCGCCCAGCTCCGCCCGGGCGACCACCTCGCCATCCAGGCCTTCGTCGACCCCACCGGGCCGCACGCCGCCCCGCTGGCGGCGGCCCGCCTAGCGCTGCGCGACGAGCACCACGTGGCGACCTCACTCGGGTTCGGTCCCCGGTTCCTGCACTCCACCGGCCAGCTCCACAAGGGCGGCCCGGCCGCGATCGTGTGCGTACAGGTAGTGGGCGACGACCCCCACGAGCTGCCCATCCCGGGGCGCGATCTCGGCTTCGGCCAGCTCAAGCAGGCGCAAGCCACCGGCGACCTGCGCACCCTGCAGTCCCGGGGGATCCGCGCCGGCCGCGTCCCGCTCGTCGAGCTCATCACATGACCGGGTCTGTGGATGCTCAGCCACGCATGGCGTGGCTGAGCATCCACAGATGCTGTTCGTTCCTGGAGGTTGCATGAAGGTCGGCATGGTCGGACTGGGAAAGATGGGCGGGAACATGGCCGAGCGCCTCCGCGCGGGCGGCCACGAGGTGGTGGGCTACGACGCGTTCAGCGAGTCGAGCCAGGTGACCTCCCTCAAGGAGCTCGTGGCCGCGCTGCCCACGCCGAAGGTGGTGTGGGTGATGGTGCCCGCCGGAGGACCCACTGAAGACACCGTCGTCGCGCTCGGCCTGCTGCTCCGGCGCGGCGACGTCGTCATCGAAGGCGGCAACTCGAACTGGCGCGACAGCGTGCGCCGAGGCGAGGGGTTGGCCGCCGCCGAGATCGGCTACATCGACGCTGGCACCAGCGGCGGGATCTGGGGGCGCACCGAGGGGTACTGCCTCATGGTGGGTGGCGCCCCGGCCGACGTCGCCACGGCCCAACCGATCTTCGACGCGCTCGCCCCCGAGGGCGGGTTCGTGCACACGGGGGCGGTAGGTACCGGGCACTTCACGAAGATGGTGCACAACGGCATCGAGTACGGCCTGATGCAGGCCTACGCGGAGGGCTACGAGCTGCTGGCTCGCTCGGGCCTCGACATCGACGCCCAGGGCGCGCTGGCGGCGTGGCGACAGGGGAGCGTGGTGCGGTCGTGGCTGCTCGACCTGTTCGTGCGGGCCCTCGATCAGCACCCGAGCTTGCATGACCTCGCGCCGGTGGCCAAGGACTCGGGCGAGGGACGGTGGATGGTGCAGGAGGCGGTGGATCGAGGGGTGCCCGTACCTGTGGTGAGCGCGGCCCTCTTCGCTCGCTTCGTCAGTCAGGACGACGACAGCATGGCCATGAAGGCGATCGCCGCGCTGCGCGAGCAGTTCGGCGGGCACGCCGTCCTGCCCGAGGTCGCGCCAGGAGAGGGCGCCCCAGGCGTGCAGCGAAGCGATCAGGGAGCGACATGACCGACACCCCCGCACCGTCCGACGCCCTCGTGCTCTTCGGGGCCACCGGCGACCTCGCCAAGAAGAAGATCTTCCCGGCGATCTACCAGATGGCCTTGGCCGGCGAGAACCACGTGCCGATCATCGGCTTCGCGTCCTCCGAGTGGGACGACGACGGCTTGCGCGACCACGCGAAGGCGTCGATCGAGGCGAGCACCCTGCTCGACGACGATGTGTGGAGCGACCTCGCCGCTCGCATCTGCTTCGTGCATGGCGACTACCGCGACGCCGCGTCGTTCTCAGCGCTGGCCACCACGTTGCGCGACCTCGGCGTGGAGCGTCCGCTGTTCTACCTGGCCGTGCCACCGGAGCTCTTCGACGACGTGATCGTCGGTCTGTCGAGTCAGGACCTCAACGTGGGTGGTCGCGTGGTGGTGGAGAAGCCCTTCGGACGCGACCTGCGCTCGGCGCGCGAGCTCAACGCCATCCTCCACAAGGCGTTCCCCGAGAGCGACGTGTTCCGCATCGATCACTTCCTCGGCAAGGAGTCGGTCGAGAACCTGCTCGTGTTCCGCTTCGCCAACTCGATGCTCGAGCCAGTGTGGAACCGCAGCTTCATCTCCAACGTGCAGGTAACCCTCGCGGAGGACTTCGGTGTGGAGGGTCGCGGGCGCTTCTACGAGTCGGTGGGCGCGCTCCGCGACGTCGTGCAGAACCACCTCCTCCAGGTGGTGGCGTTGCTCGCGATGGAACCGCCCGCCGGCAGCGACGCTGCATCGCTGCGCGACGAGCGCACGAAGCTCTTCCGTCAGATCCGCACGGTCGACCCCGCGGGGGTGGTGCGCGGTCAGTACCGCGGCTACACCGACGAAGACGGCGTGTCGCCCGGCTCCGACGTCGAGACCTTCACGGCGCTTCGCCTCGAGATCGATTCGTGGCGCTGGGCCGGCGTCCCGTGGCTCATCCGCACCGGCAAGCACCTCCCCGTCACCGCCACCGAGGCCATCGTCGAGTTCAGCGCGCCGCCGCAGCTGCTCTTCACGCCCAAGGGTGCACGCGCACCGCACCCGAACCACCTCCGCTTCCGCCTCGGCAAGGACGATGGCGTGATGCTCCACCTCCAGACCAAGGCCCCTGGTGACGACCTGCGGAGCCAGCCGGTGGACCTCGAGGTGTCCTTCGACGCGGTGTTCGGCCACCGCGAGGAGCCCTATCAGCGGCTCTTGGAGGACGCCATGGCCGGTGACGCCCGCCGCTTCGGTCGGGCCGACGCGCTCGACGAGCAGTGGCGCATCTTCGACCCCGCGCTGGCCGACCCCCACCCGGTGAGCCTGTACCACCGGGGCACGTGGGGTCCGAGCGCGGCCGAGACCCTGGCGGCGAGCGTCGGCGGGTGGCACGAGCCGCTCTGACCGCCAAACCCAGCATCTGTGTGCCGGCACCCACGCATGGCGTGGCTGCCGGCACACAGAAGGAGCGGTTGGCCGCCCCTGACTGTCGCGGGGCGGCGAGGCCGTGCGACGATTGAGTCGTGCTGAGCCTCCTCGCGGCCATCCCGTACACCACCTTCCCCACGATCGCGCTGGGGCCGCTCCACCTGCGCACGTTCGGGTTCGTGGTGGCCATCGGCGTCCTGATCGGGGCGTGGTTCGCCGCCCGCTACGGCGAGGAGCACGGCGTGCCGCGCGACACCACCTACAGCCTCGCGATGCGAATGGTGGTGGCCGGCGTGATCGGCGCCCGCATCACCTGGGTGCTGTCACACCTCGACGTCGTCGACTCACCGCTCGACGCCATCGCCATCTGGAAGGGCGGGCTGCAGTTCTCGGGCGGGTTCATCCTGGCTGTCATCGCCGGCTATCCCGTCTACCGCCACTGGAACCGCCTCACTCGGTGGCACAGCCTCGACGGCTACGCGTACGGCCTGTCCATCGGCCTCGGCATCGGGCGCATCGCGTGCTACTCGGTGGGCGAGCACTTCGGTGGCCTCACCTCGTTCGCGCTCGGTGTTCGGTACGACGGTGGCAGCGTGCGCGAGAGCACGCTCGGCAACATCCCGCTGCAGAAGGGCATGGTGTTCCACCAGACCGCCCTCTACGAGCTCATCTACATGGCGGTGCTGTTCGGCGTCCTCACCTGGTTGCTCTACGTGCGCAAGGCGCGCCCCGGCGCCGGCACCGCGATGGCCATCTTCTGCGGCTGGTACGGCGTCGCCCGCTTCGCCTCCGACTCGCTCCGGGTCAACGACGAGCGGGTGCTGGGCCTCACGGGCGCGCAGATGCTCTGCGTCGTGCTCGTCCCCACCAGTGCCTGGATCTGGTTCCGGGTGCGCAAGCTCCTCGCCCGCGACGCAGCCGCCGGGATGCCGGTCGGACTCGAGCTCACGGAGGCCTCGGGCGTCGACGCTGGGTGAGTTCCTGACGCGGAGAGTGCGAACCTTGTCCCGGTTTTCACGGAGAGTGGTGAGGCTTGTGCGGAGGGTCATCTCGCCGTAGGTTTCCACCATGGCGAGGGAGGAAGGCGGGACCGCGCGGGGTCGGGTCGGCACGTTGGTGTCGACCTTGCAGATGCGCGACTTCCGACGCCTCTGGGCCGCCGATGTGCTGTCGCTGCTCGGCGATTGGGCTGGCCGCCTTGCCCTGACCGTCATCGTGCTGCAGCGCACGGGGTCGCCCGCCTGGGCGGCCGCCGTGACCGCAGTGTCGCTGGCCGGCTTCGTCGGCGTCGGTCAGGTGCTGGCCACGCTGGCCGACCGCTTCGGGCGCATCTCGGTGATGCTCGTCGCCGACGTCGCCCGCGCCGCGCTGTTCGGGGCCATGCTCTTCCACCTGCCGGTCGGAGCGCTGCTCCTCCTTGCGTTCCTCGCCGGCCTGGCCACTCCGCCGTTCGAGGCAGCCCGATCCGCCGCCCTGTGCGACATCGTCCCAGAGCACCGCTACGGCGATGCCCTCGCGCTGTCCGGGGTCTCCATCCAGGCTTCGATCGTGCTGGGCAACGCACTCGGCGGTGTGCTGCTCGTGCTCCTCGGAGCCCGGGGAGCTCTTGCCATCAACGCCGTCTCGTTCCTCGTGTCGGCCGTCCTCATCCTCCGTCTGCGCCACACCGCTGCCGCGGCGCCGTCGGGAGCCCGGCGCACGGTGAGCGGATCGCTGCGCGCCGGGGCCGCGAACCTGTTCGGCGACCGCATGGTGCGTCGAGCGATGGGGCTGATCTCGATCACCGGCGCGCTGGGCACCGCGGCGGAAGCGCTCGTGGTGCCCTACGCGCGCGAGATCGGGCTCGACCAGGGGTTGGTCGGCGTGCTGGCCGCCTCGGTGGCCGTCGGCACCATCCTGGGCACGGTCGTGATCGCGCGATCGTCCGACCACCACACGCTGCTGCGCAGCGCCGGGCTGTGCACGCTGGTCACCGCCGCGGTTGCCATGCCGCTGTTCTGGCTCGAGGTCGGCGGCATCGGAGCCTTCGCCGCCTTTGCCATAGCCGGTGGCATGTTCGCGGTGTCGGTTCCCACCAACATTGTGGTGGGCACCCGGTTGCTGCGCGACTCGCGCGCCTCGGCGATGGGAATCGCGGTTGGCTTGCTCATGGGAAGCCAGGCGATTGGTGCCGCTGTCGGTGGGGTGGTGGCGAGCGTCATCGGCGTGCCGCACGCGATCGCCGCTTCGCTGGTCCTGGCCGCGCTCTACGGGGCGTGGTCCACGGCCACCACGCCGATGGACGCGAAGCACCTTCCCGGTCGCCGACGCATCCTCGGCTCGGAACCCGACGCTCGCCCGCGGGTGATCGACCTCGACGCGCCGGTCCACGTCGTGGATCTCGTCGCCCTCGAATCGGCGGAGCACCACTCGACCGACGACCGAGTGCCCGTCGGCTAGCAGGCAGCAACCAACGCTCTGAAGCGACAGGTCCGCATGGCGGCCGTGATCTTCAGAGACGGTGAACGATTCGGCGGTCGGCTGCGTATCCCTGGTCATGACCGCACACACCGTCTCGTCTCGTTCCCATCGCTCCCGGGCGTTCCTGACACTGGCGACCGGCGCCCTGTTCGTGCTCGGGCTCGCCGCATGTGGCAGCGACAGCGTGAAGACCGGTTCTGGAGCTGGCGGCACCACCAGCACTGCGGCAGAAGGGGGCAACGAGTACGGCACCCCCACCAGCACGAGCGGTGGCACGGCTGACGGCTCCACGATCGTGGCCAAGGACTTCTCCCTCACCTCGATCAGCGTGGCCCCGGGGGCGACGGTGACCTTCGAGAACGCGGGCAAGGCGACGCACACGATGACCGCCGACGACGGCTCCTTCGACACCGACCGCGTCTCGCCCGGATCCAAGGCCACGATCACTGCGCCGCAGAAGGCGGGTGCATATGCGTTCCACTGCAAGATCCACCCCTCGATGACGGCCACGCTCACCGTCACCGGCTGATCGGGCGGTAGACCTGCCGCATGGCACCGATGCCGGACGCCGCCCTTCGGTCGGCCTACGACGCGCACGGTGCCGAGCTGTACCGCTTCGCGCGGCGGGCGCTGGGTGACGCGGGCCAGGCCGAGGATGCGGTCCAGGAGACCTTCGTGCGGGCGTGGCGAGCATCCGATCGGTACGACCCGGCCATGGCGTCGCAGCGCACGTGGCTGTTCGCCATCCTGCGCAACGTGGTGATCGACCAGGTGCGGGCACGCCGGATCCGCCCGGGTCTCGCCCCCGACGCGCCGGTGCGGGAGGCCTCGGGGGGCGCCGCTGGCGGTGACGCCATCGAGCAGGCGCTCACGACGTGGGCGGTCGACGCCGCGCTCGACACCTTGGCCGACGACCATCGGCACGCGCTCGTGGAGGTGCATTGGCGGGGTCGGCCCTATGCCGAGGTCGCCCGCGAGCTCGGCGTACCCGAGGGCACCGTGAAGAGCCGCGTGCACTACGGGCTGCGCGCCATGCGGTCTGCCCTGGAAGCCGGCGGATGGCGAGATGGCTGACCACCCGATCTCCTGCGCCGCATGGCAGGAGGACCTCGCCGGGTGGGTCGTCGCGCAGATCCGGCCCGACCGTGAGGCACGGCTCGAGCAGCACCTCGCATCGTGTGCCGTGTGTCGGGCTGAGGCCGACTCGCTGCTCGCCGTCGCCGCCGTGTCCCTCGCAGCAGACCCCGATCGGGCACTCTGCATCGTGGTGGCCGCCGACACGGATCTCGAGCAGCCGCCCGCCCAGCTCGCGGAGCAGATCGTCGCCACCATCTCCGCGGAGCGGCGCGCACGGTGGCGGGTCCGAGCCGGACTCGCCGCGCTGGCGGGCGCAGCCGCGGTGGTGGTCGCCGTCGCGGCCGTCGCCGTGCTGCAACGGGATGGCACGCAGGCACCCCTGCGCGGGCAAGGGGTGGCGTTCGCCGTTGCGCCGCCAGGTGCGACGGCCGAGGCCATCGTCGCTGACGACCACACCGGCGGTTCGCTGGTGCAGCTCACCGCCACCGGCCTCGACCCTGAGGTCACCTACGCGCTCTGGCTCTCACCACCCGCGGGCACGTGGGACGACCGCGTCGCGGCGGGCACCTTCCGTCCCGACGGCGACGGCGCGGTCGATGTCCGCCTGCGGTGTGCCCTCCGCGCCGATGCCTACGGCCGGGTTTGGGCCACAACCCCCGACGGTCGGATCGCCCTCGACACCCAGTAGCCGACCAACGTTGCGGTCAGGTCAGGCGGGCATCCGCTCGGGGATGACACGTGCGATCGCGGCGACCGCTCGGTAGGCGGCCTCGGCCGGCCCGAGCTCGTCGGGCCGCAGGAGGTTGGCCATGATCCGCAGCACCCACTCCATGAGGCTCTGCGACTGCACGCCGACGCGGGTGAGCTGTTGCATGAGCGCCGGCTGGCCGATCACCTGCGCGAACGCGCTGGCCACGCGGAAGTACAGGCCGTACTCCTCCTCGAGCAGATCTGGGTACCGCGCGAGCGGCATGGCCGACCCGACCTCGAGCGCCTCGTCGATGAGCCCGGCGGCCATGCGCCCGGTCTCGTAGGCGTAGTCGATGCCCTCGCCGTTGAACGGGTTGATCGACCCGGCGGCATCACCGATCACGATCCACGTGGGCCCGCTCTTGGGGTTGATCGACCCGGACATGGGGAGCCGCCCGCCCGTGGCCGGCCCGAGCATCGCATCGGGGTCGATCCCCCAGTGCGCGGGCGCGGTGGCCGCCCACTCGGTCATCAGGTGCGACGTGTTGATCTCGCGCCACCCTCGGAACGTGGACAGCAGCCCGATGCCGACGTTGATGGTGCCGTCGCCGCACGGGAAGATCCAGCCGTAGCCCGGCATCGCGTCGCCGTTGCGATCGCGCACGTCGAGCGCCGACTCGATCCAAGGATCGGCGTGCATCGGGCTCTCGAAGTAGCCCCGGATGGCCATGCCCTGGGGCAGTCGCTTGTCGCGCTGGTTGCCGAGCGCCCGGCCGAAGCGCGACAGCGAGCCATCGGCGATCACCACGTAGCGGGCGTGGATCTCGCGCTCCTCGCCCGAGCTCTTGTCCTTGGCCACTGCGCCGACGAGCAGCCCGTCGCGGAGGATTGGGCGCAGCGCCTCGGTGCCCTGCAGCAGCGTGGCGCCACGCGCCTCGGCTTCCTCGGCCACCATCGTGTCGAGGTCGCGTCGTCGCACCACGTAGCCGTAGGGCGGATGCACCGGATGCTCCGGCCACCGCAGCTCGAGCGTGGTGCCGTGGGCGATGCAGCGCAGCCCGTCCACGCGGTGGTGGTTGGCCGCGATCTTCTCCTCGAGGCCCATGGCTTGGAGCTGGGTGACGGCACGGGGCGTGAGCCCGTCGCCGCAGGTCTTCTCGCGCGGGAACGTCTTCTTCTCGACGATGACGACATCGCGGCCAGCGCGAGCCAGCCAGTGCCCGGCGGCGGATCCCGCGGGACCGCCGCCGATCACGAGCACGTCGTGGCGTTCGGGTGCGGTGCCGGTCACGGGGCCAGTCTGGTGGACGGACCGACCGCTCCGCCCATCAGCGATCGACCCGGCGCCCGAAGCGCCCATCGGGGTCAGCCGGCTGCGAGCTTGGCAGGATCGACACCCGCCGCGGTGGAAACGGGGCCCAGGCCGACGTCCTTGAAGAACTTGCGGCCCTCGGCGATCTCGACGAGGTCGAGGTACTCCTGGCTGGTGGGCACGAGACCGCCGAAGGTGGTGCGCTCGTAGAGCACCACCTGGGCCAGCTCAGCGTCGGTGAGCGCGGCGTGGGCCGGCATGCCGACGTTCTTGGGCTTGGCCGTGGCGCCGTACGTGGTGCCGGGCCAACCGGCGTCGCCGAGCCGCACCCACATCATGTGGTCGCGATAGTCGGGCCAGGTCTTGAGCACGCCGGCAAGGGCAGGGCCGACCCCGCCCTCGCCAGCCGCGCCGTGACAGCTGGCGCAGCCGCCGTAGACCGCGGCGCCGAGCACGAGCGGACTGCTCTGGTCGGCGGGCGGGGGCTCGAGCGTGGCCTGGTACACGTAGGCCCACAGGGGCAGGCCGGCGAGCACCGGCATGGCCCAGAAGGGGATCTTGCGACGCTTGAGCGCCGCAGCCACCTCGGGGCGGACCGGCTTGGGTGCGGGCGCTGGCTCGACGACCGCTGCCGCGGCCGGGACCGCCGGCGTGGCCGCGGGGGCTTCTGCATCGGGTGCGGACGCAGCAGGCGCCTCGGCGGACGCGGCAGCGTCCTCGCCACCGATGGCGGCGCGCCGCTCCTTGGAGCGCTTGAGCAGGTGCTCGGGGATCTCGGTCACGCGGTTGGGTCCTCCGCAAAGCAGGGCGTGGTGCGGGTGAACCTAGGCGCGTCGCGTCGCGCCAGCCAAGCCAAGGGGAGCCGGACAAGGAGATACGCGAATGGGTCACGGTTGTTCTGCCTGAGGCCGGAGATGGCGCTGTGCTGTCTGGTCGTCTCGCCTGTCGGCTCGGCTCCTAAGGAGATGCGCGGATGGGTCGTGCTGCTTCCGGCCGAGCCCGAGAGATCGCGCCGCGCCATGTGGTCCGCTCGCCGTCGGTTCGGCTCCTGCGACCGACGTTCCACGGCGATCGCGGCCGATGTGAAGGCTTGTGAACCGCCGTGCTAGACCGGAACCGTCCGCCGGGGCCGTTGGAACCGTCCCCGGGTCATTGTGAGAGTTTTCACGAGGGAGCCGCCGCGAGTGATCGCGTTCGCCACATCGCTGTTGCTGGCCCTTGCGGGCAACGCCGCGGTGCTGCTCTACAGCAAGCGCCGTGCGCCGGGCTCCCCCTTGAGCTGGGGCGAGGCCATGGCCGCGGCCGTGTTCGCCTTCGTGCTCTTCAACCTCTGGTACGGCGTCGTGCCGCACCAGTGGATCACCCTCGCCGACAGCGAGTGGAAGTGGCGCTCCGATCGCTTCCTCTTCGGGCCGTTCGACGTCTTCAAGCCGAACCGGTTCCTCCCGATCACGATCACCTACCAGGTGCTCCGAGATCTCATCGTCACGCTCATCTACGGCGTGGCGCTCACGCTGCACGTCTTCCACTGGACGCAGTGGCAGAACCGGTCGAAGGCCAAGCCTGAGGTCGCCCCTGCCACCACCACCTACGGCCGCCCGCTGGCGCGGAAGGGCTAGCGCCGCGCCATGGCACGCACCGACGCCAACCCGCCGATGCCGGAGTTCCGGGACGACTACGTCCTCCAGGAGGTCGACGCCGCCTGGCTCGGCAAGGCGGTCAAGCCCAAGCAGTTCATCCACATCGATCAGTCCGAGTGCATCATGTGCGAAGGCTGCGTCGACATCTGCCCGTGGAAGTGCATCCACATGGTCACGACCGAGGCCGTGGACGAGGCGATCGGCATCGATCAGCCCGGTCTCGACCCCAGCGACCACGTCATGTTCCTCATCGACGATGACGTCTGCACGCGCTGCGCGCTCTGCGTCGATCGGTGCCCCACGGGCGTCATCATCATGGGCAAGGTCGGCGACCCGGATCCGGGCGGCGACTTCCATCAGCGCACCAACACCCATGGCTACGGCTACGGCATGAGACTCGGGTAGGAGAAGCAACCGTGGCAGACACAATGGATGGCAAGAGCGCCGGTCAGAAGATCGCCGACTCCCTGAAGAAGCTCCCGGACAACGTCCAGGGCAGCCAAGCGTGGAACTCCATCTTCCGCCCTGGCTCGATCTTCAGGAACGGCTACACCGACTCACCGAGGAACCGGTCCTACGTGATCATGAACTCGGTGCTCTACCACCTGCACCCGGTGAAGGTGAAGCGCCACGCCGTGAAGGTCAGCTACACGCTGTGCCTGGGCGGGCTGTCGTTCTTCCTCTTCATCCTGCTCACGGTCACCGGCATCTTCTTGATGTTCTTCTACCGGCCCACAGCCGCGCAGGCCTGGAGCGACATCTACACCCTGCAGACCTCGGTCACCTTCGGTCTGCTCGTGCGGAACATGCACAGATGGGCGGCGCACCTCATGGTGCTGTCCGTCTTCTTGCACATGGCCCGCGTCTTCTACCACGGTGCCTACAAGCCGCCCCGGGAGTTCAACTGGGTGATCGGCGTGGTGCTGTTGCTCCTCACCCTCCTCCTGTCCTTCACCGGCTACCTGCTGCCCTGGGACCAGCTCGCTCTGTGGGCGGTCACCGTGGGCACGAACATGATGGGCTACACGCCGGTCTTCGGCAGCCAGGTGCGCTTCGTGCTCCTTGGCGGTGTGGAGATCGGATCCGACACACTCCTGCGCTGGTACGTGCTGCACGTCTTGATGCTCCCGTTCGTGATCGTCATCTTCATGGCGATCCACTTCTGGCGGGTGCGCAAAGACGGCGGCATCTCCGGGCCGCTCTAGATCGAGGGGTTGAGACATGGCTGAGATCCCCGAGCACCTGCGCAAGCGAGCCGAAGAGGCCCGCAAGAAGGCCGCGGCCGCGAGCGGCGCGAGCGAGGCCCCTGCCTCCCCCGCCGGCAGCGGCGACGCGCCTGCGAGCGAGGCCGAGAGCAAGATCCCCTCCCACCTCCTCGAGCGATCAAAGGCCGCCAAGGCCAAGGCGGCTGGCGGCGAGGCCTCCACTGAGGTCGCCGCGAGCGGAGGAGGCGTGGCCACGGCCACCGCACCTCCTGCTGCCGCTGCACCGTTGGCCACCGGTCCCGGTGGTCACACGCAGCGGCTCCTCACGGTGGTCAAGTC
This sequence comes from Acidimicrobiales bacterium, assembly GCA_046598715.1. Classification (GTDB taxonomy): domain Bacteria; phylum Actinomycetota; class Acidimicrobiia; order Acidimicrobiales; family VFJN01; genus VFJN01. The sequence continues at coordinate 4,280 of JBKJIE010000049.1, read as the reverse complement.
CGGGTCGATCCAGGACGTCAAGGCCACTCCGCAGGACAAGGTGCACGTGTGGCCGCACCTGCTCGTCGTCGAGTTCGTCGCCGCGCTGGCGTGCACGGGGTTCCTGCTCGTCTTCTCAATCTTCGTCAACGCCCCGCTGCTGGAGCTGGCCAACTTCAACCAGACACCGAACCCGTCCAAGGCGCCGTGGTACTTCCTCGGCCTTCAGGAGCTGCTGAAGTGGTTCCACCCGATGGTGGCTGGTGTGCTCCTGCCGGGCATGGCCCTCGTCGGCCTCATCCTGGCGCCGTACACAGATCGCAACCCCAGCAACAAGCCCGAGCACCGGAAGTTCGCCATCTCGCTCTTCACGGTGTTCCTCATGTACTGGTCGGTGCTCGTGCTCATGGGCACGTTCTTCCGAGGCCCGGGCTTCAACTTCATCTTCCCGTGGAACGTCGACCTCTTCGTCGAGCTGTGAGGTAACCGCACATGGAGACCACCACCGTCTTGCTCATCGCCATCCCCGTCCTCATCCTGCTCGCCGGGGTGCTGCTCTTCGCGTCGGCGCGTCGACGCGACACCGGTGAGGTCATCGGCGCCCTTGCCCGCGAGACACGCAAGCGCGATCGCGGTGCGGTCACCTCGGCCGACGCTGATGCGGTGGCCGTCAGCGGCAAGCAGGTGGAGGCGGCGGCCGCCATGGAGCGCCTCGAGTCCTCCCGGGCTGTCGCCACCATCGATGCCAAGCCGCCCGTTGCGTGGGTGCCGCCCGACCCCGAGGTGCTGGCCGTCACCCGCCGCCAGTTCTTCAACCGGGGCATCGTCGGCTTCTTCGTCCTCGGGCTCTCCGGCTTCGGTGCCTCGGTCCTCGCCTTCCTGTGGCCCAAGCTGGGTGGTGGCTTCGGCTCGGTGGTCAAGCTTGGGAGCACGGCCTCGATCGACACGAAGATCGCCGAGGGTCGGGGCTTCGCGTACTACCCAGAAGGTCGGATGTGGGTCACGCACTACCCGGCTGCGGCGCTGGGCAACGCCCGCAAGACCTACAGCGCTGAGCTGGCCGGCATGGAAGCGGGCTACACCGCGCTCTACCAGAAGTGCGTGCACCTCGGCTGCCGCGTGCCGAGCTGCCCGAGCTCGCAGTGGTTCGAGTGCCAGTGCCACGGCTCGCAGTACAACCGCAACGGGGAGAAGAAGGGTGGTCCGGCGCCGCGCGGCCTGGATCGCTTCCCCGTCACCGTCTCCGGGAGCAACGTCAGCGTGAACACCGGCCAGATCATCATCGGTCCACCCATCGGCACCAACACCACCGGGCAAGAGGCCGAAGGCCCGCACTGCGTCGGTGGCGGGAGTAAGCATTGATCCACCTGCTCTCTTCCGTGCTGGCCGCCAGCACGGTCAAGTCCATCGGCGCGGTCATCGCCGTGCTCACCGGCATCGGCTTCGTCTGGTACGTCGCCTCCAACATCCGGGCCGGCCACGACGAAGTCGCGTCGGAGATCGAGCTCGCGCCCAACCGCAAGCCCTACTACGACGACGAAGGCCTTGAAGGACCGCGCCTCACACGGGCACTGTCGACGGGCCTTGTGCTGCTCGCCGTCGTGGCCGTGGGCCTCCCGCTCTACTGGCTGAACGAGCCGTCTCGGCAGTCGGGCGCCATCGCCGAGTTCGACCAGACCTTCGTGAACCGAGGGGCGAAGCTGTTCGCTCCCACGCTCGAGGGTGGCTACAACTGCGCCGGGTGCCACGGTGCCGGCGGTGTGGGCGCCAGTGCGCCCTTCACGCTCTCCGACACCAACGCCAAGTTCGTCGCGTCGGTCACCTGGCAGGCTCCGGCCCTCAACACGGTGCTCCTGCGCTTCAGCATCGACGAGGTGCGCGACATCCTCACCTACGGTCGGCCGGGCACGCCCATGCCCGCTTGGGGGGCGGCCGGTGGCGGCCCGCTCACCACCCAGCAGATCGACGAGCTGATCTCCTACCTCGGGTCGATCCAGATCAGCTCGAAGGAGGCCAAGGCGCAGGTGGAGGACGCGATCCGCGCCGACCTCGGTCTCGCCAAGGGTGCCTTCATCGACTACACCGACCCCGCGGTCGGCAAGGCCATCTTCAACCTGGGGTTGGCCAAGGGCACCGCTGGTGGCGCCTACTCCTGCGCCCGCTGTCACACGAAGGGCGCCTCGATCGTGCCCGGATCGCAGCGGCCGGCCAACGCCGACCTGAGCGACTACGCCGGCTTCCCCGACGGGTCTGGCGCCTTCGGCTTCTCGCTCCGGTACTCGGTGATCCCGCGCCAGTTCCTCTCGATCAACGACCTGATCGACTTCCTGCACAAGGGCTCCGAGTTCGGGATCCTCTATGGCCAGCGCGGCCAGGGGAGCGGCCGCATGCCGGGCTTCGGCGACAACCCTGACGACAAGGCTGACCTCAAGGACGACGCAGACGGCGACGGCATGTTCACCGACGGCATGATCCGAGCGGTCGCCTGTTACGAGGCGTCCCTCGGCGGCGACGTGATCCCCAACTGCGCCGCTTCTGCCGAGGCCGCTGCCGCAGCCAAGGCTGCCGCCGCGTCCACCACGACCACCACGACCAAGGGGCCCTGAGCGATGTTGCTGCACACACTTGCCGGCATCGCCTGGGATCCCCAGATCCGCGGCTTCCTCGCCTTTGCGGTGGGCGTCCTGGTGCTGGTGGGCTCCGTCTACCTCCTCCTCGTCACCAACCTGGGCCTCCGCCTCGGGTTCATGCTCGCCGCGGCAGCCATCTTCGGCTGGCTCACGATCATGGGTGGCATCTGGTGGACCTACGGCTCGATCGGCATGCTCGGGCAGATCAACCACTGGGAGGTGCACGAGGTCGTCTACCCAGGGCTGCAGAACGCTGCCCTCGACGAAGCCCACGTCCTGGACACCTCCAAGCTCCCTCCCCCGGCGAAGCTCTCTGCGCTGACCGAGGAGGACCTGGCTGCGCAGCGGAGCACGCTCGAGGCCTCGCTCGGAGGCTGGAAGCTCCTGCCCGAATCCGACGCCAGCTTCGGTGAGGCGAAGGCGGCGGTCGACGAGTACTTCGTCGAGCACCCCGACAAGCAGCTCGCGATCGCCACAGCGGTCGACTACGTGCCGGTGTACTCCTTCGAACGCGGTGGAAAGTCGCAGCTGCCCGACCACCCGAGTCGCATGGATCGGCTCGTCAAGAAGCTCAAGACCACCTTCATCGAGCTCAAGCACCCACCGCACTACGCCCTGATCCAGGTGCAACCTGTCGTGAAGGTGGAGCCCGATCCCGGTCAGCCGCCGCCCAAGCCCACCGCCGACCAGACCAAGCCGGTGGTGTCGGTGATCATGGAGCGCAACCTCGGTGACCGGCGCTTCCCTGGCTCGATGCTCTGCCTCTCCTCGGGCATCATGTTCGCCGTCTTGTGCACCCAGCTCCACCGTCGGGATCAGCGTGTCGCACAGGTGCGGAGCCTGGTCCCGGCGACCACGGAGTCCTGATCGGTTTGGGGCAGTACCTCCCGGTCGTTGCGCTGGCGGTCCTGGCGATCCTGTTTGCCGCGCTCAGTCGCGTCGCCTCGGGCCTGCTCGCTCCGAAGGCCTCCACCGTCGCGAAGCGGTCGCCCTACGAGAGCGGCATCGTGCCCGGACGCGAAACGCTTGAGCGCTTCCCGGTGCGCTTCTACCTGATCGCGATGATCTTCATCGTGTTCGACATCGAGATCATCTTCCTCTACCCCTGGGCGGTCATCTACCGCGACCTCGGTGGCTTTGGGCTGGTCGAGGTGCTGCTGTTCGCGGTCGCGGTGTTCGTCTCGTTCCTGTACCTGCTCTCGAACGGTGCACTCGACTGGGGCCCGGCCAACAAGGCGCGGCGCCTGTCCCCAATGGTCACCACTGAGCGCACCGCTACCACCACGGTGAAGCGCGTCGGCCTCGAGGGGCGAGCAGAGCGCTCCGACGGGCCCGAGGTGGCGGCCTGATGGGGTGGGATGTCAGCGAGGGCCTCGAGGGGCTCGACCACAACTTCCTCACCGGCAAGCTCGAGGATCTCGTGAAGTGGGCTCGCCGCATGTCGGTGATGCCCGCCACGTTCGGCCTCGCGTGCTGCGCACTGGAGATGATGGGTGCCGGCGGGCCCCACTACGACATCTCGCGCTTCGGCATGGAGACGTTCCGCGCCTCGCCCCGCCAGGCCGACCTCATGATCGTCGCCGGTCGGGTCAGCCAGAAGATGGCACCGGTGCTCCGTCAGATCTACGACCAGATGATGGAACCCAAGTGGGTCATCAGCATGGGCGTGTG
>JBKJIE010000112.1:0-30742 GCA_046598715.1 Acidimicrobiales bacterium | reverse complement strand
GAAGTCACCGAGGTGGTCGTTCTTCACGACCTGGCTGGTCCAGCCCGCCTCGCGGGCTGCATCGGGGAGGTCGATCACGCTGACTGTGCCGGTGAGCGGGTTGCCATCGCCACCGATGCTGAGGTTCATGCCCGAGCCCTGGCCCGTCGCCACGCCCTCGCCCTTGGCGTTGGCGACCCACAGGCGATATGCGTCCTGGGTTCCGGTCACGAGCAGAGCCGACGGGTACCAGCCGGTGGGGATGTAGACGGGGTCGTCACCAAGCGGCGCGCCGGTGTGGCCATCGCGCACCTCCACGGCGTTGAGCCCGGCCAGAGCCACGAACAACGTCTTGCCGTCGGGCGACAGCGCGAAGGCGTCGGGGTGGGCGCCGACCTGGGCACCGCTGTGGGGCTTGACCGACTCGAGGCCGCCGACCCTGGTCAGGGCGCCGCCGACTCCGACCGCCAACACGGTGATCGTGTCGTCGTTCGTGTTGGCCACGAACAGCCGGTCGCCGTTGAGCTGCAGCGCAGTCGGGTGGTGGCCGACCGGCGTGAAGTCGATCTCGTGGGCGGTGAGCGGGTCGGAGATGTCGACCCGGGATACGGTCCCGACATCGCGCGCACCGACGCCCGTGCCACCCTCGCCGGCGATGCCCAGTCCGACACCGCGGCCGGCCTCGTCGGCCCAGTTGGCTACGTAGAGGACGTGGTGCGCCGCGTCGAGGGCCAGCGCGTAGGCGTCGAGTCCCACCGGGATGCGCCGCACGACCTTGTCGGTCGTGGTGTCGATGACGCTCACCCGGCCGCAGGCCAGCTGCCCGCCGGGGCACGCATCCGGTCCGGTGCCGGTCGGCTCGCTCAACGTGCCCGCGACATAGAGCAGGTCGCCGTCGAGCACGCTGGCCCCCGGGTAGCCCTTCACCGGGATGCCGTCGCCGACGGGCGAGGCCGGCGCGCCGTTGCGCTCCGGCGTGTGGAGGATGTTGTGGGCCGGGAAGGGCTGGGCCTCGGTGAGATCTTGGTGGACGAGCGTCGGGCCCGCGAGGCGGAGCCGGAACACCCGATCGGCGTTGCCGCCGCTGGCGTACACCCGGCCATCCGATGTGGCGGCCACGCCGATGAACAGGTTGTCCGCCGGCGTGTAGGTGGGCGTGAGCGCGGCGGCGTCGACGGTGGAGAGCCCCTGCATGCCGCCGCTGTCCGACGACACGATCACGTGGCTGCCATCGCCCGCGGGGCTGAGGCCGAGCGGGAAGTTGAAGACCGGAACCTGCTTGCCCGCCGGTGTCAGGCGGAAGCCGTTGGGCATGTACTGACCCTCGATGGCACCCGCCTGCTCTCCGGCGGAAGCACTGCCCGATGCCCTCGATGCCCCGGCGGCAGAACCGCCGTCGGCGTCACCTGTGCGGTCGAGGAACCGTTGGGCGTTCTCGCCCAAAGTCGCCGCCGTCGGCGCCGCTCCCCTCGAGCTGATCGCAGTGGTCGCCACTCCGATCCCCGCTGCAACCACGGCCGCCACCACAACTGCCCCAAACACCCCAGATCGACGCATATCGCCACGTTCGCCCTGGGGAGGCCGAAGCCCTGCCCCACGGCTGAGATTCCTGCGTTGCGGCCGACCCCGGGAGCCAGTCAGTCGTCGGCGAGGTTGACATGACCCTCCTCGGTCTTGATCTCCTTGCCGTTCTTCTCGAGGGCCACCACGAGCCCGTCACCGAGGAGCTTCTTGTCGACGATCGCACCGCGCTCGCCCTTGAAGTCGCCCTCGGTGATGATGACCTTGTCCCCGACCTTGAAGCGCGCCATGGCCTCAATCCTGCCAGGACGGGTAGCGGCACGCTCCTGGGGTGGACGACGCCAATGGTCGGCTGACCGCGCCAGCTTGCCGGACGACGCCTCAGGTGCCGGGCGCCACCATGGGCCACGGGCGCTCGCGCTCCACGGCCAGCGCCACATCGAACAGCAGCTCGTCGCGATGGTGGGGGGCGAGCACCTGCATGCCCACGGGCAGGCCATCCACGGTTCCCGCCGGAATCGACACGGCAGGGTTGCCGTAGATGTTGGCGATGATCGTGAGGGCGCCCATGTTCACCAAGTCGGGGAAGCGGTGCTCCGCCTGGCCGAGCACCGCCGACGGCAGCTTCGGCACCGCGCCGGCCGCCACGCGCACCGCGCCGAGGAGGCCCCGCACCACCTGACGAGCGGGGCCGTTCGAGAACAGCTTGTCGATGATCGGTGCCTGCGGGTTGCTGGTGGCAGCGTCGGCGGCGAAGGCGGGGCCGGGGTTCGTGGCCGCGATGATCAGGTGGGCCTGCTCGAAGGCGCGGGCCATCACCTCGTTGGCCTGGATGCGCAGCTCCTCAGCCACCGCCGCGGTGCGCAGGTTGTACATGGCCTCAGCCAGGTGCAGACCCACGGCCACCTCGTCGGTGAGGTCGCCGGAGCACTGCGGCCACGCATCGCCCAGGTCGGCGAGGAGCGTGGCCAGGTTGCCCATCATCCACTGGGCGGCCAGGTTCGGCGGCTCGACGCGAACGTCGACCTCCACCATCCCGGTGTCGGCCATGAGCTGCTTGGCCTCGGCACGGATGCGATCCTCCACGCCCGACTCGAGCGTGGCGCCGCCGAGCGCGGGCACGATCGCGACGCGAAGCCCCTTCAGGTCGCTCGAACCGAGGCCGGCCTCCCAGCGACCGTGCGACGGAAGGCTCGACGGGTCGTACAGGTGCGTGCCGGCGCAGACGTCGTAGTAGCGAGCAGCGTCTCGCACCGAGCGAGACAGGTTGCCGAGCACCACGGTGTTGGGGCGCATGAAGGCGTGAGGACCGCGCGGGATCCGCCCGAACGTGCCCTTCATCCCGAGGAGGCCGGTGTACCCGGCCGGGATCCGGATGGATCCACCGCCATCGCCACCTGTGGCCAGGCTCACGAGGCCGCCCGATACCGCTGACGCGGAGCCGCCGGACGAGCCGCCCACCGTGCGGCCGTGACGCCACGGGTTGTGTGTGACGCCGTTGATCTTTGTGACGCTCACGTTGAGGCCACCGAACTCGCTGGCGGTGGTCTTTCCCACGGGCACCACACCGCCACGCTCGAAGAGGCGCTGCGTCTGGTGCGACGTGAAGGTGCCGATGCGGTCCTTGTAGACGAGCGACGCCTCGGTCCACGGCCAGCCCTCGACGGGGTCGAGCTCCTTGATGGCGGTGGGCACGCCGCCGAAGGGCAACGACACGTCAGCGGTCTCCGCTGCGGCGCGAGCGCGCTCGGGGTCGACATGGGAGAAGCAGTTCAGATCCGTCGATGCGATCGCGGCGAGGGTGGCGTCGAGCTCTTCGACGGGCGAGCGATCACCGGCACGGAAGGCATCGACGAGCGAGCAAGCGTCGCCCTGCCAAGGGGAATCGGGCATAGGGGTCCTTTCGTCGGACAGAGCCTGGTGGGCGGTGCGGGTGCGCGTCCATCCGCGCCCGACCATCCCCGATTGCTGAGGTGCACCACTCGTACGCTTTCTTCGTCAAGGGAGGGACGATGGCCTTCTGGCGCGCGAGAGGTTCAGCCGAACGAGACGATGTCTTCCTCCGCGACGACGCCGACACGGTCGTCGATCTGACCGACGGTGGGGGGTGGGAGCCCCGAATCGTGCCCGACCCGCAGCGCGCCGCCGAGATGGCCGAGCGATTCCGCGCCCGCGCCGCTCGGCTCGAGGCCCAGCGAGACCTCATGCGCCTGCGGGCCCGCCACTGGAGCGGCGAGCGGATCGTCGAGGAAGGTTGCAGCAACATCGAGTGGTGGGAGCACCCCGACGCCGACCCCTTCGCTGTCCTCGGGCTGCTCCCCGATGCATCACTCGACGAAGCGGCCTCGGCCCGTCGGCGCATCGCACAGGCCAACCACCCCGATCGGGTGGTCCCTGGCCAAGACGCAGAAGCCGCGCTGCGACGGATGGTGGCGGCCAACGCCGCCTACGACCGCCTCCGACGGGCGCTCCACCGCACCGCGTGAGCAGCAGCGTTCAATGCGGTCCGCCGGCCGATGGGTCGGTGCCGTGCACGACCCGACCGCCGACCACCGTCGTCACCACCTCGAGCGCCTGGGTGAGGAGCACCATGTCGGCACGCCCACCGATCGCCAGCGTGCCTCGCTGCCGGTCGCCCAGGAGGCGGGCGGGGGCTTCGGCGGCGGCGCACAGCGCCGTCGCAGGCGCACAGCCGGTGAAGCGAACCAGGTTGCGCACGGCCTGATCCATCGAGAGGTTGCTGCCCGCCAGCGTGCCATCGGCCAGCCGAACGCCGCCGTTGCCGACGGTCACCTGGGCTCGACCCAGCGCCTGATCGCCGGGCGGCATCCCGAGGGCGGCGACCGCGTCGGTCACCAGGGTCAGCCGGTCGCCCAGCGCTCGCTGGGCCATGGCCACGACGGTGGGGTGCAGGTGGATGCCGTCGGCGATCAGCCCCACCTGCAGGCGGGGGTCGGACAAGGCCACGCCCGCGAGCCCTGGTTCGCGATGGTGCAGCGGGGCCATGGCGTTGAAGAGGTGGGTGACCCAGGTTGCCCCCGCATCAATCCCCGCCAGCACCTCGGCGGCGGAGGCCGCGGTGTGGCCGAGCGACACCACCACCCCGCTGGCGACCAAGGCCTCGATCACCGGGAGCGCTCCCTCGAGCTCCGGAGCCAGCGTCACCAGGGCGACGCCCGCGTCGCGCGTCCAGCCAGCGATCGCGGCGAGCGACGGCGCCTGGAGGAGCACCTCCGGGTGCGCTCCCCGCTTGGCCGGCGCGAGGAAGGGCCCCTCGAGGTGCAGCCCGAGCGGCGCGGCGCCGACCCAGCCCGGCGGTGGGCCGGCGGCCAGCGTGGCCCGCGCCCGCTCGATGGTCCCCGGCGGCGTGCTGACGATGGTGGGCAGCCAGGCGGTGACCCCCCAGCGAGGCAGCAGCGCCGCCAGCTCCCACAACCGCTCGGGCTCGCTGGCCAAGTCGATGCCCAGCCCCCCGTTGCACTGCAGATCGATGAACCCCGGGGTGGCGAGTAGGCCCGAGGCCTCGATCACGGCTGCGCCGCTGCCGCCGCCGTCCACGATCTGCCCGTCGCGACACGCCAGATCGATGGCCAGCCAGGCGCCATCGCGCCACACCGACGCCCCCCGAACCAGCAGCTCGCTCATCGTCGGCAGTCTCCCCCATGGGCGGGACGCGGCACCGCCCGGCGACGGGCGCCGGGCGGATCAGCGGAGCGGGTGGGATTCGAACCCACGGAGGAGTTGCCCCCTCACATCCTTAGCAGGGATGCGCCTTCAACCGGACTCGGCCACCACTCCAGGGTGGACGAGAGAGGATACCCGCGCGGAGCGGGTGGGATTCGAACCCACGGACCCTTGCAGGTCGACGGTTTTCAAGACCGTTGCCTTCGTCCACTCGGCCACCGCTCCGTCGAGGACGCTAGTGGGGGCGCGGCCTCAGCCGAGCTTTGCCCGCTGGGCGGTGATCCACGCATCGGCCGCCCGCCACGACGCCTCAGCGTCGCGACGCACGGCGGCGCCGTGCTCGCCGGCGGCGGGGTAGCTGCCGAGGAACTTGATGTCGGCCACCTTCGAGCGGACATCGCGGAGGCAGTCGGCCACGAGCTCGTCGGCGAGGTGACCCTCGAGGTCGATGATGAAGCAGTAGTCGCCGAGGGCCTTCTTGGTGGGCCGAGACTCGAGCTTCACGAGGTTGATCGACCGGGCCGCGAACTCCTGCAGGATGGCCAGCAGCGACCCCGCCCGATCGGCTCGCTGGAACACGACGATCGTGGTCTTGTCGTGACCGGTGGGCGGTGGCACCGGACCGCGGCCGACGAGCACGAAGCGGGTGCTGTTCTCGGGGTGATCCTCGATGTCGCTGGCCAGCACCTCGAGCCCGTAGATCTTGGCGGCCAGGGCGGGCGCGACCGCGGCCGACCGGCCATCGTGCTCGACACCGACGAGGCGCGCCGCCTCCGCATTCGAGTTGGCGGCCACCACCTCTACGCCGGGGAGCTCTCGGGCCAGCCAGGCCCGGCACTGCCCGGCCGCCACCGGGAAGGTGAGGATGCGCTCGATGTCGCCCAGCCCGGTCCCCGGTGGCGCCATGAGGCTGAGCTGGATGCCCAGCACCACCTCGCGCTGGATGAGGAGGTCGTGCTCGAGGGCGAGGGCGTCGATCGTGACGTTCACCGTGCCCTCGATCGAGTTCTCGATGCCCACGAAGCCGAGGTCGACCTCACCGGCGTCGACCGAGGCCAGCACCTCAGCGAAGGTGCCCATGCCCACCAGCTCCTGCGACGCGAGGTCGGGTTGGCTGAGGAGCGCCTGCTCGGTGAAGGTGCCCTCGGGACCGAGGAAGGCGACGCGGCGAAGCGGCGATGGTGCGGCGTCGTCGGTCACGAGGCGCAATGCTACTGATGTGGACGAAGCTGCCCTCCAGCGATTGCTTGACGACGTGCGCTCCGGCGAGGTGCACCCCGACGACGCGCTCGCCGAGCTCCGGCGCCTGCCCTTCGCCGATCTGGGCTTCGCGCGCGTCGATCACCACCGGGCGCTGCGGCAGGGATTGCCCGAAGCCGTGTATGGCCCGGGCAAGGATCCTGCCCACGCCGCCGCCATCGTCACCGAGCTCCTGGGCGCAGGTGCCAGCCCCGTGCTCCTCACCCGGGCGAGCGCCGAGCAGGCTGCCGCCGCGTTGGCGGCCAACCCCGACGGCTCGGCCCACGGCACCACCGTGGTGTGGCGACCGGCCGCACCTCGCCCTGAGCGCGTCGTGCTCTGCGCGGCGGGCACGGCCGACCTGCCCGTGGCCGACGAGTGCGCGGCCGTGCTGGCCGCCCACGGGGTCGAGCCGATCCGGTTGACCGACGTGGGCGTGGCCGGCGTGCACCGTCTGCTCGCCGACGTCGACAAGCTCACCGATGCCGACGTCGTCGTCGTCGTGGCCGGGATGGAAGGCGCGCTGGCCAGCCTCGTGGGTGGCCTCACCGCCGCCCCGGTGATCGCCGTCCCCACGAGCGTCGGGTACGGCGCCGCGCTCGAGGGCGTCACCGCGCTCCTTGCCATGCTGTCGTCGTGTGCCGCTGGCCTCACCGTCGTCGGCATCGACAACGGCTACGGCGCCGCGTGCGCCGTGATGCGGATGCTCAAGTGAGCCCGACAACCGCCGCCACCACCACAACCACCGAGCTTGCGGCAGGATCAGGCCCCCGTTACGCATTTCTGCCGCAGGTTTGGGGGATTCGACCGCTATGACGCGGCTGGCGTGGTTCCACTGCTTCTCCGGCATCGCCGGCGACATGGCCCTCGGGTCGCTGATCGACGCCGGTGCCGATCTCGACGAGGTGCGCGCCCTGCTCGAGCGGCTGCCCGTGGGGGGCTGGGCCGTGGAAGCCGAGCCCGTGCTGCGCTGCGGGATCGCGGCCACCAAGCTGCACGTCCACGCGGAGGAGGGCACCGTGGTGCGCACCGCGTCGCACATCGCCGCGCTCGTGGAGGAGGCCCGGCTGCCCGAGCGCGTGTCGGCGCGGGCATTGGCCGTCTTCGCGGCGCTGGCCGACGCCGAAGGCCGGCTCCACCGCCGCCCGCCCGCGCAGGTGCACTTCCACGAGGTGGGCGGCCTCGACGCCATCGTCGACGTAGTCGGCACCTGTGCCGCGCTCGAGGTGCTGGGGATCGACGAGGTGCGCGCGTCCACGGTGGTCACCGGCACCGGGATGATCCGCGCCGCGCACGGGATGTTGCCCAACCCTGCCCCCGCGGTCGTCGCGCTGCTGGCCTCAGTGGGCGCACCCACCACCGGCATCGACGTCGGTGTCGAGCTCACCACGCCCACCGGCGCCGCCTTGCTCGCGGCGCTGGCCAGCGGCTTCGGTCCGATGCCGTCGATGGCGATCGAGGCCACCGGCTTCGGAGCCGGCTCGCGCGACATCGACGGCCGGCCCAACGCCACGCAGGTGGTGGTGGGCGCCGCCATCGACGCGATCGGTGCCGGTCAGCCGGTGGTGCTGCTCGAGGCCAACGTCGACGATGCCACTGGTGAGACGCTCGCCCACGCCGTCGCCGCGCTCCTCGACGCCGGGGCCCACGATGCGTGGGTGACGCCCATCGTGATGAAGAAGGGGCGACCGGCCTACACCGTCTCCGCGCTGGCCGACACGGCACTCGCCGCGCAGGTGGCCACCACCCTTACCGCCGAGACCGGGTCGCTGGGCGTGCGCGGCACCACGCTCGAGCGGTGGCCATCGGCCCGCAGCATCGACACCGTCGAGGTGGAGGGCTATCCGGTGCGCGTGAAGGTGAGCCCCGGACGGTTCAAGGTCGAGCACGACGATGCCGCCCGCGTGGCCCGGCGCGCCGGCCTGCCCCTGCGCGAGGTCCTGTCGCTTGCGGAAGCAGCCGCTCGGTCGGGCCTGCGCGTCGTTCCCGATGCACCGGACCACCGCTACAGCACCGTCGACGAGCCCACACACGACCACACCACGTCGCACGCCCACCCGTCCGCTCACCATCACCCCGACGACCCCGACACGGCCTGACCGCGCTCTACTGGTGCGATGAGCGAACCGCCCGAGACCTGCGCCGCATGTCGGTTCGACGGCGCCGAGTACGACCTCGACGATGCGCTCGGCACGCTGCGGGCGCTGGCGCCCGTCTGGCATGAGACCATCGAAGGGATCGAAGAGCGCGTGCTGCTCGCCCGACCGGGTCCCCACGTGTGGTCGGCGGCGGAGTACACCGCGCACGCCGCCGACGTCACCCAAGCCATGGGTCGGCTGCTGCACGGCTCGCTCACCATCGACGACCTCGTGGTGGAGGCCGTGCCCGAGGGGCACGCGCCGAACGTCAGCGATGGCTTCGGCGCCGCGCTCGAGCGCCTCGCGGCCAACCTCGCGCGCCTGCACGACCGCGCCGTGCGCGTCGGCCCCGATGACGATCCGCAGTGGCGGCGCACCGCGTTCGCCGGCGGCTACGTGGTCGATGCGGCCTGGGTGCTCCGGCATGCCATCCACGACGCCAGCCACCACCTCAGCGACATCGGGCGCGGGATCCACGCCCTCGGGGCGGGTGCACCCACCCAGGTCGGCGCGGTCGCCCAGCTCAACGTGTCCGACGGCGGCGTGCCCAAGACCCCCGTCGCGTCGGTCGAGCTCGGGCTGCGCGGCGTGATCGGCGACCGACAGGCCGACCGGCACCACCATGGCCGACCGCTGCAGGCGCTGTGCCTGTGGTCGACCGAGGTGATCGATGCCCTGCGCGCCGAGGGCCACCCGATCGCCCCGGGCTTGGCCGGCGAGAACATCACGGTGTCGGGCATCGACTGGGCCACGATCCGGCCCGGTGTGCAGATGCGCATCGGCGAGGCGCTGGCGGAGGTGTCCGCCTACGCCACGCCGTGCAAGAAGAACGCCGCCTGGTTCACCGACCGATACTTCAACCGGATGGACCACGAGCGCCACCCCGGATGGAGTCGCGCCTACGCCTGGGTGCGCGAACCCGGCACGATCCGCCAGGGCGACGAGGTCATCGTCGAGCCCTGAGGCGCCGGTGTCATGAAATCTGGGTCATCGTCCCCGAACTCGTGACAGCCGCGGGCGGAGCGGGGGTCAGGCGGCGCGGGATCGGAGGGCTCGCCAGAGGGCGCAGTAGCTCGGGTAGGTGAGCTCCGGGGTGACCCAGCCGGCCGCCTCGAGCTCGGCATGCAGCGCAGGGAGGTTGCGCCACGGCACACCCATGTCGACGTGGTGGGCGAGGTGCCACCCGGTGTTGAAGGGCACGAGCCAGAACCGGGCCAGCCACGACTGCTCGACGTGGTGGGTCGTCTGGCGTCGATCCTTCGAGCGCTGCATGCCGCCGTGCTCGGCGATCGACCGCAGGCGGTTGATGACGCGCCAGCTGGTGAGCCACGGGCCGAGCCAGAGCAGCGGATAGAGCCACCAGCGGCCGACGAGGATCGCGGCGACGAGGAGCGGCACCTGCATCACGAAGATGCGCAGCGCGATCGGTCGCGACGACGGGCTCCGCAGTGCACCGAGCAGCCCCTTCAGGTTCTTCCAGCCCGAGGTGCCGCGAGCGTCGCGCCACAGCTTGCGCCGGAAGCTGGCCTCGGTGATCGGGTAGCCGTTGTAGAGGTTCATGTCCGGCTCGTTCGGCCCGAACTCGTCCTTGTGGTGCGCGAAGTGGCCGCGCCGGTAGGCCTCGAGCGGCACGAACGACGGGTAGGCCAACAGCCAGCGGCCGACCTCGTCGTTCCATCGCTTGTTGCTGAACAGGAGCTTGTGGGCCGCCTCGTGACCGATGATCGCGAAGCGGGCGAAGGCCGGGCCCATGAGGACGAAGGCGACCGCGTACGCAAGCGGGTGGCCGATCCACACCGCCGCCGCGATCGTGCCGAGCGCCTGCGCCCACGTGAGCAGCACGCTGCCGACGTTGCGCAGGTCGTCGATGCGGCGGAGCTCGGCGCGCAGCTCGGGCACGGGCATGGCGGTGGCGGTGAGGCGCTCGGTGGGGAGCACGTCGGGCAGCACATCGGCTGCCGGCACCACCGTCGTGCGAGCCTGCGACACAGCGACCATGCCCGATACCTTACACTTCTTCGACAGATGTCGCCACCTCGTAACACTCCCCGCCCTCGGCCCCTCGCCGCCCGATCGGTGCTGGCGTCGGTCCTCCTCGGCACCGACCCTCCCTGGCTGCCCACATCGCTGCTCGTGCGCACCACCGCGCTGTTCGGCATCTCCGAGGGAGCCACCCGCACCGCGCTCTCGCGCCTGGTCGCCGGCGGTGAGGCCACCGCGGAGGACGGCGGCTACCGGCTCGCCGGTCGACTCGTGGCGCGCCAGTCCCGCCAAGCCGCGAGTCGTCGCGCCGAGACGCGGGCCTGGGACGGCACGTGGGAGCTGGCCACCGTGGAGGGGGACGACGCTCGCACGGCCGCCGACCGAGCGGCGCTGCGCGATGCCCTCACCGTGCTTCGGTTGGTCGAGCTGCGAGAGGGCGTCTGGGCACGGCCCGACAACCTGGCCGCCGACCGCTCCCCGGACGCCACGGCGGTGGTCCGCCACTGGTGTCGCTGGTGGCGCCGCGCGCACCCCGAACCAGCCCCGGCCGTCGCCGTGCTCTGGGACCTCGCAGGGTGGGCGACCGCGGCCAGGTCGCTCCAGCGCGACATGGCCGGTCTCGTCGATGCGCTCGAGGCCGGCGATCCCTCAGGCTTGGCCGAGGGCTTCGTCACCTCCGCCGCCGTGCTGCGCCACCTCCAGGCCGACCCGCTGCTCCCCCGCGAGCTGCTCCCCCAACGTTGGCCCGGCGACGCGCTCCGAGCCGACTACGACCGCTACGACGACGCCTACCGCGCCGTGCTGCGTGCCTGGTTCACCCGTGCCGAGGACCGGTAAGTCACAGGCAGCGCTGCTCGTTCTCGGGCGATTCCTCGCGCCACACGACGGACAAACCGCCCGAGAACAATCCCTCGGGTCAGCGCAAGTCGAGCACGTCGGCGAGCGTGCGGACGTGGCGGTGGGCCGTCGACGTGCACACGTCGAACGGATCCATGTGCACGGACTGCAAGCCGCACGCCAGCGCACCCTCCACGTCGTAGTAGACGCTGTCGCCGACGTGCAGGATGCGCTCAGGCGCCAGCCCGAGCCCGGCCACGGTGGCCTCGTACATCGCGGGATCGGGCTTGCCCACGCCCACGACACCCGAGTCGGTGATCACCTCGACCGCGGCCCCCGCGCCATCCCCCACCTGCACCCACTCGTGCCGCAGGAGGTGCGCAGCGATCGTGCCATCGCTGTTCGACGTCACGGCCAGACGCACGCCCGCATCCACGAGCGCACGCACCCCATCGCGCGCGCCGGCGACGGGCTGTCGCCATACCGGGGTGGCCAGCACAGCGGCGAGCACATCGTGGGCGCGCTGCCGATCGGCGGACGGCACCGAGATGGCCGCCACGAAGCCGCCGAGGTAATCGGTGAAGTCCTCGTGGGTCGACGCCGCCTCGTCGACCGAGGCCATGGCCAGATAGTGCGCCGCATCGAAGCGCGACCGGTCGAACGTGAGGCCGTCGGCGGTGAGAGCGGTGGCCAGCACCTCGTGGTCGGGCACCACCAGCACGCCACCCACGTCGAGGCTGACCGCATCGAAGCCGTGCGCCATAGGGTGCACAGGATATGAACGAGCGCCTCTACTTCCGCCAGCTGCTGGCTGGCCGCGACTTCGCACGCGCCGACCCGGTCGCCAGGCAGATGGTGAACTTCGTCTACCTGGTGGGCGATCGGGACACCGGCGAGGCCGTCGCCATCGACCCTGCCTACGACATCCCTGGCCTGCTCGAGATCCTCGACGCCGACGGCATGCGACTCACCGGAGCGCTCGCCACCCACTACCACCCCGACCACGTCGGCGGCTCGATGATGGGCCACACGATCACTGGCGTGCGCGAGCTCCTCGCCGCCAGCCCCGTCCCCATCCATGTGCAGGCCGACGAGGTGCCGTGGATCCTGCGCACCACCGAGATCGCCGAGACAGATCTCGTGGCGCACACGAGCGGCGACACGGTGATGGTGGGCGCGATCCCGATCGAGCTGATCCACACACCCGGTCACACCCCCGGCAGCCAGTGCTTCTACGTGAACGACTGCCTGGTGAGCGGCGACACCCTGTTCCTTGAGGGCTGCGGCCGCACCGACCTCCCTGGCGGCGATCCGGCCAAGCTCTACGAGAGCCTCACCACGAAGCTGGCCAAGGTGCCCGACCACGCCATCTTGTTCCCGGGCCACCTCTACTCCGCCGAGCCGTCAGCCACGATGGAGGACACCCGCCGGTGGAACTTCGTGTTCACGCCCAAGAGCGAGGCCGAGTGGCTCGCGATGTTCGGCCGCTGAGCTGCTGCCGCTGGCTCGATCCGAGGTGCCCCGATGACCACGTTCGCCCTCGTGCACGGCGCCTGGCACAACGGCGCCTGCTGGAACCCGACCGCCGCGCTCCTGCGCGAGGCGGGCCACCAGGTCGTGGCGCCCGACCTCCCTTGCGACGATCCCTCGGCAGGCCTGGCCGACTATGCGGCAACCGTCCTCGCGGCCATCGCCGACCTCCATCCTCCAGATGATGTCGTGGTGGTCGGGCACTCCCTCGGGGGCCTCACGATCCCACTGGTCGCTGCGCGCACGGCGGTGACGGAGCTCGTCTTCGTGTGCGCGTTCGTCCCGCTGCCCGGGGCCACGCTCGCCGACGACCTCTTCACGCTCGACGACACCTTCGCGCCCGAGTGGGCCGAGCTGTCGAGCCAGCAGGTGCGCCACGACGACGGCTCGTCGAGCTGGCCCACCGAGGCCGCCATCGCTGCCTTCTACCACGACTGCCCGCCCGAGCAGGCGGCCTGGGCGAGCCGCTTGCTGCGCCCACAGGCGTGGTCGGTCGCCAACGAACCGAGCCCGCTCGCCGCCTACCCTGAGGTGCCGGCGCGGGCCATCGTCTGCACGGAGGATCGAGTGCTCAACGCCGCATCGTGCGCCCGTCACGCAGTGGAGCGACTCGACGCCACCGTCACCCGCTTGGGTGGCGGCCACAGCCCGATGGTGGCCCAGCCAGCCGCGCTCGTCGACGCGCTCCTCGCCACCGCATGATGGCCGCCGCATGAGCCGAGGTCGCTTCGCGCTCCTGGTCGCGCTCCTGGCCATCGTGGCGGCGGCGGTGTCGTTCGCGGCCGCGCTGCAGGTGCTCGACGACGGCCAGCCCGACGCACCGCCGACTGCGGCCTCAGACACCACGGACACCACCCTGGCGCCGATCGACGCGACCTCGTCATCATCGCTGCCGCCGACCTCCGCAACCACAACACCGCCGGGCCAGCTCGCCACCCCGGCGTGGGTGACGATCGTCGCCTCCGGTGGATCGCAGGCGGAGGCCCAGGGGATCGCCTCCCGTCTCAGCGCGCAGGGCTACCCGAGCGGCGTGCTCCACTCCGACGACTACCCATCGCTCAAGGCCGGCCTCTGGGTGGCCTTCGCCGGGCCCTATCGCGACTCGACTTCAGCCCGCGCGGTCATTGACAAGCTGGCCGCCGACGGCTTC
Source organism: Acidimicrobiales bacterium (assembly GCA_046598715.1). Lineage (GTDB taxonomy): Bacteria > Actinomycetota > Acidimicrobiia > Acidimicrobiales > VFJN01 > VFJN01. The sequence continues at coordinate 16,681 of JBKJIE010000112.1, read as the reverse complement.
GGCGGCGCCTACGTCCGCTGCGCCGGCACGAAGAAGGAGTGCGGCTCGGGCGGCAACGGCGACTGATCGAGCGACAGCGAGCGGGGGCCGAGCCCGTCGACCCAGCGCGCGCCCGACACCATCAAGGACGAGACGGTCCCCCCGTCTGTCGACGACGGCGGAGTCAGCCCACCGGGTGCCGTGGCGAACAACACCGACTTGTCGCCGGTGCACGACCGCGCGTGAGGACGCCCCGCCACACCGCCCGTCCAATCCCTGCCAACGAACGCAGCACCTGAGCACTAGACCGGAGCGGTGCTCGATCGACGTGTGCCGCTCGGTGGTGTGTCGCCCACCCCCGTGCAGGTCATGGACAGGCTCGGCGCCGCGCTCGGCCTCGAGCCCGGTCGCCTCTGGGTCAAGCGCGACGACCTCACCGGCCTCGCCGGCGGTGGCAACAAGGTGCGCAAGCTCGAGCACCTCTGCGCCGACGCGCTAGCGCAAGGTTGCGACCTGCTCGTGACCGGCGGCGGCGAGCAGTCGAACCACGCCCGTCTCACGGCAGCCGCCGCCAACCGCCTGGGCCTGGATTGCACGATCGTGCTGGCCGGTGATCCGGTGGTCGTGCCCACGGGCAACGTCGTGCTCGACCACCTGCTGGGGCCCGAGATCGTGTGGGCTGGACCGATCGGCTACTACGCCCTCGAGCAGCGGATGCGAGATGAAGCCGACCGCCACCGTGCCGCGGGCCGCAACCCGTATCTCATCCCTGTGGGGGGCGCGTCGACGATCGGCGAGCTCGGCTACGTTGCCGCCGCCCTCGAGCTGCGCGACCAGCTGCCCGACGTGGGCTTGGTCGTCACGGCCGACGGCTCGGGCGGCACCCACGCCGGTCTGGCCGCCGGCCTCGGCTCACTCGACATGGTCCTCGGCGTCGATGCCGGCACGCGCCCCGACCTGGATCGCGTCGTGCCGGTCAAGGCTGCCGAGGCGGCGGCGCTCGCCGGCCTCCCGGAGCCGACGGGCATCGTCCACGTCGACCACGATCGCTTCGGCGACGGCTACGGCGCGCCCACCGCGGCCTGCCGCGAGGCGCTCGACCTAGCCGCCCGCCTCGAGGGCCTGATCCTCGATCCGGTGTACACGGGCAAGGCGCTCGCGAGCCTGATCGCCGCTGTGCGCGAGCACCGCGTGCCAGCCGACGGTGCGCTCGTGTTCATGCACACCGGAGGGATGCCAGCGCTGTTCGAACCGCGCTACGCCATGTGGGCAGCCACCCGCCCATGACGGCGGGAGTCAGCGTGCGCGTCGCCGGTCCCGCCGACGTCGGTGCGCTGGCGGCACTGCGCAGCGCGTGGACAGAGGAGCGCGGCACCGTCGGTCCCGATCCGGGGTTCGGCAAACGCTTCGCAACGTGGTTCGACGACGAGTGTCGCCACCGCACCTTCTGGTTGGCGGAGGCCGCCGGTGCTGCCGTGGGCATGGTCAACCTCCTCACCTTCACCCGCATGCCCGGGCCGAGCGTCGACGCCGGCCGTTGGGGCTACCTCGGGAACATGTACGTCGTGCCCGAACTGCGCAACGTGGGGGTCGGCGGTCGGCTCCTGGCCGCGCTCCTCGCGCACGCCGACGCGGAAGGGCTCGAGCGCGTCGTCCTGAGCCCCACCGAGCGCTCGGTCGCCTTCTACCGGCGCGCCGGCTTCGACGCCGCCGATCAGCTCCTTCTGCGTCCGCGGCTGTAGCGACCCGCTGGCGAGGTCGGGGCACCACCGCGCGCCCAACGCGCGCCCATGCCCCCAACCCCACCCACCCCTGAGGTTCGGGGCACCAACGCGCGCCCCTTGCCCCCAACCCCACGAGGCGGTCGGGCTAGCTGGCGCGGGCCTCGGGTGCCTGCTGGCGACGGAAGGCGCGGCGATAGGACGTGGGGTTGGTGCCGACCAGGCGCTGGAAGTGGATGCGCATGCCCGCCGCGGTGCCGAAGCCGCAGGTGGTGGCTAGGCGCTCGATCGGCTCGTCGGTGGTCTCGAGGAGACGCTGGGCCAGGAGCACGCGCTGTCGCAGCAGCCACTGCAGCGGCGTGGTGCCCATCGACGCGACGAAGCGGCGGGCGAACGTGCGCGGACTGGTAGCCGCCCGGCGGGCGAGGACCTCGACGGTGAGCTGCTCGTCGAGGTGCTCGAGCGCCCAGTCGAGCGTCTGGCGGAACGGATCCATCTCGTCGGCGCACATCGGCACCGGTGCCTGGATGTACTGGGCCTGGCCACCGTCGCGATGCGGCGGCACCACCATGCGCCGAGCGACCGCGTTGGCAACATCGGCGCCGTGGTCGGTGCGCACGAGGTGCAAGCACAGGTCGATGGCGGCCGCCGTGCCGGCCGAGGTCATGACGCGCCCGTCAACGACGTAGAGCACGTCGGGCTCCACGTCGATCGCGGGGAACTCGCGGGCCAGCTGCTCGGCGTAGATCCAGTGAGTGGTGGCCCGCCGCCCATCGAGCAGGCCCACGTGGGCGAGCAGGAACGCGCCGCTGCAGAAGCTGAGGACGCGCGCGCCGCGGGCGTGGGCGGCGCGCAGTGCACCGGCCAGCTCTTCACTAGGCAGCTCGGTGGGCGACCACATGGGCACGACGATCGTGTCGGCCTGCTCGAGGTCGGCCAAGCGGTAGGGGGTGTCGATCGTGAAGCCGACGCTGCCCTTGGTGCGCACCGGCGGCTCCACCGCGGCGCAGACCAGGAGGCGATACCACGGGTCGACCAGCTCGCTGCGATCGAGGCCGAACACCTCGACGGCCACGCTGAGCTCGAACGCGCTGACGCCGTGCGTGATCACGGCAGCGACGGTGTGCGGCGCCATCGCACCAGTATGGCAGGAACATGGTGGTAGTAGTCAACCCTGCCACTTCTGGCCAGGCCGCGACTACGGCACGATTGGCACAGATCCGCACACCACGGCCCAAGGAGACCTCCCATGTTGAGCGCCCACTGCCTCCGTCACGCGCGAACCATCCTCGTGTCCAGCTCCGAGATCCAGCGCATCGACAACACCGAGGCCGGCATCGTCGTGCACTGGCGCTGCACGTGCGGCGAGCCGGGCCAGACCCGCTACCCCCGGCGCCCGCGGCCGCAGGTCCTCTAGCTCGACGGCTGCGTAGCCTCGGGGGATGGCACACCCCCGCACCGAGGTGCAGGCCACCGTCGACGCCTACCTCGCGCTTCGAGCGCGCATCGACGCCGACGAAGCAACCTGGCTCGACCTGGCCGAGATCTTCACGGACGACGCGGTCTACATCGATCCGGCCTGGGGCCGGATCCAGGGCATCGGCGAGATCCGCGAGTTCCTCGTGGAGAGCATGCGCGGCCTCGAGGACTGGCGTTTCCCCGTGACCTTCGCGGCGATCGAGGGCGACGACGTCGTCATCGCGTGGCGCCAGGTGCTGCCCGGTCTACGACCCGACCGTCGTCCCTACCAGCAGACCGGCGTGTCCTTCCTGCGCTACGCAGGCGACGGCCGCTTCTCCTTCGAGGAGGACCTGCTCAACATGGCCCACGTGCTCGAGGACCTGGCGGAGAGCCGCTGGCGACCCGGTCCCGGCTTCCGGGCCCCGCCGCCCCACCCGGACCGCGACATCACGCGCCCCTGAGCTCGTCCAGCCCGACCGCCCGACGATGGGGGCACCAACGCGCGCCCGACGAGCCCCCATGCCCCCAACCCCCCGGCTCGGGCCGAGGACGGCGATCGGCCACCAATACCCGCCGGTAGCGTGCCCCGCATGCAGACCACCGCTCGGCGACGGCTCGATGTCCTGATCCTGGGCGTCGGCGTAGCCGCGCTCGGCGCAGTGGCCGCCATCGGTGGGGTGGCGGGAGACACCGAGCGCGTCACCGGCATGTGGGTGGGTGCATCCCTCGATGACACCGGCGGGGCCGGGATCACCGAGGTGATCGACTACGACTTCGGCCTGGCCCAGGGCAAGCACGGCATCTTCCGCACGATCCCCGGGCTGACGACCGATTCCCCCGTGCAGGTCGCGTCGAGCAGTGCACCCGACGGCATCGCCGCCAAAACGTCCGAGCTGGTGGGTGGCGAGCCCGGCATCCGTCTCAAGATCGGCGACCCGGCCACCACCATCGTGGGTCGCCACCGCTACCAGCTCGACTACGCGCTGCCCGACCTCGCGACGGGCGGGCACCTGGCGTGGGACGCCGTCGGCACCGGCTGGACCGTCGGCGTCGCCCAGACCGAGGTGCACGTGGTGGCACCGTGGCGCTTCGACGGGCTCACCTGCTCCACCGGAGCCACCGGTGCCACGGGCGGGTGCACGCTCACCCAGCCGGAGCCCGGTCACCTCGTCGCCACGGTGGGGTCGCTCAAGGCCGGCGAGGGCATCACGATCCAGGCCGACCGCGGAGCCGCGCTGGCCGTGGCTCCCGCGCTCCCCGCGCCGCCCCTCGATGCCCCGCCCGATCCGGGAGCCGGTCTGGCCAAGCCGGCCGCGCTGGCGGCGCTGGTCGGCCTCGGCGCCACATCGGTGGCGTCGCGCCTGGTGCGCCGGAGGGGCCGGGAGCGCGTGGGCACCGGCGGGGTGGCCGATGCCGCCTGGGCGGGTGGCGGTGGACCGACGAGCGAGGTGCTCCTCGACCAGGCCGAGCTGGCGTCGATGGCCACGACCGAGTTCGCGCCACCCGAGGGGATCACGGCCGCACAAGGCGGCATCATCCTCGCCGAGGGCGTGCGCCCGGAGCACAAGGTGGCCTGGCTGTTGGAAGCTGCCATCGCCAACGCCGTCGAGCTGGTGGAAGACAACGGCAAGGCCGTTCGGCTGGTCCGCAAGCAGGCCAGAGCGTCGACGTTGCCACCCCCGCCGGGCTCGGCCAGCGAGGGCACGCCGGACACCATGGCGATCCTCGACACCGCGTTCGCGGGTCGGTCCGAGATCCAGCTGGGCGCCTACGACCCGAGCTTCGCCGCCGGATGGTCACAGGTCGGCCAGTCGCTCGACGCGTGGCAGGCCCAGAGCGGACTGTGGGACTCCGCCGGCGACCGCCGGCGCATGGGCATCCGGATCCTGGGCGCCCTGGCCGCCATCGTGGGCGGGGTCGGCGTGGCCGGCGGCGGCGCGCTCGCCGCTCGGTGGGGCGCGCTGTGGTTGCCCCTCGTCGCCATCGCCGCACTCATCGCCGGAGCCGGCCTCGCTGCCGTGGTGCGCGGCTGGGAGCTGCGCGTGCGCACACCTGCCGGCTCAGGGCTCTGGTTGCGCGTGGAGTCGTTCCGGCGGTTCCTCGCTGGCTCCGAGGCGTTCCACGCCGAGGAGGCAGCCAAGCGCGGCGTGCTGCGCGAGTACACGGCATGGGCGGTGGCGGTCGGCGAGATCGACCGGTGGGCGCGCGCCGTCTCGGCGTCGACGGCGATCCCCCAGGACGCTGGCCTCGGCTATGTGTACATGGCGCCGCTGCTGCTCTCGAGCACGTCGTCCACGTCCACCGCACCGTCGTCGAGCGGCGGGAGCGGTGGCGGTGGCGTCGGGGGCGGCGGCGGTGGCGGTGGCGGCGGCAGCTGGTGAGGCCGGCGAAGCCAACCCCAACCCAGCTTCTGTGTGCCGGCAGCCACGCCGATCGTGGCTAGGAGCACACAGAACCGGTGAACCGGTGAGCTAGCGGCGAGCCACTCGGCGGGCGCGGCTGGCGGCGAGGCGGGCGGCGGCTTCGCCCATGGCGAGGAGGAGCTCGGTGGCGTCGTCGACGAGCTGGTCGCGGTCGACGTCGATGCGGCCATCGAGCCACGCCACGATCAGCTCGCCTGCGCCACCCACGAGCAACGCGGCGCCGATCCGACCGATGGGCTCACCCGGCGGAAAGGCGCCCTGCGTTGCGGCCGCGTGCTCCTCCACCGTGGCGACGAGCAGGTGGGCCGTCTGGATGCGGCGGCGGTTGAGCGCTTCGTTGCCCAGCGCCTCGACGTAGAGCACGCGCCCGCGTCGTCGGTCCTCGTCGACGAAGTCGATGATGCAGCGCAGGGCGGCGCGCGTCTGGTCACCGGGATCAGCCCCCGCAGCCGCGACCGCGGCCATGACCGCCGAGCCCAGCGCCCCGATGAGCCGGTCGTACACGGCGACGACGAGGGCGTCGAGATCGTCGAAGCTCTCGTAGAAGTAGCGCGGGTTGAGGCGAGCCTGCTGGCACACCGCTCGCACCGTGGTGCCCGACCACCCCTCGGTGCCGAGCAGCTCGAAGGCGGCATCGAGGAGCAGGGTGCGTCGTTCGGCGCGCCGCTCAGGGGCAGCGAGGCCCACCCAGCGGGTGGGGTTTCGGGGCGCAGGGGAGGTTGGCAACGAGCGTTACCATACTCTAGGGTCGCGTCGATTCGCTGAGCTGGAGGGGTGCATGTCGGAGCGGGTGGTCGTGATCGGTGGCGGCGTGGGCGGCCTCACCGCGGCACTCGCGCTGGGTCGGGCCGGCCACAAGGTCACCGTGCTCGAGCGCGATCCGCTGCCTCCCACCGCCGATGCCGAGGAGGCGTTCGCCGCCGAGCGGCGCGGTGCCCCGCAGGTGCACCAGACCCATGGCTTCCTCGCCCGCCTCCAGGTGGAGCTGCGCGAGCACTTCCCCGATGTGCTTGCTGATCTGCTCGCCGCCGGCGGCATGACGATGCCGATGACCGCCGACCTCGGTGAGCCCCGCCCCGGCGACGAGGACCTCAAGGTGATCATCGTGCGCCGCACCACCTTCGAGTGGGTGCTGCGCAAGGCCGTCGTCGCACAGCCGGGCGTCGAGGTGCGCACGGGTGTCGCCGTCGCCGGCCTCACCACCACAGGTTCTGTGCGCACGGAGCCACGGCATGCGGGGCTGAGTGCACACAGAAGCAGTGGGGTGACCGGGGTGACCGGGGTGACCGGGGTGCGGTTCGAGGACGGGTCGACCATCGAGGCCGACACCGTCGTGGCGGCCACGGGCCGGCGCGGGCCGGTGCCGCAGTGGCTGGCCGAGATCGGCGTGGACGTGCCCGAGACCGTGCACGAGAGCGGGCTGATGTACCTCACGCGCTGGTACCACCGGCCGTGGAGCACCGACGAGATCGACCCCAAGCTCGGCGGCGACCTCGGCTTCGTCAAGTACCTCGGCGTGCCGGGCGACGGCGACACGCTCTCGGTCACCCTCGCGGTGCGCACGGCCGACAGCGAGCTGCGCCACGCGCTCAGCGACGGTGACCGCTTCGACCAGGCGTGCCACGTGCTGCCAGGCCCCGACCAGTTCTTCGCCCACGGCACGCTCGATCCGATCGGCGACGTGCGACCGATGACCGGGCTCATCAACCGCCTCCGCCGCTTCACCGACGACGCCGGCCAGCCGACGGTGCTCGGGTTCCACGCCCTCGGCGATGCCCACACCACCACGAACCCGCTGTACGGACGCGGGTGCGCGCTGGCCGTCGTGCAGGCCACCCTGCTCGCGGAGGCCGTCGCCGCCCATCCCGACGACGCCACCGCGCGCGCCACCGCGTACGAGGCGGCCAGCGCGCGCGAGGTCGAGCCCTGGTTCGAGGCGAGCGTGCAGATGGACCGCATGGGCTCGGACCCCGGCGGGAGCGGCGCCATCGGCACCGGCGGCGACGGCCCGCAGTCCGAGGCGGCCAAGACGATGGCCGCCATCTTCGCGGCGGCGGCCACCCATCCCGTGATCGGCCGCGGCATCGCCAAGCTGATGAACCTGCTCATCGCCCCCACTGCGCTCATGAGCGACGGCGAGTTCCTCGCTGCCGTGGCCGAGGTCATTGCCAACCCCGACGCCTATCCCGCCCCCGAGCGCACCGGCCCCACCCGCGCCGAGCTGCTCGACGCCCTCTCCGTCGACACGGCGGCGGTCGCCGGCGACCTCGCCGTCGACCCAGCCCCCTGATCGATGGTCCATCCACCGTCCACCGCCGCCGCCCTCGGCGACCACACCGTCGACCCAGCCCTCTGATCGTCCACCCATCGACCACCGAGCCCACCTCAGCAGCCCCGAACCGTCGTGATGCCCCGGCACGCGACGCCCGGCTGCACCCGACGCAGGAGCCACCACCGATGCCCGTCATCCACCCCAGCACACGTGAGCGAGTCGTCGCCACGAACGGCATCGATCTCCACGTCGTGGAGGCCGGGGAGGGTCCGCCGGTGATCTTCGCCCACGGCTTCCCGGAGCTCTCCTACTCCTGGCGCCACCAGCTGCCCGCTCTCGCTGACGCCGGCTACCACGCCATCGCACCCGACATGCGGGGCTACGGCCGCTCGAGCCGTCCCACCGACATCACCGACTTCGACATCGAGCACCTCACCAACGATCTCCTCGGCCTGCTCGACGATCTCGGTGAGGAGCGGGCCACCTTCGTCGGCCACGACTGGGGCTCGATGGTCGTCGCCGCGCTGTCTCGACTCCATCCCGAGCGCGTCGCCGGCGTGGTGGCGATGAGCGTGCCGTTCCTGCCCCGCGGCCCGATGGCGCCCATACAGATGATGAACATGGTCTTCGCCGACACGTTCTTCTACATGACCTACTTCCAGGAGCCGGGTGTGGCCGACGCCGACCTCGCCGCTGACCCCGCCACCACGATGCGCCGCATGCTCGCCGGCCTCACCGTGCCCGACGGGCAGACCCTCGACGCATCGGGTCTGTCGGCTCCCGACGGGCGAGGCTTCGTCGATCGTCTCCCCGAGCCGCAAGGGCTCCCGGCCTGGCTCAGCCAGGAGGAGCTCGACCACTACACCGCCGAGTTCACCCGCACCGGCTTCACGGGCGGCATCAACTGGTATCGCAACCTCGACCGCAACTGGGAGATCACCCCCCAGCTCGACGGTGCCAAGGTCACGATGCCGTCGCTCTTCATCGGTGGCACGCTCGACCCGGTGCTGCTCATGACACCGATCACCATCCAAGACGAGATCGTCACGGATCACCGTGGCAACGTGCTCGTCGAGGGTGCGGGCCACTGGGTGCAGCAAGAGGCGCCCACCGAGGTCAACGAGGCTCTGCTCTCGTTCCTCACGACCATCGACCTGGGAGGTCGCTGACATGCGCGCAGCCGCATTGAAGTCCGGACAGATCTACGTGCGCGACGACGTGCCCGAACCCGAGCCGGGCTTCGGCCAGGTGCTCGTGCAGGTGAAGGCGTGCGGTATCTGCGGCTCCGACCTGCACTTCGCCAAGCACGGTGCCGACATGCTCGCCCTCACTGATGAGGTGGAGGGCATGCCCGACATGGGCATGGGCAACCTGGGGATCGATCTCGACCGTGACGTGTTCATGGGCCATGAGTTCGCGGCCGAGGTGCTCGAGGTCGGCCCCGACACCGTCGGTCCACCGCCGGGAACACTCGTGACATCGATCCCGATCCTGCTGTCGATGACCGGCGTGCAAGGCATCGTCTACAGCAACGAGGTGGCCGCCGGCTACGGCGAGCGCATGCTGCTCTCGGCGCCGATGCTCCACGAGGTGCCCAACGGCCTCTCCGCCAACCACGCCGCCCTCACCGAGCCGATGGCCGTGGGCCTCCACGCCGTCAACAAGTCGAACATCACTCCGGGCGAGGGTGCCCTGGTGCTCGGGTGTGGGCCCGTGGGCCTAGCCGTGATCGCGGCCCTCAAGCTCAAGGGCGTCGGCCACATCGTGGCGGCCGACTTCTCACCCGCCCGTCGTGCTCTCGCCTCCACCATGGGTGCGCACGAGGTGGTCGACCCCGCCACCGAGACCGCCTTCGCGGCGTGGGGCCGCACCGGCAAGGGCCCGCTCGTGGTGTTCGAGGCGATCGGCGTTCCCGGCATCATCAACTCGGTCCTGCGGTCGGCGCCCCACGGCAGTCGCATCGTGGTCGTAGGCGTGTGCATGCAGCCCGACAGCATCAGTCCCTTCTTCGGGATCAGCAAGGAGCTGAACATCCAGTTCGTGCTGGGCTACGACCCGATGGAGTTCGCGGCCACGCTGCAGTCGATCGCCGAAGGGGACATCGACGTCGCGCCGCTCATCACCGGCGTGGTCGACCTCGACGGCGTGCCCGGAGCCTTCGACGCGCTCGCCAACCCTGACGAGCACTGCAAGATCCTCGTCACGCCCTGATGGACCACTTCCCGCGCGGCAGCGTGATCCGGCGGGTGAACATCGAGCCGGCGATCATGTTCGGCGCCGGCCGGGCGCTGCTCCTTCAGCTGGCCCACCCCGCCGTGGCCCAGGGCGTCGAGGACCACAGCGACTTCAAGGGCAACCCGTTCAAGCGCCTCCAGGGCACCCTCGAGGCCACCTACGCAGTGGTGTTCGGCAGCGACGAGCTGGCGCGCGGCGTGGGGCGGCGCATCCAGTGGATTCACGACTTCGTGACAGGCCCCGGCTACGAGGCCAACGATCCCGCCAACCTGCTCTGGGTGCACGCCACCCTCTGCGACACCGCGTTGCGCTGCTACACCACGCTCGTCGAGCCGCTCTCCGCCGACGACGAGGAGACCTACTACCAGGAGATGACGCGCGTCGCGGAGGTGTTCGGCGTGGCGCGGGCCGATCAGCCGACCACGCTCGCCGACTTCCGCGCCTACATCGACGAGACCATCGCCACGATCGACGTGAGCACGGTGGGTCGCGACCTCGCCGCATTCATCCTCGAGCCCGAGCTGCCCTTCGGCCTCCATGTCCCGTTCAAGCCGATCCTCGGACTGCAGCGCCTGTTCACCCTGGGCACCATCCCCGACAGCATCCGCGCGCAGCTCGGCGTCGTCTGGTCCGCCGACGACCAACGTCGGTTCGAGCGGGCCGAGCGTCGGGTGCAGGGCGTGTTCCGGTCCACGCCGCGCGGGCTGCGCACATCGCCCAACCGCATCAGTGGACCGGTGCTCCTCTGGCAGGCCACTCGCCACGTCCGCCAGTGGGAGGAGCGCCGGCGCGCCGCCACGAGCACAGGCACCGGAAGTGCGGCCGCTTAGTGCCCTGTCCATGAACGTTGGTTGTGGCCAGGGCGAGTCAGGTGCGCCGCTGGCAAGGACGCAGGCCGACGCACTCCCCCAGTGAATGCGAGGCCGAGGACGCTGCCAGCGGTGCTCCTGGCCGACCTGACCCGGGCGAACGTTTGTGGACAGGGCACTAGCGACCATCGAAGCGAACCCGAGGCCACCGCCCACCGAGGAGGAGGTGGTGGGCGGTGACCAGGGTTCATCACGGACCGGCGGGGGAACCGGTCCGGACCTGTGGTGGGCTAGTCAACCAACGTCGGCGCGACCGACGACTCGAGGATCTGGTGGCAGGCGGTGGCGATGCGCTCAGCCCACACCCGGTAGCCCTCAGGCCCTGGGTGGAAGCGATCGGCGCAGAGCATCACCCGACCCGCCTTGCGACTGATGCCAGCAGGGCGTGATGCGATGTCGACGCACACGACGTGGGAGTGCTGGGCGGCGACGCGGGCGCGAGCCACGTCGTACCAACGGGCGGCCGCCCCCGCGAGCGAGCGCAGCGGCTGGCCGATGCGATCGGCCATCGCCATGTCGGGCAGGGTCAGCAACACGACCGGAGTGGGGGCCAACCGCGTGAGCACCGCATCGAGCTGCACGGCGTAGCGCGCACGCGAGGTGGCCGCGGCGACGTCGTTGGCGCCGACGCAGAGCACCACCAGGTCGGTGGCCGGGTCGACCAGGGGCAGCTGCTCCTCGAGGACGTGCGCGACGCGCGAGCCGGGCACGGCGAGCATCGACACGTCGACGGATCGCTCGAGCAGGCGGGCGGTGAGGTGAGCGGGCGTGTCGACGAGGTCGTCGCACCCGAGGCCGGCGGCGAGGCTGTCGCCGAGCCAGGTGATGCGCACCGGCCGGTCGCCCAGGCCGGCACCGACGAGGCCGGAGCCGGGCAAGGCGTCGATGAAGGGCTTGTCGCCACCGCGGGCTCGCCGCGCCTGCATGGCGCAGATGGCCCAGCACAGCCCGGTCACCGCGGGTGCTGCGGCCATCCCGACTGGTGCGATCGTGCGTGCCCGCATCCTGCCCTCCGACTGATCATTGACGTGCTGATCACATCGGATGACTGCACGAGCGCCTGAAGCCCAGATCTCTTCGCGAACCGGCCGTTCAGAGCGGATGACGACAACCCGCGACGCGATCCCGCCCGTGCGGCCTTCTGGGCGAGGGATGAACCGATCCGACCTCGGCTCGCGACATTGGTCGCGACAACGGTTGGAGCACGACTGGGAGGAACGACGACATGGGCAAGACCAAGCGACTGGTGGCCGCGGCCGCCATCGGGATCACGATCCTCGGGGCCCTAGCCCTGCAGGTGGGCACGAGCGGAGCGTCCAACGTGGTCGCCCGCGCAGAGCTGCGGGACAAGGACAACCACTTGATCGGCGAGGTGGTCTTCAAGAAGAAGGGCCAGGAGATCGTTGGAAGCGTGGACGTCTCTGGGTTGCCGGCCGGCACCGAGTTCCGCGGGTTCCACATCCATGCCAACAACCTGGACGCCAATCCCGCCGACGGGCAGCCCGACGGCTGCGTGGGTCCGGCCTTCACCTCGGTGGGCGGCCACTGGGATGTGGGCGGGCACAACCACGGCGCACACACGGGCGATCTCCCCGTGCTGATGCGAGACGACACCGGCCACGCGTCGGCGACCTTCTCCATCGGCAAGTTCCAGCCCGGTGCCATCATCGGGCGGGCCATGATCGTGCACGCAGGTGCCGACAACTACGCCAACATCCCGACGCGCTACCAGTCGACCGCCACCTCAACACCACCAGGTCCGGACGCCACCACGCTGAGCAACGGCGACGCGGGCGCACGGTTCGCGTGCGGCGTCATCGTCTCAAGCCTCGACGAGGGTCACGAGGACTGACTGAGCGAGCGCCGCTGGTCCCGACCGTCGCCACCCACGCTGGGCCGCTGGTCGGGGCCTCGGCGCGGGTGCGCGATGCTGGATGGGTGAGCGAGCGCAACGTCCTCGGTGGAGAGCTGGAGCCCTGCGGCACGGATCCCGTGACCGGCTTCTATCGCGACGGCTGCTGCTCCACCGGTCCCGAGGACCTCGGCAGCCACACGATCTGCGCGGTGGTCACCTCGGAGTTCCTCGAGCACCAACGCAGCATCGGCAACGACCTCTCCACGCCGATGCCGCAGTACCACTTCCCCGGCCTCGTGCCTGGCGACCGGTGGTGCGTGACCGCGGTGAACTGGGCCCGCGCCTACAACGACGGCGTGGCCGCGCCAGTCGTGCTGGCGTCGACCAACGAGGCGGTGCTCGAGATCGTCCCGTTGGACGCGCTGCAGCAGCACGCCGTCGACGTCCCGGCCGACCCGAGCGCCCTCGAGGGCTGAGCCGCCTACGCTCCGCGCATGGCAGCAACGCTGATCGGCACGGTCGCCTCCACGCTCCCTGATGACGACGACCACCCGTATCGGTCGGGCGCCTGGCGCCCGAACCGCCGGGAGTGGGAAGCCGATGACCTCGGGGTGGAGGGCGAGCTGCCGGCCGACCTCGCCGGCGTGTACCTCCGCAACACCGAGAACCCCGTTCACCCGTCGATCGGCAAGTACCACCCCTTCGACGGCGACGGCATGGTGCACCAGATCGCCTTCGCCGACGGTCGAGCCAGCTACCGCAACCGCTTCGTGCGCACCGACGGGTTCCTCGCCGAGCAGGAGGCGGCCGAGTCGCTGTGGACGGGCATGCTCGGTCATCCGCAGCAGTCCAAGCGTGAGGATGGCTGGGGTGCGCGGGGCCGCATGAAGGATGCGTCGAGCACCGACGTGATCGTGCACAACGGCAAGGCGCTCACCAGCTTCTGGCAGTGCGGCGACCTCTACGAGCTCGACCCTTGCACCCTCGAGACCACCGGCAAGGCTCCGTGGGCCAGCGGCTTCCCGAGCCCCACCGGTGTGTCAGCCCACACCAAGCTCGACGAGCGCACCGGCGAACTGCTCGTGTTCGGCTACGGCAAGGAGGCGCCGTACATGCACTACGGCGTGGTGAGCGCCGATGGTCGGCTCGAGCACTCCATCGACATCCCCCTGCCCGGTCCGCGCCTGCCCCACGACATGGCCTTTACTGAGCACTACGCCATCCTCAACGACCTGCCGCTTTTCTGGGATCCCGAGCTGCTCGCCCAGGGCATCCACCTCCCCCGCTTCTACCCTGACGTACCCAGCCGCTTCGCTGTCGTCCCCCGCCGGGGCAGCACCGCCGATATCCGCTGGTTCGAGGCGGACCCCACCTACGTCCTCCACTGGATCAACGCGTTCGAGGACGGTGACGACGTGGTGCTCGACGGCTTCTTCCAGCACGACCCATCACCGGCCAAGCGCGACATGAACGACTCGCACATGGCGAGCGTCTACCGGTACCTCGACCTCGAACAGCTCCAGACCCGTCCCCATCGCTGGCGCTTCAACATGGTCACGGGCGAGACGCGCGAGGAGTCGCTGTCCGACCGGATCATGGAGTTCGGCATGGTCAACGGCACCACCGCCGGTCGCCCCTACCGCTACACCTACAACATGACCGGTGCGCCCGGCTGGTTCCTCTTCGACGGTCTCGTGAAGCACGACCTCGAGACCGGTCGCGAGGAGCGCTACGCGTTCGGCGAGGGCGTGTTCGGCAGCGAGACGCCGTTCGCGCCGCGCCTCGGCGCCACCGTCGAGGACGACGGCTACCTCGTCACCTTCACCACGGACATGGTGCGCGACTGCAGTGAGTGCCTCGTGTTCGACGCGACCGACATCACCGCCGGCCCCATCGCACGCGTGCGCCTGCCGGAGCGCATCAGCAGCGGCACCCACTCCTGCTGGACACCGTCCTCCTCGCTGCCGCCGGCCTGAACTGCTTCTGTGTGCAGGCATCCACGCATGGCGTGGCTGCCTGCACACAGAAGCCGTGGGGTCAGGCTGAGACGGCGATGGTGAGCGCGGCGGTCATCCCCTTCGTGTTGCCGGTGACCTTGGCGAGCTGACTGGCGTAGCCGTCGCGGAAGACCATGTCGGTGTCGAGCGAGGTGCGGGCCAGGTTGCCCACGCTGGCCTCGTAGCCCGAGGTGGCGTAGATGGCCTCGCACGCGTCCTTCGGAAGGGCGAGCTGGGAGGTCACCAGGGCGTTCGCAGGAGTCGTCGCCTTGGCCAGGCTCGGGTACACCTCGAAGTGGATGTGGGGCCAGCGTCCTGAGTACGCCGCCGGGAACACGGTCGTGAAGCGCAACGTGCCATCGCCGCCCGCCGCTTGCACGCCGCGCAGGTAGTTCTGGCTGGTGGCCCCCTGCGAGTAGAGCGAGTAGCGCCCGGACTGGTCGCAGTGCCACAGGTACACCGCGGCACCCTCGAGGGGTGCGCCCGATCCGGCCGTCACCACGGTGAGGTCGAGCTGCAACGGCACCCCCGTCGCAGTGCCGGAGTACTGCCCGAAGCTGGATCGGATGTCGCTGCGCACGATGCCGCTCGCGTTGAGCACGTCGGGGCCATTGGAGCCGTCCCCTGGGAACGGCCCAGCGGTCTCCTCGGGGATGGCCGAACCGCCCGACGCTCCGCCTGCGGCGGTCGTGCTCGTGCTGCCGCCGGCCGTCGAGCTCGACGAGCCACCGAGGGTCGTGGCCGTGCTCGAGCTCTTGGCCCTGCCGCAGCCGATGAGCACCAGCCCACCCGCAGCGCCAGCCAGCAGCTTCAGCGCCCCCCGTCGTTCGAGGCGTAGGGGCGCCGCCGCGCGTGTTGCGAGGGTGGCGAGGTCGTAGGTCAGGCCGCGGTCGTGCAGGTCGTCGTCCTCCTCGGCCATGCCCACAGCATGCGCCGGACACCTCCGGGTGTGCTGGCAGCCGCCTGGGAGCCCGCTGAGAGCTGGCCAACTCGGGACGCACAGCGCAGCGAGAGTCAGCTCAGGGGCACCCGGGACCGGTGGGGCGGTCGGGGACGTTCGGGTCGACGACCTCCACGTGCACATGGGGCCACGCCGGCAGGGCCGTGTCGTCGTTGACCGTCGAGGGGAACGGCAGCACCCGGGCTCGCGCCGCGAGGCGCGTGACGCCAGCCTCCACGTGCTGGCCCTTGGTGAGCGCCAGCCCCTCGATGTGGAAGACCTTGACCTCCCAGCCGGGCCGAGCGTCGGGTTCGATCACCGCGTATTGATCCACCTTGTCGCAGTAGAGCGTGTAGGTGCCGGCGCGAACCACGGTGCCTGTCACCGGCACGCGCACCTCGCGGTCGGGCTCGACGACGATGTCGGCCGCGCCCTGCGGGTCGGTGTCGCGGCCGCGGTCCTTCTGCACGAACCAGCGCGCAGCGGTGGGCAGCGCGCTCTGGTGCTGGGCACCGTCGTGCCCAGACTGGTGGAACCCGATGGCCTCGACGTGATCGGAGGGATGGTGGAGCGTCACCGGACCAGCCATCGCGTAGGGCACCCAGGCCTGGGTGTAGATCGTGCGCGCCGGGTGGGGGCGAGTGGTGGTTGGCGCCACCGTGGCGGGTGGTGCGGTAGTAGGAGCCACGGTGGTGGGCGGCACCGTCGTGGTGACGGGCGCTGTCGTCGTGGTCGTCGAGGTGGTGGTCGTGGTGAGCGCAGCTCGCTGCACCTTGCTGCCGCCCTGTGCGGCGCGCGCGTTCGTGCCACAGGCTCCGACCCCAACCGCCAGCACCAGCACGGCGATGACTCGCCAGGGTGGTGCCGCATGCCGCATCCACCCAGGGTACGTGCGGCCCCCCTGATTCTTGTGTCGTCGCGCCGCGGGT
>JBKJIE010000061.1:0-4340 GCA_046598715.1 Acidimicrobiales bacterium | reverse complement strand
CATCGCCGCCCGCGTGTCTGCGGTCGCCCAGGCTGACCAGGTGCTCGTCTCGCGGACGGTGACCGACCTGGTCGCGGGCTCCGGCCTCGTGTTCGCCGACGCCGGGTCGCACGCGCTCAAGGGGGTGCCGGGCGAGTGGCAGCTGTACGCCTTGGCCCCCACCGAGGGCTCCTAGGCTCTGGTCGTGCCTGCGAACCAGAAGCCCGTTCTGCCCGTCACCGGGAACCCTGAGGCAGACGAGCTCCTCGTCACCGATCCGCTCGCGCTCCTGACGGGGATGCTTCTTGACCAGCAGGTGCCGATGGAGTGGGCGTTCTCCTCGCCGCTCAAGCTGCGGGATCGCCTTGGCCGACTCGACGCCGCGGCCATCGCCTCGATGCCGCTCGAGGAGCTGGAGGTGGTGTTCAAGGGACCGCCCGCGCTGCATCGGTACCCGGGCTCGATGGCCAAGCGCACCAAGCAGCTCTGCCAGCACCTGGTCGACACCCACCACGGCGACGCGGCCGCGGTCTGGACTGGTGTCGACACCGGCGCCGAGCTCTTCGCCCGAGTGCGAGCGCTCCCGGGCTTCGGTGGAGAGAAGGCGAAGATCTTCACGGCGCTGCTCGCCAAGCGCTTCGGCGTCGCGCCCCCGGGCTGGGAGGAGCACTCGAAGCCCTTCTCGGACACCAGCCACCGCTCGGTCGCCGACATCGACTCGGCCGATGCCCTCGCTGAGGTGCGCGCCTTCAAGAAGATGATGAAGGCGCAAGGCAAGGGTAAGGACGGCATCTAGGCGGCCCGACACAGGCGCTGGGCTCTACCGCCGCGGATGGCGGTGCCCGCGGGTGTCCATCTCGAGGCCTCTCGATCGCGACAGCGTTCCGGCTCCGCCGTCATACCTGACTGTCACATCTCGCCGCGAGACTGCTCCGATGCCGTCAATGCCTGTGGAGATCGCCGGCCGAGAGCTCCGCTACCGCCGCACCTTGGCGTCCGGAGGTCCACCTACGCTCCTTCGCGTGTCCACGCAGGCGCTGTCAGACGGTTCCCGAGAAGATCCCCACGCAGCCCACGACCTCGATCACCGGATCGGCCAGATGCTCTGACAGCACGGCTCGAAGGCCGTCGAGATCATCGTGCACGTTGGAGAAGATGCCATGCGCGTTGTTGCGGTCCATCACCTTGCGCGCGAACCAGTTCCGGTCGACGCCGCCGTGCAGCAGGGTGGCGCCGAAGATGACGCCGCCGGGCTTCACCAGCGCCTTCAGGTTGTCGAACACGACGGCCTTTGAGCTGATGGTGCCCGGCAGGCAGTGGAGCAGGTAGTTCAGCCCCACAGAGTCGAACTTGGGAGCGTCGATCGAGATCGGCTCGAGCACGTTGGCGCGGTAGGTCTCTGGGGTGTAGCGAGCGATGCGGCGACCGGCGACCTCAAGGCAGCTCGTGTTCAGGTCCATCAGCGCGATCCGTGGCAACGCCGATCCATAGTCGCAGTGATCGAGGAAGTAGCCGGTACCGACCCCGACGTCGAGGTGGTTCGCCGACACGTGCTCGTCGTAGTGCTCCACGATGCGGCGGGCCGGGCACTTCCACGCGAGACGGGAGAAGTACCAGAGGATGGCCAGGTCGTAGATCGCAAGGGATCGCTTCGTGTAGAACGCGTGGCCTGCTTCGATCTGCTCGGGGGTCGACTCCATCCGACCATCTTCCTCAGGGATCTCGACGGGCGCCAACAAGGGCGACTACGCGGCGCCGCTGCCGAGGCGGTTGCGCTGACGGTCGAGCCATCCGAGCAGCACGGCGACGGCGCGAGGGTCGTGGCGGAGGCGGTGACCGGCGCCGCTGATGATCCGCAGCTCCGCATCGCCGTGGGCATCAACGAGCACACGAGCGTCGAACACCGGGACGAGGTCGTCGTCGCTCCCGTGCACGACGAGCAGCGGGCGCGGGCGCAGCTTCGGAGCATCCTCCACCGCTCGCAGCTCACGGAGCTCGCGGCCCCACGCATCGACGTCGCCCGGGTACGTCGACTCCTTGATCATCCCCACCTCTCGGGCGTGCTCGAGGAGGCGCCGGGGGTGCGAGGCCCAGTCGTCGAAGTCCGCCGGGGCGCCGAGCGCGGCGACACCCTCCACCTCGGACAGCGCGGCCCCGGCGCTGATCGCCAGCGCCCCGCCCGTGCCGAAGCCGGCCAGCCAAACGCCGCTCACGGACTCCTCCGCCTGCAGGTGCGCGACTGCTGCCAGCAAGTCGTCGAGCCACCCTCGAAGCGAGAAGCTCCCCTCCGAGGCGCCGCACCCTCGGAAGGCCAGCGCCATCGCCATCCAGCCCATCTCGGCGGCGATCCGGTCCGCCAGCTCGGGCAGGGCCGACGACGCCACCGATGCCGCGTTCACATCGCTGGGGTACCCATGGGCGAGGACGACGGCAGGGACGCTGGTGACATCAGCCCGCATCGGCGGGCGCACCAGGTGCGCCGCGAGGAGGTTCCCTGTGGAGGGGAAGCGATGCTCCACGGGTGGAGGAGCTAGCTCGCGTCAGCGGCGACGCAGCACCGACAGCGCCGGTAGCCGCGGTTGCGCGCTTCGGCGAGCTCGTCAGGCCCGAAGCACAGGAAGGTCTCTGCCTGCATGAGCTCCTCGATGATCGAGGGGTCGTCGCAGGCATCGACGTCGTGGACGATCTGCGTGCGCTTGTCGCCGAGCCAGCGATTGTGCTCGAAGCGGACGGGGCGTTCCATGGCGAGCAACCTACTTCCGGGCGCGAGATGGGGACCGAATCGAGCGGGTCGACCGGTCCCCATCGTCGTACAGCTGGTGATGACCGGAGGGCGCTGCCCCGTGGGGCCAGCAGGAGGGACCACTCCCCGAGACGCTCTCCAGCGGTGGCTGGCGGGTTGTCGCCAGCAGGTCCAGCGAGCCGACTAGCGGCCAGCCACCTCCAGGGTCCCATGCGAACAATCGCTCATGTGATGGACCACCTCCCTTCTCTGGTGGCACCAGTGAACCACGCGATCGCCCGTCTGTGGTGGCGCGTTTGCGAGTCAGGCACGTGGGCCGAGTGCACCGATCTGGTCGAGGTGGCGAAGGAGCCCCTGGATGACCTCGGCAGCGTCCTCATCCGTCACGTCGAGGCCCTCTGCCTCCACCGACCCGAGGACCACGGCCAGCGCGTCGTCGTCATCGACGATCACGTCGTCGTCCGGGTTGGCCTGGTGCCGGAGCTCCTCACCGGGAAGCGCGGTGACGCCCTTCGATCGGAGGTGCTCCAGCGTGGCCAGGATCAGCTGCCGCACCTCGTCGTAGGAGAGGCGGGACTGAGCGGCGGCGGGCAGGCCGTCGCCCACCGCGTCGACGGCCTCATCGAGGTCGAAGATGGCCGCCGGCGTCTCATGCCCGAGCCGGAACGCCTCAGAGCCCACGAACGCGGCCGCGATGACGAACACCGCCACGACACCGATCACCACGTACAGCCAGGTCACCGCGGCGCAGGTTAGGCGCGGGAGAGGGGCCCTCTCGGGCCCCCCTCCGATGCGGTCGTGCTCGGATCGACTAGATGCCGATGCGCTGAGCCAGCAGCTCGCGGTGGTAGGTGGGATCGCCGAAGAGCAGCTCGGAGCTCTTGGCCCGCTTGAAGTAGAGGTGGGCCGGGTGCTCCCAGGTGAAGCCGATGCCACCGTGGATCTGGATGTTCTCGGCGGCGGCGTGGAAGTAGGCCTCCGAGCAGTAGGCCTTGGC
The DNA here is from genome assembly GCA_046598715.1 of Acidimicrobiales bacterium. Taxonomy (GTDB): domain Bacteria; phylum Actinomycetota; class Acidimicrobiia; order Acidimicrobiales; family VFJN01; genus VFJN01. The sequence goes on along the minus strand of JBKJIE010000061.1, from coordinate 621 downwards.
GAGGCTGGCCACCGACGGCAGCTCGTCGTTGAGCTCGGCGGCGCACCAGGCGGCGTAGTAGGCCGCCGACTTGGCCGACTCGACCTCGAGCAGCATGTCGGCGCACTTGTGCTTGATGGCCTGGAAGGAACCGATCGGACGACCGAACTGCACGCGGTCCTTGGCGTACTGCACGGCGGTCTCGAGCACCTTCTGGGCGCCACCGACCTGCTCAGCGGCGAGCGCCACCGCGGCGAGGTCGAGCACCCGCTCGAGGGTGGTCCAGCCGGCACCGTCGGTTCCGATGAGCTTCGCAGGGGTACCCGCGAACTCGATCTTGGACTGCTTGCGGGTCTGGTCCATGGTGGCCAGGTTGGTGCGGGTGACGCTGGCGTCGGTCGGGTCGACCGAGAAGATCGACACACCGGCGTCGGTCTTGGCGGCCACCAGGAGCAGGTTGGCCACGTTGCCGTCGAGCACGAACATCTTCGTGCCGGTGATCGTGTAGCCATCGCCCGCCTTGGTGGCGGTGGCCTCGATGCCGCTGGCGTCCCACTTGCCGTTCGGCTCGGTGAAGGCGAGGGTGGCGATCGTGTCGCCGGAGGCGATGCCCGGGAGGATCTCCTTCTTGGCGGCGTCGTC
>JBKJIE010000047.1:0-14958 GCA_046598715.1 Acidimicrobiales bacterium | reverse complement strand
CGCCGCCGCAAGCACCTTCGTGATCGCAGCCGTGAGCGTCGTCTTCCCATGATCAATATGACCCATGGTCCCCACATTCAAATGAGGCTTGTTCCGCTCGAACTTCTCCTTGGCCATGGTGGCTCCTGTGCTCTCTCTCTGACGTCTGGCTGGCGGTGCGCTGGTGGCGGCGCCCGGACTCGAACCGGGGACAACTCGATTATGAGCCGAGTGCTCTAACCAACTGAGCTACGCCGCCTCGGGGTGCGCGTGGGAGGCTCAGGTTGGTACCGCGAGCCGACCGAGCCCTCTGTGGGGATTGAACCCACGACCCCTTCCTTACCATGGAAGTGCTCTACCACTGAGCTAAGAGGGCGTACTGCTGTGCCCCCTCCTGGCGGGGGAGCGACCCGCGAGCATAGGGCGTCCGGCCCGACCACGGCGAACCCGGAGCGCTCGCCGAATCCAGGCGATCTGGGCCGTACGACCCAGGAAAGTCCTTCAGAACCGGCCATCTGCGGCCGATCCAGAGGGATGCGTCTGGAACGGCTGGTCATCGAAGCGGGCGAGAACACCTTCACACTGGACCTTCACCAGCGGCTGACGGTCGTGGCCGGGATGGGCGAGGGCGAGCGCAACAGCCTCATCGGCGAGATCATCGGTGCGCTCGGCGGCAGTCGCAGCGGGGTCCACGTGGAGCTCGAGGAGCGGAGCGGACGACACCTCGCCGTGTTCCGCCCCGCTGCCGGCCGCCACCGCGTCGTCGACGTCGATCAGGTCCGGGACGTCACCGCTCAGCTCAGCGACGCCGACGGAGCCTGCGACCTGCTGGAGCACCTCGGGCTCGACACCGCCACCGCCCAGCGAGCGATGCGCTTCTCCCCGGGCGACCTCGCGACGAGCAGCGACCGCGGCAAGGCCGTGGAGGTCCTGGCCGGGCTCGACCAGCGTCGTGTGTGGGCCGCCGCGGACGCGCTGCACTCTGCCGAAGGTGAGCTGGCCTCGGAGGCGAGGGCACTCGGTTCGGCCCCGGAGGATGCAGCGCTGATGGACCTCGTCGAGACCCGTCACATGGCGGTGGAGCGGGCAGCCGATCGGTTCGAGGCAACCCGTAAGCGCACCTTCTACATCGGCGGCGTTTCCGCCGTTGCCACCCTCCCCGCCGTGCTGCTGGCCGACGCGCTGGGTCTGGCCTTCCTCGCCATCGCCGCGCTCGCGGTCGTGGCGTCTCTCCTCGCCCGGACGAGCCTCATCCGAGCAACCGAGGCCGAGGAGCAAGCCCTCGCCGATGCAGGGGCGCAGTCGTACCTGGGCTTCCAGCTCCAGCGGGTGAACAGCCTCATCGGCGACGACACGAGCCGCCGAGCGCTCATGGGAGTCGCAGGGAATCGGCGCAGCGCGCTGGCCGACTGGCACCAGCTCGCCGGGGACATCCCCGTGGAGTGGGCCCTCGAGAACCGGGACGAGATCCAGGCCGTCGCTCACCTCCGACGCGGGGTGGATGCCCTTGGGGCGCTGTCCGAGCCGACCACCGACGACGAGACCGACGGCCTCGCCCACGCCCTGGTCACCCGACTGGCCGAGGCGCGCTCCGTGGCCGGTGAGGGCGTGCCGCTGCTGCTGGACGATCCCTTCCACCACCTCGAGGCACCGACGAAGCTGCTCCTGCTCGAGCTGCTCGGCCGATCCGCGGGCGATCCGCAGATCATCTTCCTGACCGAGGACGAGGATGTCGCGTCCTGGGCGAGGTTGGAGGCACTCGCTGGCGAGGTCGCCCTCATCGAACCGGTACCGGAGCACGACAAGGTCCAGGAGACCTCCATCACGCTCTAACTTCCTGGGATGCACTTGCGGCTCGCCACGCCTGACGACGCCGAAGCCATCCGGACCATCTACAACCTCGAGGTCACGACCTCGACGGTGACCTTCGATCTCGTGGCTCGCTCCCTCGATGACCAGCGGGCCTGGCAGGCGGCGCGCTCCGGCGCCCATGCCGTTGTGGTCGCCGAGATCGACGGCGTGGTGGTCGGCTTCGGGTCGCTCTCGCCATGGCGCGACCGCCCCGCCTACTCCACCACGGTCGAAGATTCGATCTACATCCATCGCGATCACCAGGGCAAGGGCGTCGGCAGGGCGATGCTCACCGAGCTGGTGGCCACGGCCACAGCCCACGGGTTCCATGCGTGCATGGCCCGCATCGTCGGTGGTCACGACGCGTCGATCGCCCTGCACCGCTCGTGCGGCTTCGAGATCGTCGGCACCGAGCGTGAGGTAGGTCGCAAGTTCAACCGATGGCTCGACGTGGTGCTCATGGAACGGATGCTGACCTGATGAGGCCGACCGACACCTTCCCTCGGCAGAGCGCCCGGACGCAGCGCTTCACCCTCGGCGCACCACGCGACATCGCTGTGGCGGCGGATGGCCGGCTCGTGGCGTTCTTGCGCTCGACCGGGCCCGAGGACGCCGTCACCGCCCTGTGGGTCCTCGACCTGCCAGAAGGCATCGAGCGCTGTGTGGCCGACCCGCGCCAGCTCCTCGCCGATGGCGGCGACGACCTTCCCGCCGAGGAGCGGGTGCGGCGCGAGCGGGCGCGAGAGAGCGCCGCTGGCATCACCGGGTACGCGTGCGATCACGATCACCGGGTGGCGGTCGCAGCACTGGCCGGTCGACTGGTGGTGGCCGACCTCCGCGCCGGCACGGCGCAGCTGTTCGATGTGCCGGGCCCAGTGGTCGACCCCCGCCCCGATCCGACCGGCACGCGGGTGGCCTGGGTGCGGGATCGGGCACTTTGGGTGGCGGAGCTCGCCGAGGCCGAGTCCGCCCGCTGTCTCGTCGGTGACGACGACCTGCTGGTGCGATGGGGCGTCGCTGAGTTCGTGGCGGCTGAGGAGATGGACCGCTACCGCGGCTTCTGGTGGGCGCCCGACGGCACGGCGGTGCTGGCCGCCCGTGTCGACGACACGCCTGTCGATCGTTGGTGGATCGCGGACCCAGCCACCCCGCAACAGCGGCCCACCGAAGTCGCCTATCCCGCGGCGGGGACACCGAACGCCGAGGTGTCGGCCTGGTTGGTGCAGCTCGACGGCGCGCGGACCGAGATCCACTGGGACCATGCCGGGTGGCCGTACCTCGCCCAAGCCTCATGGGACGAGCACGGCCCGCTCCTCACCCTGCTGCAACGCGACCAACGGACCCTCGAGGTGCGCTCGGTCGATCCCACCGACGCGGCGACGACCACGCTGTGGTCTGACCAAGACGACGCGTGGGTCGAGCGAGCGCCTGGCACCCCTGCCCGGCTGGAAGACGGGCGGCTCGTGGTCACGGCCGACCGAGACGGCTCTCGGCGCCTCTTCGTGGATGGCACCCCGGTGACGCCCCAGGATCTACAGGTTCGGGGGGTGGCCCACGCGGGGACCGATCGAGTGCTCTTCACGGCCAACCCCATCGACGATGCAACGGTGCAAGACGTGTGGTCGTGGCACGAGGGAACCCTTGCGCGGCTGACGAACGGCACCGGAGTGCAGAGCGCGTCCACAGCCGGGGATGTGGTCGTCGTCCGCAGCGCATCGCTCGATGCCACCGGCACGCGCACCGAGGTCCTCGAAGGACCCATCATCGAGAGCCGGGCGGCCACCCCGCTCGTCGAACCGAACGTCACGATCCACCACCTCGGCCCGCGCCGGCTCGCCACTGCCCTGCTCCTGCCTCACGACCTGGCGCCCGATGCGCTGCTCCCGGTGCTGCTCGACCCGTACGGCGGCCCGCATGCGCAACGCGTGGTGCGGGCGCGGTCGGCGTACCTGTCCTCGCAGTGGTTCGCCGACCAGGGCTTCGCGGTGGTGGTCATCGACGGACGCGGCACGCCGGGACGGGGCTCGTCGTGGGAGCGGGCCATCCACCTCGACCTCGCCGGGCCGGTGCTCGAGGACCAGCTCGCGGCGTTGACGGCCCTGGCCGAGATGGAACCCCGACTCGACCTGTCGCGCGTCGCGATCCGAGGCTGGAGCTTCGGCGGCTACCTCGCCGCACTGGCCGTCCTTCGCCGACCCGACGTGTTCCACGCAGCCATCGCGGGAGCGCCGGTGACCGACTGGCGGCTCTACGACACCTTCTACACCGAGCGCTACCTCGGGCTGCCCGACGACGCGTCGGACCCCGGGGTCTACGAGCGCAGCTCGCTGCTCGCCGATGCACCGAACCTCGCGCGACCCCTGCTGCTCGTGCATGGCCTCGCTGACGACAACGTCGTGAGTGCGCACACCCTCCAGCTGTCCGCTGCGCTCCTTTCCCACGGCCGACCGCACCAGGTGCTCCCGCTCACCGGTGTGACGCACATGGCGTCCCAGGAAGACGTCGCCGAGAACCTGCTCCTGCTGCAGCTCGACTTCCTGCGATCCTCGCTGCGCTGACCGACGTCGTCGCGCTGACCATCGGCGCGACGACGCCCCGCCAGAGGCGGGGCGTCGTGGTGGGCCCGGAAGGATTTGAACCTCCGTAGGCAATGCCGACTGGTTTACAGCCAGTTCCCTTTGGCCACTCGGGCACGGACCCTAGGGCGTCTGACGATAGCGGCCGTATGGGCCTGCCCGGCAATCGTTCTGACCAGTGCCGCGTGTCCCTCGCCGGCGTCAAACGTCCTAACCGCCGCCTGACCCGGCACTAGCGTTCCGAGCATGCCGAGCTTCGACGTGGTGTCCGAGATCGACCAGCAGGAGATCCGCAACGCGGTCGACCAGGCCGTGCGCGAGGTCACCACGCGCTACGACTTCAAGGGCACCGACACCACCATCGAGCTGTCCCCCACCGAGATCAAGCTCCACTCCGCGAGCGAGGACCGCCTTGCCGCAGTGCGGGTGCTGCTCGAGGAGAAGCTGGTGAAGCGGAAGGTGTCGCTCAAGGCCCTCGACTACCAGAAGGTGGAGGAGGCCTCGGGTGCTACGGCCCGTCAGCTCGTGAAGCTCGTTGCCGGCATCTCCAAAGAGAAGGCCACCGAGCTCAACAAGCACATCAAGAGCCTCAACCTGAAGGGCATCCAGTCACAGGTGCAGGGCGAGCAGCTCCGCGTCACCGGCAAGAAGCGCGACGACCTGCAGGCCGTGATCGCGGCGCTGAAGGAGCACGACTTCGGCATCCCGCTGCAGTTCAGCAACTTCCGCGACTAGCGGGTCAGCGTCGCGACCAGTCGATGTCGCCCATGAGGTCGCTCAGCGCGAGGTCGACCAGGGCGCGAGGCCCGTCGACCGGGTTGGCGCCCACGAGGTAGAGAAGCTCGGCCGGAAGGCGGGCGCCCCCCGCGGCGAGCGGGTGCAGCACGTCGGTGGCCAGCATCGGCCGGAGCCTGCGCTGTGCCTCGGACGCGGTGGCCTGCTGACCGGCAGCGGCGTTGGTCGGTGCCGGCTGGATCGCCTGCAGCGCCGCAACCACCTCAGGGATCCGGGCCTCGGCCTCGGCGAGGAAGTGGTCGAGGATGGGCTTCGGGTCGATCGGAGCACCCCCCCGCGGATAGATCCCGAGGTGGACGTGCGGGGCGCTACCCCGAGCGTTGCCCGAGTCGCCCACGTAGCCAACGATGTCGCCGGTGGCCACCGGCATGCCGTCGGTGAACCCCTCCACGAGGGCCGAGAGGTGGGCGAGGTAGAAGTACGTGCGATCTGGCATCACGACCTTGACGGTCAGGCCGCCGAGGCCACCGTTGGCGGTTCGCGCCACGCCATCGACCGGAGCCCGCACCGGCGTGCCGTAGGGAGCAAAGACGTCGGTGCCCAGATGGAAGCGGAAGCCGGGGCCGTAGCGCGGATAGAGCCAGTCGTGGCTGTAGTTGGCGGGGCCGGCGATGGGGAAGCGTCCCATCCCGATGCGGTACGCCTCGGCCTCAGAGATGCCGAAGGCCTCGAGCTGGGGAAGCATGGCGAGCAGCCTGCTGTCGTTGTTCGGCCGCGTTCGCTTGACCGAGTTGATGATGCGCTGCGCCTCGGGCGGAACGGCGATGCCGCTGGTGGGCTCTGGTGCTCCATCGCCACCGGAGTCCTTGGCACCGGCGGGCGCCCTGTTGGAACCCCCTGCGAGCTGGTCGCCCGAGGGCTGCGTGCCGCTTGTGGTCGTGGTGGTGGGCGCGGGTGCGGTGGTGGTGGGTGTCGCGTCGACCCCGGGGGCCACCTGTGCCTGGGCCATCGGCGCGACCAGGGCGGCCACCATCGCTGCGATGGCCGCCAGCAGCCATCGGGGGGCTCGGACGCGGGAGTGCTCCACGGTGCCTGCTTCGGCCTGCACCCTGTGTTCTCCTCCCCCCGGTCGGGCACACTTGGGGACACATGAGCCGGCGAAAGCGGACAGTCATCTACATCGAAGACGAACCGGCCGTGCAGCGACTGGTGTCGTTCTGGCTGGAGGACGCCGGCTTCCGGGTCCTCCTGGCCGGTGACGGGGCGGCTGGACTCGAGCTCGTGCGGGCGGACCGACCGGACCTCGTCGTGACCGATGCCCTCATGCCCGTGATGACCGGCGATCAGCTGGTGGAGGCGCTGCAGGATGATCCTGCGCTCCGCGACATCCCGATCATCATGGCCACCGCGGCGGCCAGCCCGTTGCGCGTGAAGCGGATGAAGGCCCTCGGATGCCGGGCCGTCATCGCCAAGCCGCTCGATGAGACGACGTTCCTCGCTGCGGTCGCCGACGCGCTGGCCGACTGACGCGACGGCGGGTCAGTCCTCCGTGGGTGACTCGCTGGCCCGGCGCTTGATCTCCTCGACCACGCTCGGGTCGGCAAGGGTGGTCGTGTCGCCCAGCACCCTGCCCTCGGCAACGTCCCGCAAGAGCCGGCGCATGATCTTGCCGGAGCGAGTCTTGGGGAGCTCGTCGGTGAAGATGAGGATCTTCGGCCGCGCGATCGCCCCCAGCTTGGTGGCGACGTGCTGGCGCACCTCTTCGCCCAGCTCGGGGCTCGGGGTGGCCGTGCCCCGTGCGATGACGTAGGCCATGATCGCCTGACCGGTGATCGGGTCGTTGGCCCCTACGACCGCCGCCTCGGCCACCGCCGGGTGGTCGACGAGCGCTGACTCGACCTCCGCTGTGGAGATGCGGTGACCGGACACGTTCATGACATCATCGACCCGACCGAGGAGCCAGAGGTAGCCGTCGTCGTCGAGCTTGCAGCCATCCCCGGCGAAGTAGCGACCGCTGAAGCGACTCCAGTAGGTCTCCCAGTAGCGCTCTGGATCGCGGTAGATGCCCCGGAGCATGGCGGGCCACGGACGGGTGAGGGTGAGGTAGCCGCCGCCGCGCTCGACGTGGTGACCTTCGTCGTCCACCACCTCGGCCTCGATGCCCGGGAGCGGGAACGTGGCAGAACCTGGCTTGAGGGTGGTGGCGCCCGGAAGGGGGCTGATCATGATGGCGCCGGTCTCGGTCTGCCACCACGTGTCGACGATCGGACACTGACCACCGCCGATGTGCGTGTGGTACCACATCCACGCCTCGGGATTGATGGGCTCTCCCACGCTGCCGAGCAGGCGCAGCTTGGAGAGATCGTGCCGATCCGGCTCCTGCGCGCCCCACTTCATGAAGGTTCGGATCGCGGTGGGCGCCGTGTAGAGGATCGTTACGCCGTAGCGCTCGGCGATGTCCCACAGCCGATCCTTCCCCGGGGTATCTGGAGTGCCCTCGTAGATCACCGACGTGGTGCCGTTCGTGAGCGGGCCGTAGACGATGTAGCTGTGCCCGGTGACCCAGCCGATGTCGGCCGCGCACCAGTACACGTCGGTGTCGGGGTGGAGGTCGAAGACGTACTTGTGCGTGAAGGCCACCTGGGTGAGGTAGCCCCCGGTCGTGTGCATGATCCCCTTGGGCTTGGCCGTGGTGCCAGAGGTGTAGAGCAGATAGAGCAGGTCTTCGCTGTCCATCGACTCGCACAGGCAGACTGGCTCCGCCGCCGCCATCAGGTCGTGCCACCAGTGGTCGCGCCCCTCGACCATCTCAACCGCTTCGTCGACCCGCCGCACGACGACGACGTCGGTGACCGACGGCGTGGACGCGACCGCGACGTCGACGTTCGGCTTGAGCAGAGATGGCGCACCGCGGCGGAAGCCACCGTCCGCCGTGATGACGACCTTGCACTCCGCGTCGTTGATGCGATCGATCAACGAGTCGGGGCTGAAGCCACCGAACACGACCGAGTGGGGCGCGCCGATGCGGGCGCAGGCCAGCATCGCGACGGGGAGCTCGGGGATCATCGGCATGTAGATGCAGACACGGTCGCCCTTGGCCACGCCCAGGCCCTTGAGCACGTTGGCGAAGCGCTGCACCTCACCGTGGAGGTCGGCGTAGGTGATCGTGCGGGTGTCGCCGGGTTCGCCCTCCCAGTGGTAGGCGACCTTGTCGCCGCGGCCTGCGAGCACGTGGCGGTCGACGGCGTTGTGGCAGACGTTGAGCTTGCCGCCGAGGAACCACTTGGCGTACGGCAGCTCCCACTCGAGGATGGTGTGCCACTCCTCGTCCCAGTCGAGCAGCTCGGCGGCCTGCTTGGCCCAAAAGCCCTGGTAGTCCTCGTTGGCGTCGTCGTAGAGGAAGGTCGAGGCCACCAGCGTGTCGGCCTTGAAGGCCTCGGACGGCGGGAAGGTGCGGTCCTCCACCAGGTAGTCCTCGATCGCAGCCCCTTCGTGGTGCTCGTCGGCCATGTCGTGGTCCCCTCCATCTCGCTGATCGGCGAAGCGTGCCCACCCTACGCGGGCCGCTACCGTCCCGGGCCATGCCCGACATCTCACCGTTCGTGCTCGTCGACCACCCTCGTCCGCACGTTGCCGTGGTCCACATGCACCGTCCGGACCGGCTCAACGCGATGTCGATCGAGCTGGTCACGGAGCTCCACGATGCCCTCCATGCCATCAGTGAGGAGAACGACACCTGGGTGGTCGTGCTCACCGGATCGGGGAGGGCCTTCTCGTCCGGCCTCGACCTCAAGGACCACGGGATCGTTCCCAACATCGATGGCCTCCAGGTCGGCCGCATCGCACAGCGGGCGATGCGGCACTACTCGCGCCTGGTCCCGCAGATGCGGCGGATGCCGCAACCGGTGATCGCGGCGATCAACGGACCCGCCTACGGCGGCGGCATGTGCCTGGCGCTCGGAGCCGACCTCCGCTTCGCCGCTGCGTCCGCCGTCTTCAACAGCACCGGAATCGTGAACGGGCTCACCTCAACCGAGCTCGGGGTGTCCTGGCTCCTCCCCCGACTCATCGGGGTGGCCCGCTCCAACGACCTGCTCCTCACCGGACGCGTCGTCGACGCCGAGGAGGCCCTTCAGATGGGGCTCGTATCTCGGGTGCTCCCCGATGACGAGCTCCTCGACGCCTGCCTCGACGTGGCCGAGTCGATGGCCCGGTACAGCCCCTACGGGTTGTCGATGACAAAGGACGTGCTGTGGGCCAACCTCGAGGTAGCCAGCCTCGAGGCCGCCGTAGAGCTCGAAGATCGCAACCAGCTGATGCTCGGGTTCACGGAGAACCTGCCCGAAGCAATTCGAGCCTTCGATGCCGGACGCCAGCCCCGTTTCACCGACGAGCCGCGACGGGGGATGTTCCCCGAGAGCTGACGGAAGGGGGCCGGGTCAGTGGCTCGCTCGCGGCAGCACGATGGTGGCATCGAGTCCACCACCCGTTCGGGGCCGCAGCTCCACCGCTCCCCCATCGGCCTCGACGAGCTTGCGCACGATGGCCAACCCGAGACCGCTCCCGCCAAGCCTTCCCGCCTCGGACCGCCCGCTCCAGAACCGGTCGAACACGCGCTCGCGCTCAGCCTCCGGAAGCCCGGGCCCTCGATCGAGGATGTGGAGCTCTGGACCAGCGGCACCGGGACGGGCCGCGAGGGTGACGATCGAACCGGCGGTGGCGGCTTCCACGGCGTTGGCAAGGAGGTTGTCGAGGACCTGGGCCAGACGGTCGGCAGTGGCCCGCGCCAGCACACGCGGACCAGGCTCGACCTCCAGCGCCACCCCTTCGTCGTCGGCCACGGGACCCCACGCCTCCGCCCGCTCCCGGAGCACCGCGCCCAGGTCCACGGCCTGGGCCGTGGCCGACGCTCCCGTCCGTTCGGCTCGGGCCAGCGCGAGGAGGCCATCGACCAGTCGGGAGAGACGCGCCACCTCACCGAGGGCCGCGGCAACGCCAGGCACCTCGGACTGAGCGTCGGGGATCTCGGCCAACGACCCCTCGAGCAGCTCGAGACGCAGACGCAACGACGTGAGCGGCGTGCGGAGCTGATGTGACGCGTCGGCGACGAAGGCCTCCTGGGCACCGACGAGCTCCTCGAGCCGCGCCGCGGTCTCGTTCACGGCTGTCGCGAGCCGACGCACCTCAGGTGGTCCTTCGTCCACTGTGGTGCGCGTGTGCAGAGCACCGCGACCGAGTGCCGTGGTGGCCTCCTCCAGATGGCGCAACGGACGTACGACCCATCGCGCGAGCGCAAACCCCGCGGCCGTGGCAGCGCCGAGCGTGGCCAGGCCGATGACGGCCAGCGTGAGCCAGTTGCGCCGCACGCGTCCATCCACGGTGGACGTCGCAAAGGTGAGGCGGACGACGCCGTGCACCACCCCACTCGATGCGACCGGCACCGCGACGTACAGCAGCCGGGTGTCGAGCGTGTCGGAGCGCCGGATGCCCGACGCGACCCGACCGCTCAGCGCCAGCGTGATCTCGGGTCGGCTGGAGAAGTCGCGCGCAGCCGAGCCGCTCGTCAGGGGCACCGAGTCGAAGATCGCCAGCCCCTTCTGGTTGACCACGATGACGCGGCCTCCGGTGCGGTCGGTGTACTCCTTGGCCAGCCGCTGCAACCGGTCGCTCGCCCCCGCGTTGGACTCGAGGCTGTCCTCGGCGTACGACGCGAGCACCACGGCGTCGCCCTGCACCGCAGAGCGAAGGTCGTCGAGCTGCCGATCCCGATAGGTGATGCCCAATGGGACCTCGAGGACCAGCAAGACGACACCGATCAGGGTGACGTAGGCGAGCAGCAGTCTCCGCGCCATCGCTGCTCAGGCTCGCATGCGGAAGCCCACGCCCCGCACCGTCTCGATCAGCGTCGGGTCGCCCAACTTCTTGCGAAGCGCTGCGATGTGGACGTCCAGCGTCTTGGTGGGGCCGTACCAGTGCTCGTCCCACACCGATTCGAGGATCTCCTGGCGGGTGCGCACGGCACCAGGGTCAGCGACAAGGACGGCGAGCAGGTCGTACTCCTTGCGCGTGAGCTCGACCTCTACGCCCGCGAGCGTGACCCGACGGGCGCGGAGGTCGATCTCGAGGTCGCCGAGCTGCACCAGCGCGGGCGGCGAACCGGTGCCCGCCGACCGGCGCGTCACTGCCCGGATCCGGGCCATCAGCTCCCGGAAGCCGAACGGCTTGACCATGTAGTCGTCGGCGCCGAGCTCCAGACCGAGGACGCGATCCAGCTCCTCGCCACGCGCGGTGATGACGATGACCGGCACATCGGATCTGGCTCGCAGCTGACGACACACCTCGAGGCCGTCGAGATCGGGAAGACCAAGGTCGAGGAGGACCAGGTCGGCGCCCTCTGCGGCCAGCGCCGCCTGACCGGTCGCCACTCGTTCCACGTCGAGGCCCTCCCGGACCAGACCTTGTGCCAAAGGTTCCGCGATGGCGTCGTCATCTTCGACCAGGAGCACCCGCATCCCGCCAAGGTAGGCGGCTGCCGACGCTGCGGACCGCAGTTGGCCAAGGCTTTACCTTCTCCTGGGCCACCCCTGGCGGGCCTCCTCGTACCGTTCGATGCATGGAACGACGCACCGCTCTCGCACTTGCCGCTGCCGCTGCATGCACCGTCCTTGCCGCCAGCGCCGCCTTCGCCGTGAACGTGGGGTTGCTGCAGCACGACAGCAACAAGCCCGTCGGCGTGCTCGACACGAGCGCGATCGATGCCAGCTCCCCCGCCGATCAGCTCGACCCCACGGTGGTCACGGTGATCGTCGACGACCCGCCGGCTCAAGGCGGCGCCAACGCCACCAGCTCGCCTGGTGACGGGCCCGTGCCCGCGACGGGGGGCCCACGAGTGCGCTCCGCCGAGGTCTCGCACGAGGGTGCAGCGACTGCGCAGACCGGAACGGCCCGGGAGCACGACGATGACGACTGACCGCCCCATGCCTCGACCGCGCGTGCAGCCGCCACAGCGTGCCGTGCCATCACCGCAGCGGAGGGTGCAGCCCCCGCAACGCCTGGTGGCCGCACCACAAGTCACGGCGCAGGCCCCGCAGCCGAAGGTGCAGCCCCCCCAACGCCCTGCAGCCTCGCCACAACACGCATCGACGCCCGCCCGAGCCACGGCCGCTCGTCGACGCCCACGCCAGGCTCGACGGGCCCGGGCGGTGGCGACCGGCGCCGCCGTGGCCACCACCGCTGTGCTTCTCGGCATCTTGGCCGGGGCGCCGTCGCCCTCGGTCGCCCTCGTGAGCCAACCGAACCCCACGGTCGCGACCGTCCCGGTCACACAGGCACCGCCGACCACGATCGTCGTCGTCCACCGCCCTGCGGCCGCGACCGCCTCGGCGGCGCCCCTCGCCGGACGGGCCGTTCCAGCCCCGCAACCGGTCGCGCGGCGGCCAGCGCCCGTGGCCAAGTCCACGGGGAGCTGAGCCATGTCCCTCGCCGCACGCGAGGCGGACCATCTGCTCAGCTGGTCCGCGATGGGCACCACGTGCCGGGCCTGGCTCGTCGGGCCGGGCGCCGAACGGGCCGCGCGCGGCGCCCGGAGCACCGTCACCCACCTCGAGGCACGTTGGAGCCGCTTCCTGCCCGACAGCGACATCAGCCGGCTCAACTCGGCTGATGGGGAGGCCGTGGCGGTGGCACCTGAGACCCTCGCGATCATCAGCGACGCCATCGCCTGGTGGCGAGCCACCGACGGACGCTTCGACCCGACCGTGCTCGAAGCGCTCATCGCGGCCGGCTACGACCGGGATCGCGCCACCGGCCACGGCCCGATCTCTGACGGCTCGCCCGCTCCGGGATGCGATGGCATCGAGCTCGACTGTGACGCGAGCACGGTGCGGCTGCCACGCGGCGTCGCCCTCGACCTCGGCGGCATCGGCAAGGGCCGGGCCGTCGATGTCGTGACGGAGTCGCTGCAGCACGCGGCCGGTGGACTGATCGATCTGGGTGGCGACCTCAGGGTGTGGGGAGCGTCGCCCACCGGCGACGGATGGCCCATCGCGATCGACGACCTGCGCGACGGCACCACGGCGGCGGTTGTCGGCCTGGCCGCCGGTGCGGTGGCCACCTCGAGCACGCTGCGGCGGAGCTGGCGCGACGGCGACCGCACCGCACACCACCTCATCGATCCGCGCACCGGCCGGCCCGTCGATGGCGAGCTCGTCACCGTCACCGTGATCGCCGCCAGCACCGCCGCGGCGGAGGTGCTGGCCAAGGCGGCCCTCGTGGCTGGCGACGTCCCCGCGGCGCAGCGCCTCCTGGCGGCTCATGACGTGGTGGCCCTCCTGGTCCCCGCCTCTGGGCCGTCGATCCCGGTCGGCGGCCTCGAAGCCCTCTGCTGGACCACGCCTGGCGAGGTGACCTGATGGACCCGAAGATCTGGTGGTACCTGTCGAGAGCGACGGGCCTCGTGGCATGGGGTCTCGCGGTCGGGTCGATCCTCCTCGGCCTGGCGTTGGCCACTCGGGCTCTCGGTCCTCGACCCAAGGCCCCTTGGCTGCTCGCCCTGCACCGCTGGGTCGGGGGGCTGACGGTGCTGTTCACGGGCGCCCACATCGCCGCGATCGTCGCCGACTCCTTCGTGCACTTCGGCGTGGCCGACGTCCTCGTGCCGTTCGCGTCGTCGTGGAAGCCGCTTCCGGTGGCGTGGGGGATCGTGGCCGCCTGGCTGCTCGTGGCCATCGAGCTCACCTCACTGCAGATGAAGCGGCTCTCGAAGAAGACATGGCACGCCATCCACATGACGAGCTATCTCGTCGCCGTGCTCGCGACCGTGCATGGCCTCACCGCGGGTGCGGACACCACGAACCCCGTCTTCGCGTGGTCGATGATCGGCGCCATCGCGGGGATGGCGTTCTTCGCCGTCTACCGGCGCCTCGCCCCCAAGAAGTCGGCCCGCTCGCAGATCCCGGCCCGCTCGCAGATCCCGACGGCTCCCGGAACTCAAGCACCGCAGCCGACCCGCACGCCGACCAGAGCGCCCCGCTGACGAACCTGCTCACCCAGCGAGGCCATGCCACTCGAGCACGCGGAACGCGCCCAGGCCGGCCGGGTCGGTCAGCGCATCCGCCTCCCCGATCCGGCTACGCGCTCGGATTGCCTGCAGGTCGCCGGTAGACGCACGCTCCCGCCAGATGCGGCGACCCTCCTCCACCAGCTCGTCGAGACCGTGAGCACGGAGCCATTCCGCCTGGGACCGATCCGTCGTGGGGACGACACCCAGCTGATCGGTCGCCACCTCACAGGTGATGTCCTGGGTTCCCAGCGCATCGAGGGGCGAGCCACCCCGGTCATGACGTCGGTAGGTGCGCACCCACTCCCGCCACGGACGCGACGCGAGGTCGGCCGTCGATGTCGCGTAGTCGAATGCGACAACCCGTCCGGCGGAACCGGCCAGCTCCAGCGCATCGTGGAGCCAAGCGGCCGCAGCCCGAGGCATCGGCACACGCGCCCCCAGGGGCGCGGCCCCGGCGACGAGATCGAGTCGTGCAGCGTCGGCGGGAGCAAGGGGCACGAGAACCTCGACGAACGTGGCGCCGTCGAGACCAACGAGCACCTCGTTCCAGCCGTCCCCGGCCCGCTCCGCGAGCCGGAAGGGGAGGTTGTCAAGCAGCTCGTTGGCCAGCACGATGCACGACTCAGGGATCCGTGGGACCTGGGCGAGGCTCACGACGCTCGGTCCCGGCGGCGGTGGCGTGCGCGGCTGCCCATCCTCCGGAGACCCCAGTGAGGCGAAGGCAGCCTCCGGCGCCTCCAGCTCGAGTCGCTCGGC
>JBKJIE010000123.1:0-35748 GCA_046598715.1 Acidimicrobiales bacterium | reverse complement strand
GTTCGCGGTGTGGCGGCTCACCTCCAACAGGGCCATCAACCACGCCGCGGTGCCCGTGGCCCCGTCGATCAGCCCGTCGGCTTCGAGGTCGGACGCGGTGACCACATCGACCAGCTCGGCCTGGACCGCGCACAGCAAGGCGCCGAGCTGTTCGATCGCCTCGGCCCGCTCCGGCATCGTGCACTGGCGCAACGCGTCGACACGGTCGCTGCACACAGGGTCGTCGCTGGACATCGGCTGACACCTCCTCCGGGACGCGCGGTCACACACGAACGGGGACCAGCACCCAGGTCCCGAAGGGGAAGACCATCACTATAACGAACTGGTGTACCTACGTCAACCCCCCGAGTTGACTCATGTAAGAGGTCCGGGAAACGGGGTCGTTGACTCATCTAGTTGATGTCCGCCAAGGCCAGTCTTGGCTCGTCGTGTGTCGGCGAGTCGGGAGGGCCTTGGTGGGGTTGTCGATGGGCGAACGCAAGGCTGTGACCAGGGAGATCGCTGTCCGCTACCGGCGGGCGTCGAAGCAGCAGAAGGGGGTGATCTTGGGTGAGCTGGTGGCCTTGACCGGCTGGCACCGCGATCACGCCCGCCGAGCCTTGCGGGCCGCCGCGGCGCGTCCGGTGGCCAAGCGGGGCCAGCCGAGACCGGTCGTTGTCCGCCGTGCCCGACCGCCTGTCTACGGCGACGACGTGATGGAGCCCTTGCGGATCGTGTGGGCGGTCCTGGGCTTCGCGTGCGGCAAACGGCTCGCCGCGGCCATGCCGGCGATGGTGACCGCCCTCGAACGTCACGGCGAGCTCGACGTCGATCCGGCTGTGCGGGCGCAGCTGCTGGCCATCTCGCCGGCCACGATCGACCGACGCCTCGCGGGTGACCGCACGCGCCTTCAGATCAAGGGGCGCACGGGCACCAAGCCCGGTGGGCTACTCAAGGGTGCGATCGCGGTACGGACCTTCGCCGACTGGGACGACACGAGCGCAGGCTTCGCTCAGGTCGACCTCGTCGCCCACGACGGCGGCAACTCGACGGGCTTCTTCGCCCACACGCTCACGCTGACGGACGTGTCCACGGGCTGGACCGAGCCTCGAGCGTTGCGCACCAAGGCCCGCCGGTGGGTCGTCGAGGCCATCGACGAGATCCGCCAGGTGCTGCCGTTCCCGTTGCTGGGCTTGGATTCAGACAACGGCGCCGAGTTCATCAACCACCACCTGTTCGCCTACTGCACCGACAACAAGATCACCTTCACCCGGGGTCGGCCCTACCGCAAGAACGACAGTTGCCACGTCGAACAGAAGAACTGGACCGTCGTGCGCCAAAGCGTCGGCTACTCCCGCTTCGACACCGACAGCGAAGTCGCCGCGCTCGGCGAGCTCTACCGCAGCCTGCGGCTACTCACGAACTTCTTCGAGCCCCAAGCCAAGCTCACCGGCAAGCACCGCGACGGCGCCCGGGTCCGTCGCGTCTATGACACGCCGACCACGCCGTATCAGCGGCTCCTTGACTCGGGCACCCTCACCCGGAGCCAGGCCCGCACCCTCACGGCGACCTACAAGAGCCTCAACCCCGCCGAGCTACGCCGTGAGATCAACCGTCACCAACAGCGGCTCCTCGCCATGACCAGAACCAAGAACCGAACCGCATGAAAGGAGGCGAACCCACCATCACGGAAGCGGACATCTCAGATGAGTCAACGACCCTGACCGTTCCCGGACCTATTGACATGAGGCACTCCGCCCCCCAATCGCAGACCGCCTCCCACCACACCGCCCACGCTGCCGCCTACCGCCCCGCGACCACGATCTCCGCCCATCGCCAACGCCCTGAGCCACCGCCATCTGGGCGAGCCCGGCTGCTCAGCTGATGCCGATGTCGATGCCCACGGCGCGCCAGGCCACTGCCGCGGCCCCCACGAGCGGGCCCTCATCGCCGAGGCCAGCGGGCACGATGCGCGCCCCCGCTGAGAAGGCGAGGCGGGCGGTGCGGTCGAGCTCGGCCTGGGCGGCGTCGAAGAACGCGTCGCCGTAGCCGAGGGCCACCGAGCCAGCCACCACCGTTAGGCGCAGGTCGAGCAGGTTGGCGACCGATCCCACCGCTCGCCCGACCAGCCGCCCAGCGCGCTGCCGCTCATCCAACGATGCGTCGACGGCAGGCCGACCGGTGCGGGCGGCGATGGCCGTGCCCGATGCCTCGGCCTCGAGGCAACCCTGCGCCCCGCAGGCACACCCACGTCCGTCGGGTTCCACGATCACGTGGCCGATGTGGCCGGCATTGCCCGAGTCGCCGTCGAGCAACCGACCGTCGAGCACGATGCCGCCGCCGATGCCAGTCGACACCACCATCGCCATGAAGGAGCGCTCACCACTTGCCGCTCCCACCCACCCCTCCCCCAGAGCCAGCGCCTTGGCGTCGTTGTCGATGTGCACCGGGAGCGCAAGCGCATCGGCCAGCCGAGCGCGCAGGGGAAAGTCGCGCCACGCCGGGATGTTCAGGGGCGAGACGAGCTCCCCCCCGCGCGCCATCGGGCCACCGCACCCGACGCCACAGGCGACCTCGTCATCAGAGCGGACTTCTGCAACCGCATCGAGCACCGCAGCGAGCAGCACCCCCGCTTCACCGTCTGCGGGCGTGGGCCGGATGGCGCGACGCAGGAGTCGTCCATCAGCCCCCACCACCCCGGCCGCGACCTTGGTGCCCCCGATGTCCACGCCCAGCACGGTCTCCACCGCGCGGGAACCTACCTCGCCCGGCGAGGCGTCATAGAGGGGTGATGCGGCGTAGCCTTGCCGGACCGCGCATCGACCCGTGAGGAGCCAACGGTGGCCACCAGGCAGCAGACCCGGGCTCAGGGAGCGTCCTTCGCTGGCGCATACGACGAGGTCGTCGCCAACGTGCAACGGGTCATCCAGGGCAAGCCCGAGGTGATCGAGCTCGTGCTGCTGTGCCTCGTGTCCGAAGGCCACCTCCTCATCGAAGACGTCCCCGGCGTCGGCAAGACGAGCATGGCCAAGGCGCTGGCGGCGTCGATCGACAGCACCTTCGGCCGTCTCCAGTTCACCCCCGACCTGCTCCCCACCGACGTCGTGGGCCTCACCGTGTGGAACCGCAACTCGAGCGAGTTCGAGTTCCGGCCGGGCCCGGTGTTCAGCAACATCGTGCTGGCCGACGAGATCAACCGGGCATCGCCGAAGACGCAGTCGGCGCTGCCCGAGGCGATGGCCGAAGCCCAGGTCACCGTCGATGGCACCACCTATCACCTGGCCAAGCCGTTCATGGTCATCGCCACCCAGAACCCGATCGAGCACGAGGGCACGTATCCCCTCCCCGAGTCGCAGCTCGATCGGTTCCTCATGCGCGTGTCAGTCGGCTACCCGTCCCCCGAGGCGGAGCTCGAGATCCTCGACGCGCACGGCAACCACGACGCGCTCGACGACATCGGCCATGTGGTCACCGCCGCGCAGATCGAGCAGCTCACCGAAGCCGCTCGCCAGGTGCACGTCGCGCCGGCCCTGAAGAGCTACCTCGTCGAGCTGGCCAACGCCTCGCGGCGCCACCCCAACCTGGCCCTCGGCATGTCGCCACGGGCCACGCTCGCCCTCCAGCGGGTGGCGCGCTCGCGAGCCGCCGCCAACGGGCGCAGCTACGTCGT
Organism: Acidimicrobiales bacterium; assembly: GCA_046598715.1. GTDB lineage: Bacteria > Actinomycetota > Acidimicrobiia > Acidimicrobiales > VFJN01 > VFJN01. The sequence continues at coordinate 32,099 of JBKJIE010000123.1, read as the reverse complement.
GCCCGACGACCTCAAGGCACTCGCCGAGCCCGTGCTGGCCCACCGGCTCCTCGTCACCCCCGAGGCGCAGCTGCAGGGCATCAACGCAGCCGACGCCCTCAGCGAGGTGCTGCGCGCCGTTCCCGTCCCGGCCGGCAAGCCGAGGTAGCCGGCCGCCATGCTCACGCGCCAGGGGTGGCTCGTGGGGATCGGCGTCGCCGCCCTGCTCGCTGGCGGACGTCTCCTCGGGTTGGTCGAGCTGTTCGCGCTCGGGATCATCGCCGCCGTGCTGTTGGCCGGTTGCGTGCTGGTCGTCGGGGTGTCTCGCCTCGAGCTCGAAGTCGGTCGATCGGTGCACCCCTCGCGGGTGCAGGTGGGCACCGTCACCCGCGTGGAGCTCACCGTGCGGAACACGCGAGCCAACCGCACACCGGTACTGCGCTTGCGCGATCCGGTCTCCGGCACCCGGGGCGCCGACCTCCTCTGCTCACCCCTCGGGCGCGGCGAGCGCACCGTCGCCGCCTACCGCCTGCCCACCGACCGTCGAGGGCTGGTGCGCATCGGCCCCCTCGAGGTGGTGGTGGGCGATCCGTTCGGCCTCACGAACCTCGCCACGGTCGCTGCTCCCGCCGTCGAGGTGGTGGTGTTCCCGCACATCGACCAGATCGATCCACTCCCCTACACGACCGGCCACGATCCGCTGGCCGGCGCACGCCAGCCGAACTCACTCGGTCGCACCGGCGAGGACTTCTACGCGCTCCGGCCCTACGCCGTAGGCGACGACCTGCGGCGAATCCACTGGCCCTCGTCGGCCCGTCACGACGAGCTACTCGTGCGCCAGAGCGAGCTGCCCTGGCAGGGGCGCACGACCGTGCTCCTCGATGTTCGCAAGGCCGCCCACGCCGGCGAATCCCTCGAGGTGGCGGTCTCGGCGGCGGCGAGCATCGTGGCGGCCACGGCTCGGCGCCACGATCTGGTCCGCCTCATCACCACGGCTGGTTCCGACTCCGACTTCTCCCCCGGCTCCGACCACGTCGAGGCGATCATGGAGCACCTAGCGGTTGTGCCCGCCGCGTCGTCAGGAAGCCTGCGACGCGCGGTCGAGATGCTGGGGCGGCGCTCGAACGGCGGTGCCATCGTCGTGATCCTGGCCGACGTCACCTCGGAGGACCTGCGCGCCGCGGCAACCCTCCGCACCCGCTATGGCTCGCTGACGATCGTGCAGGTCGACCGCTCCGCCTGGGACCCTGCCGCGCCGATCGGCAGGCCCCCGGACGCACCCGTGCTGCGAATCACGCGCGACGCACCGTTCGCCAGCAGCTGGAACACCTACGTGCGCGGTCAGCGGCTGCGGCGCGGCGCTCCGGTCGCGGGTGTTCGATGAACCGAGACCGGTCGCTCGTGGTCGCGGCCGAGGTTGGCCTTGCGGTGGTCACCCTCGCCGCCATGCTCGGGATGAGCCGCCTGTTCGCGGGCGGCGGGTGGCTCGGGCCGCTGGCGGCGAACGCCGTCGCAGCCCATCTCGTGGTCAGCTCCGCCCGCCGCCGCGGCTTGTCCCTGCCGACCACCGGCGTGGTGATGGTGCTTGGCGCGCTCCTCGTCGCCACCTGGACCTCATACGGGGCGACGACCACGTTCCTGCTGCCTACCGCCCACACCCTCTCGGCGATGCGCGCCGACCTCGACCAGGCGTGGTCGCTCTACCAGGACGTGCTGGCCCCAGCACCCGTCGAGACCGGGTTCGTGCTGGCCAGCTCGATCGCGCTGTGGTGCATCGCGTTCGTGGCGGATTGGGCCGCCTTTCGGCTCTGGGTGCCCTTCGAGGCCACTCTGCCCGCCGGCACCTTGTTCCTGTTCACCGCGCTGCTCGGCGGACCGCGCGGACGCGGTTGGGCGGTGGGCCTGTTCGCCGGGTCGATCCTCGGCTTCTTGCTCCTCCACCGGACGGCACGCGAGGACAGCGCCAGCCACTGGGTCGCCGAGCGGCGAACGGAGGGTCATCGTTCCCTGATCCTCGCCGGGGTCGCCCTCGGCGTCGTGGCTGTCGTCACCGGCACCGTGCTCGGACCGGTGCTGCCTGGGGCCGACTCACCAGGGTTCATCGACCCGCGGGCCTTGCGAGAGGGCGGCAGCTCAAGGGTGACGATCAGCCCGTTGGTCGACATCCGGTCACGCCTGGTCGACCAGAGCAACGTCGAGGTCTTCCAGGTCCGATCGCCGCAGCCCTCGTATTGGCGGCTGACATCGCTCGATCGATTCGACGGTCGCATCTGGTCGTCGAGCGGCACCTACGACAAGGCCAGCGGCGACCTCCCCGAGGCGGTGTCGGCGGCCCTTCCCGTCGACACGTTCGACCAGACGTTCAGCATCGAGGCCCTCGCCGCCATCTGGCTGCCGAGCGCGTACGAGCCCCGGGCCATCCACACCAACGGGCTCAAGGTGCTCTACGAGGAGCACTCGGCGACGCTGATCGTCGACCGCGGCGTCGACAACAGCGACGGCATCACCTACGACGTCACCTCGTCGTCACCCCGCCTGACCGCGGCCGACCTCGCAGGAGCGGGAGGCGAGGTCCCCAAGGAGATCCGGGCGCAGTTCCTCGGCCTCCCGACCGACTTCAGCCCTGCCGTCCGGCAGCTGGCCCAGGAGTTGACGGCCAAGAGCCACTCCCCGTACGAGGCAGCGCTCGCTCTGCAGAACCACCTCCGCACCTTCACCTACGACCTCACCGTGCCCGCGGGCCACAGCGGTGACGTGCTCGAGCACTTCCTGTTCGAGACCAAGCGTGGGTACTGCGAGCAGTTCGCGGGCGCGTTCGCCTCGATGGCGCGTGCGATCGGGCTCCCCGCCCGCGTCGCCGTGGGGTTCACGACCGGCGAGGCGGATCCGTCGGACCCCACCCTCTTCCACGTGCGGGGCGAGCACGCGCACGCGTGGCCCGAGGTGTTCCTCGCCGGGGCTGGGTGGGTCAGCTTCGAACCGACGCCCGGACGGGGCCAGCCCTTCGCTGAGGCGTACACGGGCGTCCCGGTGTCGCAGGCGAGCACCGCTGATCCCGGCGCGGCCACCACCGCTCCCCCCACCACCAACGCCGGCGCGTCCCCCACGATCCCCGATGCGTCATCCGGTCCGCGCGTGCGCGACGACCAGCTCAACACCACCGGCGGCAAGGACAAGCAGAGCCGCTCCTCGACGGGCCTCTTGTCTCGCTTCGTCGGGCGGCCACTCGAACGAGCCGCGCCGATCGTCGGCCTCCTCCTCCTCGCCTACCTCGTCCTCTTCCCCCTGGGGCTGGTCGCGCGCCGCACGCTGCGTCGTCGTCGGGCCACCACGCCCGCTGCCCGCATCGAGCTCGCGTGGCTCGAGGCGGCCGATGCCGCGGTGCTGCTGGGCTATCACGAAGACCCGAGCGACACGTTCGGCGAGCGAGCCAGTCGCCTCGGCGTGCTGCTCCCCGATGACGTCGCCGCGCACGCTGGTGTCCTCGCCTGGCGGATGGAGGTGGCCGCCTACTCAGCGGCCGGCGCGGACGATCTCGACGCGGAGCTGGCGGAGGAGTCGAGCGCCGTGCTGGTGGCCAGCGTCCGGAGCATGGCCGACCGCCGAGCGCGGATCCTCCGATGGATCGACCCACGACCGTGGTTGCACAGCTGGCGACGGGGACTCCTGCGGCAGCGCCGCATCACCTCGACCGTCCGCGGCGATCTCGAGGCTGAGCGCGAGCTCGTGGGAAGCAGCGACCGCCGCTGAGCAGCGCAGTCGTCGCTGAGCAGCGCAGTCGTCGTTCAGCAGCTCAGTCGTCGGCGCCGGGACGCTTGAAGCGATCCCGCATCTTGCCCTTGGCGCCACCGAGCGCATCGCGCAGGCCAGCGGCCCGCATCGAGCTCGTGATCTGCTCGAGGCCGGCCTTCCCGAGCTTGCGGAGGTTGCGCTCGAAGTACAGGGCGCATCCCAACATGAGGAGGAACCCACCGAAGGCCAGGAGATAGCTCGTGGACAGTGCCGCCACGAGGAACGCGACGCCGAGCACGAACCCCAGCCCTGACCACTTCATCCGCCGCACGGTGTGCGTGTAGAGGGTGGTCTCGCCCACCTCCCGAGCGAACTCGGGATCGTCCGCGTAGAACTGCTGAGCGATCTCGCTGAGGATTCGTTCTTCGTCTTCGGAAAGCGGCACCGATGCCTTCCCCTTCTGCCCTGGACGGCCTCATCTTCCCACAGGGCAAGGCCTCCGACAACGCGCCACGGTCGCCCGCCAGGGATCAGGGGGCCCCGAGATCGGTGGGACCCCACTGCTGATCGCCTCGCCGCTTCACCCGGATCCCCACCGGCCCGGCGAGCGAGGCAGGAACGATGGCGTCGGCGCCATAGCGGGCTCGGATGGCGTCGATGGCACCCGTGGCATCGTCCCAGGACGGGGCATCGACGTCATCGAGGGTGAGCTGGCGAGCCGAGCCGTCGACCAGCTGGCTGACGTGGATGCCGAGCAGGCGCACGCCGGGGGTGGGGTCGATCCGGTTGAGCAGCTCGGTGGCGGCCCGCACAACATCAGGCCCTGTGTCCACCGCCGAGGGCAGGGTGACGGATCGGGTGATGGTGTGGAAGTCACCGAATCGGACCTTGATCGACACGGTGCGACCGGCCACGTGGGCGCCCCGCAGGCGGCTCGCCACCGAATCGCCGAGACGAACGAGCTCGTGCTGGAGCGTGGCGAGGCTGTGATGGTCGCGGGCGAAGGTCTCCTCGTGGCCGATGGACTTGGCTCGCTGGTGCGGCACCACCTCCCGGTCGTCGATCCCCTGCGCCAGCTGCCTGAGGTGGGCGCCGTTGGCGGCGCCGAGCGAGGCGATGGCGTCGCGCTCGGCCAGTGAGGCCAGGTCGCCGACCGTGTCCACACCGATGCGCTGCAGCTTCTCAAGCGTCTTCGGGCCGACGCCCCACAGCGCCTGCACGGGCAGCGGGTGCAAGAAGGCCAGGACCTCATCGCGCGCCACCACCTTGACGCCGAGCCCCGGCTCAGGGCCTTGGCGTCCCACCCTCGGCTTGGCCGCTTCGGTGGCCAGCTTTGCCACGAACTTCGACGGACCGACCCCCACCGAACAGGTCAGCCCCTCCTGGTGGAGGATCGTCGCTCGGATCACTGCGGCGATGGTGGGACCGTCACCGTGCAGGCGGCGACTGCCGGTGACGTCGAGGAACGCCTCGTCCAGCGAGAGCGCCTCCACCAGCGGGGTGAACGAGCTGAAGATCTCCATGATCCGCCGGCTCACCTCGGCGTAGTGGTCGTGGTCGCCACCCACGAACACGGCGTGCGGGCAAAGGCGCTGGGCCTGCACCGAAGACATGGCCGAGTGGATCCCGAACACGCGCGCCTCGTAGCTGGCCGCCGCCACGACCCCGCGAGGGCCCGACGCGCCCACGATGACGGGCCGGCCGCGCAGCTCGGGCCGACGGCGCTGCTCCACCGACGCGTAGAACGCGTCCATGTCGACGTGCAGGATCGTGCGGTCGCGCCGCGGAGTCACTGCTCCGCTCTGGTGATCACCAGGCTCTGGGGATCGCTCCCCGCCACGTGGAAGCCGTAGGGCCGCGTTTCGTCGTGGTCCCAGCGCTCGGCGAGCCACTCTCCCAGCGGCTCACAGACCCAGGGATGGCCACCGTCGACCAGGCCGCCGCACACGTCGACGTCGACGAAGCGAGCGTCGACGACGATGCCGTCGGGATCGTCGACGTGCAGCTCGCCCTCGTAGGCGAGGGCCACGTGGGCCTCCACGCGCAGGCGCCAGCCCAGATCGGGAGCCTCACACCGCACCTCGTAGACCGGTCCGGCCCACTCGGTCACCCGCAGGCCGGTCTCCTCGCGCACCTCACGGGTGAGGCCGTCGATGAGCGTCTCGCCCTCGTCGATCACCCCACCCGGTGGGGTCCAGTCGTGGGAGCCGTTGCGGCGACGGTTCTGCACGAGGAGCACGCCCTCGTCGCTCAGGATGAGCGCCCCTCCGACGACCCAGTCACGCATGGAGCCATCCTCGCGCGAGAGCAGGCCGACCGGGTCAGCGCAGCAGCAACCGGACCCGCCGTACCTCGTGATCGGGGCCCTTGTCGAGGATCAGATCGGCCCGGGAGCGGCTGGGCAGGATGTTGGCCCGCAGGTTCGGGCGGTTGATCGACGACCAGATGCTGCGGGCAGTGGTCTCGAGCTCGTCGTCGGACAGGGCGGCGAAGTGGCGGAAGAAGGACGTCTCGTCGTTGAAGGCCGTCTCGCGCAGCGCGAAGAACCGCTCGACGTACCAGCGCTCGATGTCGGCCTCCTCCGCGTCGACGTAGATCGAGAAGTCGAACCAGTCGGACACGAACCGCGCTTCGTCGCTGGCAGAGGCGCCCGTCTGGAGCACGTTGAGGCCTTCGAGGATCACGATGTCGGGCTGGCGCAGCACCTGCTGCTCCCCGTCGACGATGTCGTAGACGACGTGCGAGTACACCGGTGCGTGCACCTCGGGCTCGCCGCGCTTGATCTCCTCCAGAAACCGGATGAGGCGGCGCACGTCGTAGCTCTCGGGGAAGCCCTTGCGATCCATGATGCCGCGCTCCTCGAGCACGCGGTTGGGTCGCAGGAACCCATCGGTGGTGACGAGGTCGACCCGTGGGTGATCGGGCCACCGAGCGAGGAGCGCCTGCAGCACACGAGCGGTCGTGCTCTTGCCGACGGCCACGCTTCCCCCGAGGCCAATGATGAACGGCACCCGCTGGAGGGGGCGGCCGAGGAACGTGTCGGTGGTGCGGACCAGCTCCTGGGTGGCCGCCACGCGCAGGTTCAGGAGGCGCGACAGCGGGAGGTAGACGTCGGTGACCTCGTCGAGGTCGAGTCGCTCGTTGAGCCCCCGCAGCGACGCGAGATCCTGCGCGGCCAGCAAGAGCGGCGTGTTGTCGCGCAACTTCGACCACTCCTCGCGATCGAAGGTGCGATAGCCGGGCCACGCCTCGTCGGTCACGGGCGGTCACGCTATGTCGGTGGCCGCGGGTCGCCCCAACCGGCCTGGGCTCCGTACGCTGGCCAGGCCATGGACCAGCCCCCTGCACCTGACTCTGCCTCCAGCTCTGGATCCGACGCGACCGCCCCCGCCTACGCGCCCACCTCGCTCCCCTCGCTGGGTGCTCGGATCCTCGCCTTCATCGCCATCCTGCTCGGTGGGCTCTTCGGGGGCCTGATCGGCTACGGCTTCACCGACCTCCAGTGCGCCGACGGGTGCGCGGCCAGAGCCGGCGGCTACGGTGTGTTCGGCGCCGTGGTGGGAGCCATCGGAGTGGGCATCGTCGCGGTGCTCGCGCTGCGGGCCATGGGCGAGTGGCGCACGATCCAGCATCGCGATGAGAGCGGCGAGCGATCGTGAGTCGGTTGGACGACGTGGGAGCGCTCGACGGCTGGCGCTGCTGGTTGTGCGACGAACCAGTCGATCGGGCGATGTCGGTCAACGACGCGCGCGGCCCCAGCATCGACACGTGCATCACCAAGGCGAAGGCCAAGGTCAAGGCCAAGAGCGGCCAGGCCGGACAGGAGCGCCTGGCTCACCGGGCGTGCAACACCGGCAAGGGGGCAACGGCCCCGGTCGTGCCCTGGCCGGATCACCTCTTCGTGGTCGACCCCACGGCGATCATCGCGAGCGTGGAGCGCCTCGAGCGCAAGGGCGGCCGCGAGGTGATGGCGCGGTGTCCCACCCGCGCCGACGCGGACGAAGCCGCCGCCTGGCTCGTCGACCGCGTCTCCCGGCTGCAGCCGAGCCTGTCCGTCACCGCCGAGGTCGAGCCCGGCGGCGGCCAGTTCATGCTCGTTCTGCGCGCCTGACCGGCGCGTCAGCCGAGGCGGAGGCGCCGAAAGGCCTCGGCGTGGGTGACGCCGGACCGGCGCCCCTCCTCCTTGGCCCGGTGCTCGAGCAGCTCGGCAACCACTGCGGGATCCCCGCCGAGACGACTCTCGTGGCACACCACTGCGGCAACCTTGCGGTCCAAGACATCGGCGATGTCGACCCACGCGTCGGCTTCGAGGGTGCCCGACAGCAGCACGATCCCGACCTGGTGAGCGGGACCGGCCTCGGGGACGTAGAGCGGACTGGCAGCGGGCACGAGCGAGTCGAGCACCGCCCAGCCGAGCTGCCGGTGGTCACGGTGATTGATGTAGGTGTCGCCGAAGAAGATGGCGGTGGGGTCTGGGGCGACAAGTGCCTCAGGTCGATGACGGCGGATCACCTCGATCAGACGGGTGCGCAGCGTCGCGTCGTTGTCCATCTCACCGTCGGGGTACCCGAGGTGCTCCACGCCCGCGAGCCCGAGCACCTCGGCCGCCCGGGCCACCTCTTCGGCGCGGTGCGCCGCAAGAGCGTGGGGGTCGGTGGTGGGGTCGGCACTGCCCTTGTCGCCACGGTTGGCGATCACGAGGTGCACCTCGGCGCCGGACGAGGCCCAGCGAGCCAACGTGCCGCCGCACCCGACCTCAGGATCGTCGGGGTGGGCGTACACGGCGAGCGCACGCTCCGGGATGAGGGTCTCGATCACGGTGCGTCCGTCAAGGCGGCGATGGCGTGCTCGATGTCGGCGTCGTCGACGTCGGCGTGCGTCACCAGCCGCACCATCGTCGAGCTGCCTGGCACGGCCAGGACGTCCCGCGCCGCGAGGTGCGCCATGAGACCGACAGGATCCGGGTGCTCGACGCGCACGATGTTCGTCTCGACGAGCGCGGGATCGACCGAACCAGGCCATCGGGCCGCAGCGGCTTCGGCCAGCGCACGGGCCCGCGCGTGGTCGTCGGCCAACCGATCGATGCGTTCGAGGGCCACGAGACCCGCGGCGGCGAGCACACCGACCTGGCGCATCATCCCGCCGAGGCGCTTGCGCTCGATGCGCGCTTGGGCGATCAGGTCGGCCGGCCCGGCCAGGAGCGACCCGATCGGCGCCCCGAGGCCCTTCGACACGCAGCACGTCACGGTCGTAGCTGAGGCCGCTCGCTCGGCCATCGAGGTGCCCGAGGCCACCGCTGCGTTCCACAGGCGTGCGCCGTCGAGGTGGACGGGCAGGCCCACCGCGCCGATCGCCTGCAACCGCTGGACCGGCCACACCCGACCACCCGCTTCGCCGTGGGTGTCCTCCACGAACACCGCCGATGGCGCGGCCCACCCCACGCCGGCGTCGGCGACCCAACGCACCACAGCGGCAGCATCGATCGTGCCGTCGTCGTCGTCGAGCGTGACCACCTGGGCGGCACCGTTGAGGCCCGCGGCGGCGACCTCCCGAACGACGAGGTGCTGTCGGCGACCGGCGAACACGACGCTGCCGGGCCGGCCGAGCACGCGCAGCGCGATCTGGTTCGACATCGTGCCCGAGGGCACGAAGAGCGCGGCCTCCTTGCCCACGAGCTCGGCAAAGGTGGCCTGGAGGCGATTGACCGTGGGGTCGTCGCCGAAGCCGTCGTCGCCCACCTCGGCATCGGCCATTGCCCGCCGCATCTCCGGGGTGGGGCGGGTCACCGTGTCGCTGCGCAGGTCGACTCGACCACGGGGATCCGGCATCGGCTCGACCCTACGTGACGTAGGTTCGGCCGATGGCCGATCCCGTCGAGCTGCGCCTGCTGGCAGAGACTGCGGCTCGAGATGCTGGAGCCCTGCTCCTGGCCGGGCTCGACGAGGTGCGCACCGACGTGCAGACGAAGACCACCGGCACCGACATGGTGTCGGAGATGGATCGGGCCGCCGAAGCGCTGATCGTGGATCGACTGCTCGGCGCCCGACCTGACGACGGCATGATGGGCGAGGAGGGCACCGACCTCGCGGGCACGAGCGGTGTGCGCTGGATCGTCGATCCCCTCGACGGCACCACCAACTACCTCTACGGCCTCGCCGGCTTCGGGGTGTCGATCGCGGCCGAGCGGCACGGAACGGTGATCGCGGGCGTGGTGCTCGATGTGGTTCGAGACGAGCTCTTCGCCGCAACCCTCGGCGGTGGTGCCACCCGCGACGGCCTACCGATCAGGGCGTCGGCCGCCACCCACCTCGGCACGGCTCTGATCGCCACCGGCTTCTCCTACGAGGCCTCGCGGCGGGCCCGGCAGGCCGCGGTCCTGGTGGAGGTGCTCCCGCGCGTTCGGGACATCCGTCGCTTCGGGGCCGCGGCCGTCGACCTCTGCGCGGTCGCGTGTGGCCGGGTCGACGGCTACTACGAGCGGGGCCTGGCGCCCTGGGACCTGGCCGCGGGCGGGCTCATCGCCAGCGAAGCCGGGGCAGTCGTCACCGATTTCGACGGTGGCCCGGCAGTCGCTGGCGCCGTCGTGGCTGCGGCCCCTGGCATCGCCACTGCGCTGCTCGACCTCGTTGCCTCGGCCGGCGCAGCCGATGCCTGAACGAACCCTGAACGAGCCAAGCCATCGGACAGACGGCCCCAGATCCAGCGGAACCGGCAAAATGACGCCTTCCGTAACGGTATTGCAACGTGACCGCCACCAGACCGCCCCTCAGGTCGGGCAGGCTGGGCCGCCATGACGCCCGTCGCCGCCCGACCAGCGCCGGTGACCGTGCACACCAACGGTGCTGCTGTGGTCCTCGAGCTCTCCGATGCCCTCGACCCCACGGCGGGCCGCGCCCTCGTCGACGCCGTCACCTCCGCGGTCGCCCACCACGCCGAGCGGGTCGACATCGACCTCCGCCTGCTCGTCTCCTGGACGCTCGAAGGCGCCCGCGCCCTGGTGCGGTGCCGCGAGCTGTGCCGCGACCTGCCCGACGGGTTGCACTATCGAACGGGTCGAGGCCCGGGGCGAGAGGCCCTGCTCGCCGCCTACGCCTGACGCCCCGATCAGGCCGGGCAGGCCCATGGCCCGCGGATGGGGGCGTGATGAGGCAGGCTGGAGGGGTGGGAACCCGCATCCTGGCCGTAGAAGACGATGAGCGCATCCGCACTGCGGTGAAGCTCGCGCTCGAGGATGAGGGCTGGACCGTCGTCGAGGCGGCCAACGGCGAGGACGCCCTCACGGCCTTCCAGCAGCAGCCGGCTGATGTCGTGCTGATCGACATCATGCTGCCCGGGATCGATGGGTTCGAGGTGTGCCGGTCGATCCGTCGCACATCGGACGTACCGATCGTGATGGTGACCGCGCGAGACGACACCCACGACGTCGTGGCCGGCCTCGAGGCCGGCGCCGACGACTACCTCACCAAGCCCTTCGCCCCCAAGGAGCTGTCGGCCCGCATCCGGGCGCTCCTCCGCCGTGCCCGCACGTCCGAGGTGAGCTCCCCGCACCTGCGCTTCGGCGACCTCGAGATCGTGCCGGAGGAGGGGGTCGTGCGCCGCAACGGGCGCGACGTGCACCTCACCAAGACCGAGTTCCGGGTGCTGGTGGAGCTGGCCCAGAGCCCCGGACGGGTGTTCAGCCGCGAGGTGCTCCTCGAGCGGATCTGGGAGCACGGCTACTTCGGGGACGGCCGCCTCGTCGACGTCCATGTGCGCCGCCTCCGCACGAAGATCGAGGCGGATCCGGCCAACCCGCGCCACGTCGTGACAGTGCGCGGGCTGGGCTACAAGCTCCAGGTCTGACGCCGCCGTCGTGCGCCTGCCCAAGCTCACCCGTCGGCTCGGCCTCCGGGCCCGCATCACCATCGCGTTCGCGATCGGTGCGCTGCTCCTCTCTGCCCTGCTGTCGGCCACCACCTGGGCGCTCACCCGCGAGAACCTCCTCAACCAACGAGAGAGCTCGGCCACGGTCGTCGTGTACCAGAACGCCCGGATCGTGCGCGCTCGCGTCACGCCGGCCACCGACCAGCAGGCCCTCGTCAGCTCCCTGTCCACGCCGCTCGGCTCCCGCCCGATCCTCTACTACGACAACCAGTTCGTATCCCTCACGCCCGAGTTCGGACAAGACGCGCTGCCGCAGTCGGTCCGCGATCAGGTGCTCGCTGGCCAAGCCGTCCGCATGCGCTTCGACCTGCGAGGCGAGATGCAGCTCGTGGTCGGCATCCCGATCCCGTCAGTGCACGCCGCCTACTTCGAGATCATCTCCCTCGGCGACCTCGTGTCCACCCTGGAAGCCCTCGGTGTGTCCCTCGTGGGTGCCTCGCTGCTCACCACCCTGGCCGGTGCCGCGCTCGGCGCCTGGGCCAGTCGCCGAGCCCTGCGTCCCCTCACCAGCGTTTCCACTGCCGCAACCGAGCTCGCCGCCGGTCGCCTCGACACCCGACTCGAGGCGAGTGAGGATCCGGATCTGCGTCCGATCTCCGCGTCGTTCAACGACATGGCTCAGATCTTGCAGGACCGCATCGAGCGAGACGCTCGCTTCGCGTCCGATGTCAGCCACGAGCTGCGGTCACCGCTCATGACGCTGGCCGCGTCGATCGAGGTGATGAACAACCAGCGCGACGATCTCCCCGAGCGGGCGCGGGCCGCACTCGACTTGATGGTGGGCGACATCGACCGCTTCCAGCAGCTCGTGGAGGACCTCCTCGAGATCTCGCGCTTCGATGCCGGAGTGGTGCGCCTCGAGCTCGAGGAGGTCCACCTCGCCGAGCTCGTGATGCAGGCCGTGAGCCACTCCACCGAGAGCGACGTGCCGGTGGAGCTCGACGCCGAGCTCGCCGGGGTGGTGGTGCAGGCCGACAAGCGGCGCATCGTGCGGGTGATCGCCAACCTCCTCGACAACGCGGCCAAGTACGGCGGCGGCGCCACGAGCGTGGGCCTGCGCCGGGTCGACGACGGGGTGCAGATCATGGTGGAGGACCGCGGCGCGGGCGTGCCCGAGGACGATCGCAGCCTGATCTTCGATCGGTTCTCGCGCGGCGCGGTCGCCGGTCGGCGCGGCAGCACCGAAGGCGTGGGCCTCGGCTTGGCGCTGGTGGCCGAGCACGTGAACCTGCACGGCGGCAAGGTGTGGGTCGAGGGCCGGGCTGATGGTGAGGAGGGGGCACGCTTCGTAGTGGAGCTCCCGGTTGAGGAGCCCGAGTGATCGCTCCCCCGCGCCGCCGCGCGCTGCGCATCATCGCCTCGTGCGCCCCCTTGATCGCGCTGGTCGTCGGCGCATCGGGGTGCGGCGTAGCGGCCGACAGCAAGCCCCACGCCATCGAGACGGCCGACCTCCCCGCCGACCTGCTCGACCCAAACCCCCCGGCCAGCACCACGATCCCGGGTTCGGCCGCCACGGCCTCCGTCACCGTCTACCTCATCGTGCGCCAAGGCGACACCACCCGCCTCGCCCCCGTTGTGCGCGACGTCGGCGACGCGTCGCAGGCCCGCGACCGCATCAACGCGGTACTGCTGCCCACCTCGGCCGAAGAACAGCAGCGGGGCCTGATCTCGTCGATCCCCACCGACACCGTCCTGCTCGACACGGCGAGCGTCCCCGCCAACAACGAGCTCGTCGTCAACCTCTCGGGGGCGCTCTTCGACGTGCAGGGACCCGAGCTGGCCAATGCCTTCGCCCAGCTGGTCTGGACGGTCACCGAGCTCAACGGGGTGCGCCAGGTGCGCTTCAAGGTCGATGGTCGGGCCTACCGGGCGCCCAACGCCGAAGGCATCGAACAGGACGGCGCAGTGACGCGGTCCGACTACATCGCCCTCGCACCCGCTCCGTGAGCACGGCCTACTCGAAGAAGACCTGCGCCACCTCGTAGAGCTCCGGATCGACCAGCTTCAGCTCGCCCACGGCCACCGACAACGGCACGCGCACCACCGACCCGCCCTGCAACGCGACCATCGTGTCCCAGGCGCCGTCGTGCACGGCGTCGATGGCGGCGATGCCGAACCGGGTGGCGAGCACCCGGTCGAAGGCCGTGGGCGTGCCACCTCGCTGCACGTGACCGAGCGTGGTCACTCGGGTCTCGTAGCCCGTGCGGGCCTCGATCTGCTGGGCGAGGAGCCCACCGATGCCGCCGAGGCGCACGTGGCCGAACGCGTCGGTCTCGCCTGACTGCAGCTCCATCGTGCCCTCCTTGGGCGTGGCCCCCTCCGAGACGACGATGATCGAGGCCAGGCGCTTGCCCTCGGTGTGGCGGTGCCGAATGGCCTCGCACACCGCCTCCACATCGAACGGTCGCTCGGGGATCAACGTGATCGTCGCGCCACCGGCGATCCCCGCCCACGCCGCGATGTGCCCTGCGTGGCGACCCATCACCTCCACCACCATGACGCGGTCGTGGCTCTCCGCGGTCGTGTGGAGCCGGTCGATGGCGTCGACGCAGATCTGCACGGCCGTGTCGAACCCGAAGGTGAGATCGGTGCCGGACAGATCGTTGTCGATCGTCTTCGGCACCCCCACCACCGAGACGCCCTCTGCGCCGAGGCGATGCGCTACTCCGAGGGTGTCCTCACCGCCGATGGCGATCAGCGCGTCGATCTCGAGATCGGCGAGCGTGGACCGCACAGCATCGGCGCCACCCTCTTCCTTGTAGGGGTTGGTACGTGACGATCCGAGCACGGTTCCGCCCCGCGGCAGGGTGCCCCGCATCTTGTCCACGCTCATCGGCACCGTCCGCCGCTCGAGCACGCCCTTCCAGCCGTCGCGGAAGCCGATGAGCTCGTCGCCGTAGGTGCGTTCGCCCTTGCGGGCCACCGCTCGCATGACCGCGTTCAGGCCGGGGCAGTCGCCGCCGCCGGTGAGCATCGCAACGCGCATCAGCGCTTCCTCCACGTCGTGGTGGGGCCCGTAGCCCTCGATGGGACCTCGATGACCACGACGCTACCGATATCGTCGGCGCCCATGGCCGTCGTGATCGCGATCGATGCGGGTACCACCGGCGTTCGGGCGTTCGCGCTCGGCGACGACGGCGTCGGCCGCGGTTACGCGTACCGAGAGTTCACCCAGCACTTCCCCAGGCCGGGGTGGGTGGAGCACGACGCCACCGAGATCTGGACGACCGTGCGGGCCACCCTCACCGAGCTCGCAGCCACCCTCACCGAGCCGATCGCGGCCGTGGGCATCACCGACCAGCGCGAGACCGTGGTGGCCTGGGACCGTCGTTCGGGCCAACCGCTGCACCGAGCCATCGTGTGGCAGGACCGCCGCACCGCGGCCCGCTGCGATGCCCTGCGGGCCGCCGGGCACGAGCCGATGGTGCGCGCCACGACTGGCCTGGTGCTCGACCCCTACTTCAGTGCCACGAAGGCTGAGTGGCTGCTCACAGAAGGCGGTGTCCACGTCACACCCGACCTCGCGCTCGGCACCGTCGACGCCTGGGTCCTCTGGAACCTCACCGGCGGCCCCGGCGGGGGCGTCTTTGCCACGGAGCCGTCCAACGCCAGCCGCACGATGCTCTTCGACATCCGCTCGCTGGCGTGGTCGGAGGAGCTGGTCGACCTGTTCGGGATCCCCGCCGGGGCGCTGCCAGAGGTGCGACCCTCGAGCGGTCGGTTCGGCGTCACGGTGGCGGACTGCGGGCTGCCCGCCGGCATCCCGGTGTCGGGCATCGCGGGCGACCAGCAGGCTGCCCTGTTCGGCCAGGCCTGCCTCGAGCCCGGGATGACGAAGAACACCTATGGCACCGGCAGCTTCGTGCTCATGCACGTGGGCGACACGTGCCCGGAGCCCGTCGAAGGCCTGCTGACAACCGTCGCCTGGACCCTGGCCGATGGCACTCGGGCCTACGCGCTCGAGGGGGCCATCTTCGTGACCGGCGCGGCTGTGCAGTGGCTCCGAGACGGCCTCGGGATCATCGCCGATGCCTCGGAGGTGGCCGCGCTCGCCGCCACCGTTCCCGACACCAACGGCTGCGTGCTCGTCCCGGCCTTCACCGGCCTGGGCAGCCCCTGGTGGGACCCGTACGCCCGGGGGACGATCACCGGCATCACCCGGGGCACGAACCGCGGCCACCTCGCTCGCGCCGTGCTCGAGTCGATCTCGATGCAGACCCGCGACGTGGTGACGGCCATGAGCGACGCCTCGGGCCACCCGGTGCGGGCGCTGAAGGCCGATGGCGGCGCCTCGGCCAACGATCTGCTGCTCCAGATGCAGGCCGATCACCTCCAGGTGCCCGTCTCGCGTCCAGTCATCCAGGAGACCACGGCGCTCGGGGCCGCCTACCTGGCCGGACTGGCCGAAGGCGTGTGGGGCTCCGCGGCCGACATCACCGCGAACTGGCAGCTCGACGCCACGTTCGAGCCCACCCGCGACATCGCGGCCGTCGAGGCCGAGCACGTGCTGTGGGCGAGAGCCGTCGAGCGAGCGCGCAACTGGGCAACCGAATAGGCGCCCCGGTCGGTCAACCCCCGCACGGGTGGTTCGCTCGGGCCCGCTGGCGGGTGAGCTCGCGCAGCCTCGTGTCGACGATGCGGGCGAGCGCCGCCACCTGACGACGCTCGCGGGCACGATAGGCAGTGCCGTCGCGGCCCAGCACGAGGGCCAACCCCGTCGACGGCAACGGAGACCAGACGATGTCGTCTGGTCCGCTGCCACCGCTCCCGGCCACGCGAGCCGACTCCTGGCTTCCGGCCAGGAAGGCGAGCAACCAGGGCGTGGGCGGTAGCTCGCCCTCCTGGGCGAGCACCTCACCGTCCTCGAGTGCGATGACACCAGCCCAGTCAGCGCCGATCACGCGCTTCGCATGCGTGACGACGGCCTCGATGAGCTCGTCGCGCTCGCTGGCCCCGACGAGGATGGCCGCCGTCTCGAGGGCGTCCAGACGGGGGTCATGGAGCGCGTCGGCCACCGGCCGCACCTCCTCGACGTCGACGCCGTCCACCTGCTGCACCTCGTGCACGAGGAGCTCTGTGAGGGCGCCATCGGGCAGCTGGACGACGAGCTCGTCGATGGCCCGGCCGGCCCCCCGCTCGAGGATGTCGATGCCGACGATCTCGCCGCGGACCGCACCGATCCGGCTGGCCACCTGCCCGAGCGCCCCGGGGCGGTCGGGCAGCCACATGCGAACGACGTAGGTCTCCATGGGCCGCACGGTACGCATGCCGCGTGAACACCGTGTTACCCACCGTGCACGGGACGGAGAACACTCCGATCAACACCTGTTCTTGACCGCTTGGTCAAGTCACCGTACGGTTCGGCGCG
Organism: Acidimicrobiales bacterium; assembly: GCA_046598715.1. Taxonomy (GTDB): domain Bacteria; phylum Actinomycetota; class Acidimicrobiia; order Acidimicrobiales; family VFJN01; genus VFJN01. The sequence continues at coordinate 15,097 of JBKJIE010000123.1, read as the reverse complement.
TGGCACGGCGACTCACCCAGCGGGGCAAGGACCGGCGAGACCAGCTCATGGCCTACGCCACCGAGCGATTCGCCGAGCAGGGCTACCACCCCACCTCGGTGTCGGAGATCGTGGCCGGCCTCGGCGTGGGCAAGGGCGTCTTCTACTGGTACTTCGACTCCAAGGAACAGCTCTTCCTCGAGATCCTCAAGGACGCGCAGACCGACCTGCGCCGCCGCCAGCAGCAGGCGATCGCCGATGAGGACGACCCGGTGCGCCGCATCGAGCTCGGCCTCCGGGCGTCGATGGCGTGGTCAGAGGCCCATCGCGATCACAACAAGCTCATCCAGTTCGCCGCCACCGAGGCGGCCTTCGGTGGGGCGCTCCGGCGTGGTCAGGACATCGCCGTGGCCGACGTCGTGAAGCACGTCAAGGAGGCCATCGCGCAGGGTCGCGTCCGCGACGCCGACCCTGACATCGTGGCCCACGCCATGGTCGGGGTGGCAGGTCACCTCACCCGCACGTTCATCTACGAGCGAGGCGAGCCCGCTGAGGTGGTCGCCGACGCGGCCGTGGCCTTCTGCCTCAACGGCCTCCTCGGCGGCGTCTCACAACATCTCTGAAGCACCACGTCCGCATGGCGAGGGCGGGCTTCAGAGACGTTGAGTCATCCGAGCTTGGTGAGTGCCTTCTTCAGGCTGCGCATGCCCTGGGAGATGCGCTGCTCGTTCTCGATCAGCGCGAAGCGGACGAAGCCGTCGCCGCCGGGACCGAAACCGACGCCAGGCGACGTGGCCACCTGGGCTTCGCGCACGAGCATCGATGCGAACTCGATCGAGCCCATCTCGCGGTAGGGCTCCGGGATCGGCGCCCATGCGAACATCGTGCCCTTCGGGCGCGGCATCGCCCAGCCCATGCGGTCGAGCCCCTCACAGAGGGCATCGCGACGACGCTGGTAGATCGCCCCGACCTCGCGAGGGAAGTCGACGGCCTCGTTGAGGGTGACCGTGGCCGCGATCTGGATGGGCTGGAAGGCGCCGTAGTCGAGATAGGACTTCAGCTTGGCGAGCGCCTGCACCACATCTCGGTTTCCGGCGAGGAAGGCCATGCGCCATCCCGCCATGGAGAACGACTTGGTCATCGAGTAGAGCTCGACCGCGCACTCCTTGGCCCCGTCGGCCTGGAGGATGGACGGCGGATCCCAGCCATCGAAGCCCAGCTCTGCGTAGGCGTTGTCGTGGACGACGATGACGTCCTTCTCACGGGCGAAGTCGACGAGCTCCTGGAAGAAGTCGAGGTCGACGCAGGCCGTGGTGGGGTTGTGCGGGAACGAGCAGATGATCACCCGCGGGCGGGGCCAGGAGTGCTCGAACACGTGGCGGATCCGGTCGAGGAACTGGCCGTCGTCGTTGACGTCGGTGGTCATGGGCACCTCGCGCACCGCCGCACCGGCGAAGAGCGGCCCCCAGATGTGGATCGGGTACGACGGGGAGGGCACGATCGCCGCGTCGCCCGGCCCGAGGAGCACCCACATCAGGTGGCTGAACCCTTCCTTGGCGCCGATGGTGGAGATGATCTCGGTGTCGGGGTCGAGATCGACGTCGAAGCGCCGCTTGTAGAGGTCGGCCACCGCCTCGCGCAGCTTGGGGATGCCGCGGCTCGACGAGTACCGGTGGTTGCGGGTGTTGTGGGCCGCTTCGGTGAGCTTGTCGACGGCGATCTGGGGCGAGGGCAGGTCGGGGTTACCGAACCCGAGGTCGATCACATCGGCGCCCGCTCGCCGTGCCTCCACCTTCAACCCATCGATGATGGTGAAGACGTATGGGGGCATCCCGGTGATCCGACGGAACTCCATCGGTCCACGGTAGTCCCGAGGCTGGCGCACCCCAGAACTCCTTCTCGCCCGAGGAGTGCGAAGATCGCGTCGTGAGCAACCAGATCGACGTCGTCATCGAGATCCCCCGTGGCAGCCGCAACAAGTACGAGTACGACCACGACAAGCACGTGCTCCGGCTCGATCGCCGCCTGTTCACCGCCACCGCCTATCCGGCTGACTACGGCTTCATCCCCGACACGCTCTCCGAGGACAGCGACCCGCTCGACGCGCTCGTCCTCCTCGATGACCCCACCTTCCCCGGCTGCTGGGTGGCGGCCCGACCCGTGGGCGTGTTCTGGATGACCGACGACGCCGGCCCGGACGCCAAGATCATCTGCGTGCCGGCAGGCGACGCCCGCTGGGACCACGTCGTCGACCTCGACGGGCTACCTGAGCACCTCACGGACGAGATCAGCCACTTCTTCGAGGTGTACAAGGCGCTCGAGCCTGACAAGCACTCCAGCGTTCGTGGTTGGGAGGGCGCGGAGGCGGCCTGGGGTGAGATCGAGGCCTGCCGGGAGCGCCACCGCACCACCCACTGATCGCAGGGTCAGGCGATGGCGCCGGCCAGCACGGCCGCTCCGATGGCGCCGGCCCGCTCCCCGAGGGCCGCGGCGACGATGGGCGACGACGGCCGCTGGTCGCCCGCCAGCACGAGGCCCGCGAACCGGGGTCGCAGCTCGGGGAGGAGCACGTCCGCCGCCTCGACCAGACCACCCCCGATGACGACCACAGCGGGGTCGAGGATGTTGACGAGGTTGGCCAGCCCGAGGGCGACCCACTGGGCCAGATCGCCCATCACGGCGAGCGAGCCCGCATCGCCCGCCCGGGCACCGGTGGTGACGTCCTCGCCCCGCACCGACTCCGGCTTGCCGCCGGCCCGAGCGACAATGGCTTCGAGGCGGCCGCCGTTCGCCGCCTCACGCGCCAAGCGCGCCAGCGCGGTGCCGGACGCGTACTGCTCCCAGCAACCTCGCTTCCCGCACGGACACGGGAGGCCATCGGGGTCCACGATCATGTGACCGGGCTCGCCTGCGAACCCGTTCGCGCCGCGCAGCAGCTGGCCGCCCGTGATGATCCCGGCGCCGATCCCCGTCCCCAGCGTGACCACGAGCGCGTCGTCCGCGCCGGCCGCTGCGCCACAGGCGTGCTCCGCGACGGCATGGCAGTTGGCGTCGTTGTCGACGACCGTCGGCAACCCGGATCGATCCGCGACGAGCTCAGCCAAGGGGAGGTCGTGGATCGATCGCAGGTGCGCACCGATGTGCAGTCGGCCTCCCCGGTCGACCAGTCCGGGAACGCCCACCCCGAGCGCGGCGGGCGGTGGTGACGAGCGGGACAGGACCGAGACCAGCTCGAGCAGCGTGTCCACCAGCCCCGTCCCGCCGTCCGGTGTGGCGACGCGCTCCTCGGCCAGCACCGTCGCAGGGTCGCGTGAATCGACCGCGACCCCGAGGACCTTTGTGCCGCCGACATCCAGTCCGATGGAGATCACCGACCCAGCATGCCCTGCCGGGCGGGTCGGTCAGTAGCGCAGCCGGGTCAATAGCGCAGCAGGGCGCCGATCTGGCCGAGCACGTCGAGGTCGGCGTCGCCGACGCAGATCGTGACCGGGATGCCCTGGGTGAGCGCCTCTTCGATGGCGTCCTCCACGACGTCTTCCACGCGGTGCATCGTGACGCCGTTGGTGGGGTTGGTCGGGCCGACCATGGCGAGGGCACCGCTCTCCGGGCAGCGCCAGCCCTCCTGCGAGTACCCCTTCGAGACGACCAGCCGCTCGACACGGTGCTCGTTGAGGGCGCCCAGCGTCGCCGCGAGGCCGACCACCCCGCGGCGGCCTGTGGCGGCCGCCTCCTTGAGGCGGGCAACGAGCGTCGCTTCACGAGCCCGCTCGACGTCACCCTCCACCGCATCGGCCGCGGCGCGGACCTCGGCATGGCTCGCGCCGACGCTGAGCTTGACCCGGCCGCAGAGACGCTCCTGCAAGTAGGGGTGCAGGGCGCTCTCGAGCTCGCTCGCGATGGCGTCGGGAGCGCCGATCGCCAGGTGGTGGAACCCACGGGCCTGCCAGAGATCGAAGGCGGCGCGCGCGGCGTTGCGAAGGTGCTGGTGCGCGAGCTCCTCCACGTGATGCTCAGGGGTGCCGCGCTCTCGCGTGCCGCGCGCGTCGTAGTCACGCGGCAGCTCGTCGATCATCTCGGTGCGCTCCACGAGCCGACCGAGGGCGAACACGAACAGGCGGGCGCGTTGGCGATCAGCGAGCAGCACCCCGATCGGCTCGTGCTCCTGCACCACGGACTCGAGCTGGCCGACCGCCGGTGCGTGGTTGATCACCACCCTCGACCGAACCGGCACGGGGAGCTCGATGACCTCCCAGAGGTCGCTCGCTGCACAGGCGAAGATGGCAAGCCCGCGGGTCTCGCTTCGGTCGAGCCCGCCGCGGACGAAGGCCTCGATCTTGCGCAGGTCGTCGTGCACCGAGGTGTGGCCGTTCGCTCGCTGCCGTGCCTCCCGCAGCATGCCGTCGAGCTCGTGCTCGACATCTTGGTGGCGGATCAGGCGGCGGCCGTCGACGTCGAGGTAGCAGGACGTGATCGGCGCAACATCTCCCCTGATCCCTGCGAGCTCACGGACGGCGGCTTCGGTGAGAACTGCCACAGCACCTCCAGGTCGCGCTTCGGGATGGCTCGATCGTAGGCCTCCCGGCGCGTGGGCGCTGACGGGTGATCAGCGGGCGCTGGGACGCACGACAGCGGCCCGAGCGGGGCCTGCGCTCACCGCCCACGAGGCCACGACTGGATCCTCGGAGACGATGATCACCTGCACGGCCTCCGCCATCCGCTCGAGGCGACCGAGGAGATGGTCGACTTCGTCTGCACCCAGACCCCGGAGGGCATCGTCGAGCAGCAAGGGCACCGACCCCGCCACAGACACCGAACGTTGCGCGGCCAGCCGAGCCAGGAGGTACCACTCCAGCTCCTCCGCAGGGGTGGCCGACCCGTTGCCCTGCGCGACAACGATGTCCTGGAGCCGCTCGATCTCGAGCGCGGCGGCGCGACCCTCCGCATCCAGGGTGGCCAGCGCGCGATCCACCACCTCGAGCTCGATGACAGCCTCCGCATGGGCGGCTTCGGCAGCCGCGAGGTCAGCGTCGAGCGCAGCGGGGTCGACCGTCACATCAGACAGCTCGTCGAGCGCGGCTTGGGCCTCCATGAGCTCACGATCGGCGAGCAGCAGCGCGTCGTCGAGAGCGCTGGCCCGGGTGGCCAGCTCCGACTCCGTGGTCAACGCTAGGGAGAACTCGTGGTCCGCAGCCCCGGCGGCGTCCGCGGCCGAGCGCTCGATCTCCTGTGCGGTGGCGAGGTCGGCGACCAGGCCGGCGCGGCGCACCTCGGCTGCCGCGCTCTCGGCCAGACGCCGCTCCGCGGCGGCAACGGCGGCGCGTGCCTCGTCGAGGCGCTCGAGGCGACGTTCCTCCAGGTCGGGCTCCTGGGTGGCGTCGACGACGGGGGGTGGCTCGAACGCGACGGCGGTTCGACTCGCCTCCTCCACCTCCACGAGAACGCCGGCGCGTTCCGTGTGGAGCGTCGACAGCTCCTCGAGCGCGGCCCGACGCCGGTCGTCGACGTGATCAGCCTCGCTCAGCCAGGCTTCGGCGATGAGTGCCAGCTCCTCAGGATCGAGCTCCTCATCACCGAGCTCGACGCCGACCGCGTCGAGTGAGGCGCGGAGGAGCGTCGCTGACTCGAGGGCCGAGACGGCCGGCACCCGAAGGCTGCGAAGGGCCTCCTGCGGGCGGCCTCCGGGCACCGCATGCCCGAGCAGGTTGTTGGCCTGCTCCAGCAGCCCTCGCCGACGATCGAGCACCTCGGCACGGACCAGAGCCGCCTCGGTGGCCCGCTCGATCGCACGCCAGGCATCTTCTGCCGCAGCCAGCTCCTCGCGGGCGGCATCGAGCGCCTTCTCCTTGAGCGGATCGGCGTTGAAGAGCGAGTAGCCCATCATGTAGGCGGAGTACGAGGTGAAGCCGAGCTGGTCGAGGAGCTCTTGCTCCGCGGCTCGGAGTCCGACCACCCGCGCCGCCGCCCGCCGGGCCCCGCCGAACCGGCCCTCTGACTTCTCCATGGCCTCCACGAGCTCGGCATGGAGGTCTTCGAGGCGCATGACGTCGTCGCGGTCGAGCTCAGGGCTCCGAACGGCCTGCTCGGCCTCGAGCAGCGCTTGGCGTGCGTCGTCGAGACGGGTGCGGGCCTCAGCCACCGAGGCCTCTTGGACGAGATCGTCGCCCTCCGCCCCCGCGTCGCTCAGGTCAGCGCTGATCTGATCCAGCTCGTCGGCCAGTCGAGCAGCTTCGAGGGACGGGACGAGGTCGACGGACTCACCGCCCGCGAGGAGCGCTCGCGCCTGCTCGACCGCCATCTGCTCAACGGGGGTGATCACCGCGAGGAGCACCTCCAGCTCCTGAAGGCGCCCGTCGAGGCGCTGAAGCCGCATCGCAGCAGGTTCGGCCTCCGGGCTGGACCCCTCGACGTCGGACACCCTCGCCTGCGCGTCGCGTTCGCGCTCCGCGTCGCGTTCGCGCTCCGCGTCGATGTCGGCTTCGAGCCGCTGCAGCGCCACCACTGCCCGCTCCATGTCGGCTGCGGCATCGCTGTGCCGCATGGCGTCGAGCTCGGTGAGCTCGGCTTCGATCGACGCGCGGAGCGCGATCGCCGACGCCACGGCCTCCCGGACGGCCGCCGTGCGTCGCTCGACCTCGGTGCGGGCAGCCTGTGCCGAGCTGAGGGCAGGGCCGACGTGCTGGAGCTCCTCGGTGATGCGACGGCGCTCGTCGGCGAGCTCCTCGATTCGGCGGATCAGGCGATCGCGATCCTCGACACCGCGCGACCCGTCCCCCTCGGCCTCGGCTCGTGCCCGGCGTGTCTGCTCGACAGCCGCCGCCGCCGCGGCCACCACCCCCCGCGCGGCCGACTGCTTCTCGGCTTGGGCGGCGATCACCTCGAGGAGGACGCCGAAGGCCTGCTCCCGGCTCCGCAGCTCGCGGGCGTCGACCGAGATGGGCTGCGTCGGCAGTTGGGCAGGGTGCACGATCGGATCGAGATCAGCGTCGGCGCTCTCGATCACGCTGAGCAGTGCGGGATCCAGGTCGAAGAGCACCCCGTGGGCCTCCAGCAAACCAGGCCCCGCAGCAGCCTGGGCCCGAGCAAGGCCGACCACCGCATCCACCAGCACGGCGTGACCGTCGTCGTCGAGGCCCGTCACGACGGTGACGTTCGGGTGGAGGTCCAGCATCTCGTCGGGGCCCGTGGCCAGCTGCAGGAGGCGCATCAGCGGTCAGGACACGCGGATCCGCTGCACGCGGCCGTCATCATCGTCATCGTCGCCGTGGTTCGGCGCCGCACGACCATCCGTGCGCAGCCGGCTGGCGGCCGCTTGCGCCACCGACGCGATCGTGCCGACGATGCTCTGCACGGCGGCGGGGTCCTCCACGAGCTCCTCGGCGGCATCGAGGAGGCTTCGGGTGGCCTGGATCACCTCACGCGCCGCGGCCTGCAGGTGCTCCATGCCGGCCCGGGCGTGATCCTCACGTGCTTCACCCGTCATCGTCGGCGCTCCCCTCGAAGGTCACCTTCAGTCTGCCCTGCCGGAGGGTCGCGTCGATGACACCGCGATGACGCAGCGAGTCGGGCAGGGTGATCGCCCGCCGGTACGGACCCACCCGGACCAGGAGCTCATCGCCGCGGCGACCCAGCTCGAGGTCGTCGCGGTCAGCGAACGGCAGCTCGAGGGACAGCGTGGTGCGCCCGGCCCGACGCGTGATCCGCAGAGGCTGACCCTCGTGCAAGCGGCTGGCGGCGTTGAGGTCGCCGTAGATCTGGTCGCCGAAGGCCCGGAGCGACTCGATGCCCACCAGCTCCGTTGGGGCGAGCTCCACCTTGAGCACGGGAAGGGGCGCGAAACCGTCCTCGATCGTCTGGAGGTGCTCCGTGTGCAGCTCCTTCCAGCGCTGGAACCACGGGTCGGCGATCGAATCGGGGAGCAACCTGTTGGCCACCACTGCATCCACTCGGTAGCCGAACAACGAGAGGTACGTGTAGGTGCGCCTGGCCTCGGCGATCACCATCCGCTCTGGGTTCACGACGAGCCGCACGCTCGTGCGCTCCGGATCCATCAGGATCTCGCGCACGCCGTCGAGCCGCTCGTAGAAGCGGCTGGCGGCGGCGAAGACGTCGTCGCCGGCAACGGGGAGGCTCGTCACCCTCGAGAGCACGGGGGCCACGAGCTTGTTCACGCGCCGGCCCACCGGGAACAGCCGCTCCATGTAGCGGGCCAGGATGTCGGGGAGCGACAGGAAGCGGATCGTCTCGGCGGTGGGTGCGCAGTCGACGACGACGACGTCCCACTCTCCGGACTCCGCGTACTGCTTGATGTCGGCCAGGGCGAACACCTCGTCGAGCCCGGGCACGACCGACAGCTCCTCTGCTTCGAGCCCGTCCACCCCTGCCCAGCTGAAGACGTCGCGCAACCAACCCTGGATGTCGTGCCACGACTCCTCCATGCGCTCCTGCGCATCGAGCTGCTGCCCCCACAGCGCGTCGGTGATCGGGCTGGACAGTGGGCCCAAGTCCACGTCGAAGGAGTCAGCCAACGAGTGCGCTGGATCGGTCGACAGGATGATCGTCTTCAACCCGGCATCGGCACACCGGATCGCGGTGGCAGCCGCGGTCGTCGTCTTGCCGACGCCCCCCTTGCCGGTGAAGAGCAGGATCCTGGTCATGGGTGGCTGCTCAGGGCTCGACGTGGGCCCGTAGCTCGCGCAGCGCGGTGTGCACGATCTTCGACTCGGCCCGGCGCTTCACGAACCCTGGCAACGGCACGACCAGATCGACAGCCAGGTGATAGGTGACCCGCGTGCGGTCCTTCCCCACGGGCTCGAGCACATAGGACCCATCGAGGCGGCGCATGATGTCCCCGCGCACCAGCTCCCAGCTGATGGTGCACGGATCGTCGGTGTACTCGTAGCGAAGCGTGTAGCTCGTGCTCCGACCCATCGCGGCCGCACGGAACGTGACCTCTTGGCCGCGACCGCCAGGGTCGCGCTCGTGGACCGTGACGCCCTTCAGGTCATGCGCCCACGACGGATACGCGTCGAAGTCGGTGAGCACGCCGAACACGCCCTCGGCGGGGGCGGCGATCTCTATCGTCTCCGTCGCCTGATCGGCCATTGCTCCGGTGCCTCTCCCTCAGCTCGTGGTGCAGAGATCTGCATTCTGGCGTAGATCCCCGCGCCCCCGCGACCTGAGCCACCGGGAGACATGCCGATCATCGGGGTGACGCGGGTGAGTTCCTCCGGATCACGGCGAAGTAGTAGCCAAGGACGATCCCGTAGCCGAGGAGGACCGGTACCGTCACCACCGCCACGGCGAGCCAGCGGAGCCACGCGATGCGGTCCTCGGCACCCTCAGCGAACTGGTCGGCCGGACGTTGCCAGCAGTCGAGCACAGCCATCAGCACGGGGAACTCGAGCATCAGCACCAGCAGCGGCCATGGCGGGATCACGACGCGGCGTCCTCACTGGAGGCCTCGGCTGCCGGATCGGGGGCCTCCTCGGGGGCGCTTCCAGCGGCCCGCGGCATCGGTGGGCGGGGCGGGAAGGAGCCGTAGCGCCCGCCCCACACCCCCATCAGGCCCATCGCGAACATCGGAGCAAGGATGCCGAAGGCCACCTGGCTGTAGGGCCGCACGGCCGCCGCGGCCAGCACCGCGACCACCTCGACAGCCACGGCGGCTCGAAGCGGACGGCGGATCGAGGGCGGCGCCGTGTCACCGGCGAGGAAGAAGAGGCCCGAGATGCTGACGAGATCGACGCGGCTGCGCGACACGCCGAGCGCATACGCCCAGAGGAATGCCCCGGTGCCGATGGCGAACATCACCCCCGACAGCACGGCGTGCACGAGACCGAACCCATCGGGGCTCAGGGTCGCTGCAGCACTGGTGCCGACCAGCAGCCCAGTGCCGACGAACGTGAGGTTCACGAGACCGGCGCCCCGTTCGGGCGCCTCCTGTTGCTCAACCACGGGGGGCAGCCTCCCACGACGTCAGCGCGTCGCCGAGCCGGGCAGCGAGGACGTCATAGGAGAAGTCCGCCACAGCCCGCCGCCGTCCTGCCTCCCCCATTCGAGCCCGACCGGCGGGATCATCGAGGAGCCGGGCGATGGCTGCGGCGACCTGAGCTGGGTCCTTCGGGTCTCGGACGACGCACCCGGTCTCGCCGTCGACCACAGCCTCAGCGGCACCACCGCTGTCCCCTGCGACCTGCGGCACGCCAGCGGCCGCCGCCTCGACGAACACGATGCCGAAGCCCTCTTGCTCGAGCCCACCCCATCGGTTTCGACAGAGCATGGCGAAGACGTCACCGCACCCGTAGAGCGCCGGCAGGTCGTCATGGGCGACGCGCCCGAGGAGGCGCACCGGCGCTCCTGTGGTGCGAATGAGGCGCTCGAGTCGGGCCTGGTCGCGACCACCACCCCCGATGGCGATCGTGAGATCGGGTCGCGAGGGTGCGAGGAGCGCAGCCGCCCGGATGAGCACGTCCATCCCCTTGCGTGGCACGAGCCGACTGACCGACACGACGAGTCGGCCCGTGGTGGGCAGTCCGAGGCGCTCGCGCGCCACCACGCGCTCGGAGTCGGAAAGCGGCACGAAGCGATCCGTGTCGACGCCCGGCGGCACCATCACGCTTGGTAGTGCGGTGCGGGCCGCCCGCTCGGCTTCGGCCAGCGGGTACCCACCGGCGGCGATCACGAGGCCCGCCCCACGGAGAACCCGACGCATGAGCTGTGACGACACCGGGAGCCGTCCCGGCACGGTGATCTCCGCGCCATGCAGCACCAGGGCGTAGGGAGCGGCGTGCAGGCGCCGGCCCACGACCCCGACCGGCAGCGCCGGATCGAGGACGATGAGGTTGGCGCCGATCTCAGACGCCAGCGCGTCGATGCGACGGGCGAGGCCCGGCGTCGGCAGGAGCACCTTCTCCGGCGTGCGCACCACCCGGAAGGCCTGGTCCGCATCCCAGCCCGCGGCGTCTGGGTGCGGGGTGGTGAGCACGACGAACGACGTTGGGTCGAGCCGCCGCCACAGCTCCCAGAGCATCGTCTGGATGCCACCGATCTTCGGCGGGAAGTCGTTGGTGACGAAGAGGTGGGTCATCGGTCGATTCAGTCGCCCGGTCAGTGGGTGGAAACGGTGGCGAGGAGCTCGACCATCACCAAGGGATCAGGGTCCCCCGCGAGCGGCCGGACCAGATCCTCGCGTCCGAGGCGGCGGGCCGCCCAGACGGCATGGGCCCGCAGCAGGCCGTCGGCGTGGGAGAGGTGACGGACGAGCGCCGCCTCGACGGGAGGATCGGTGCCGTCCCCGACGTTGCCGAGCACCACGAGTGCGTTGCGACGGACGTAGCGGACGTCCCGCCGCGGGATGTACCAGCGGTCCGCCCAGCCCAGAACCACGGCGTCGTCGTCGTCGAGCAGAGCGAGCAGCGGCACCCAGGGCGCCTCTGATCCGGAAGACGAGCGCATCGGTGCTCGCCGGTTCGGCGGACACACCTCCTGGCACTCGTCACAGCCGTAGATCCGATCGCCGAGGGCCACCCGATGCTCCATGGGAAACGGTCCCTCGGCCTGGAGCAGCCACGACAAGCACCGGCGAGCATCGACCACGCCCGGAGCGGTTATGGCCCCGGTCGGACAGCCATCGAGGCAGCGGGTGCACGAACCGCATCGGTCATCGACCACTGCCGCGCTCGCGGCCAGGGGGGCATCGGTGACCACGGATCCCAACACGTACCAGCTGCCGAGCCCGGGCAGCAGCAGGTTCGCGTTCTTGCCCCACCAGCCGATCCCAGCACGATGTGCAGCAGCGCGGTCGACGAGGGCGTTGTCGTCGGCGAGCACGAGGGCGCGCCATCCGGCGTCCTTGAGCACCAGCGCGATGGCGCGAAGTCCCTCCCTGAGCGCGGCGTAGTGGTCCTCCCATGCGTATCGAGCCACTCGGCCGACAGGGCCATCCCCGGCCCGGCGGGGCTCCGCGCCCAAGTAGCTCCGCGCTCCCACGACGAGCGACTGTGCGCCTGCCACGGCTCGGCCGGGGTCGGTCGACCGATCCGGGTTGCGATAGGTGAACGACATCCCGCCGTGCAGTCCAGCCGCCTTGCGGGAGGCGAGCGTGGCGCGCACCTCCACGAACGGCTCGGCCGTCGTGACCTCGACGATGTCGAGTCCTCCGCCGAGGCCCGCGGCGCGCAGCAGCTCGACCGCGGGCGGCACAGGCAGATCGGTTGCCGCCGGCACGGACCTGATCAGGTAGCGCGCAGCGGCCGGGTGCGACGGGGCCGATCAGGCCGCGGGCGCACTGGACCGCCGTCGAGCCCGTTGGGTGACGGCTGCATGGGCGCCGTCGCCTGTTCGGCAAGACCCTCGCGGAACGAGGGCCGCGGCGCCGGTCCCGATCTCTCGACGGAATCCAACGTCCGCACGAGCGGCGCCAGCGCCGGGTTGGAACGGGCAAGGCCGACCGTCCGCTCGACCGCGGGCGAGGTGCTCGGCATCGGCCGCGCGGTGACCACGGGAGTCGGCGCAGCAGGTCGGGCTGTCGTTGTGGGCGGTGCGCTGGGTCGTGCGGTGCTGATGACAGGAGCGGGGGGGGCGATCGGCCGTGGGGGCAGCGGCGACAACACAGGACGCGTGGCTACCGACGGACCCGACGCCGGAGCCGCCTTGGGCCGTAGCGTGCTGGTTGGTGTCGCCGGTGGACGGACCGACGAGGAACCAGGCGGCGGCAGGGCGGGCGGGCGCCCTGCGGTCCGCTGGACCGGGCCGTTCGCGACCGCGGTCTTCCTCGCCGGTGCCTTCGTTCGCGCCGGGGTCTTCTTCTCAGGAAGCTGCTTCGCCACCGCCTTCTTCACAGCGGCCTTCTTCACCGGCGGCTGCTTCACCGCCGCCTTTCTCTTCACCGCCGCCTTTCTCTTCACCGCCGCCTTCTTCTTCACCGCCGCCTTCTTGGTCGCCGCCGCCTTCTTGGTCGCCGCCGCCTTCTTGGTCGTCGCCGCCGCCTTCGCCTTGGCCGCCGCCACCTTGGCCCGCTCGGCTGCGACCTTCTTGGCCGCAGCCTCCTTGGCCTTCGCCGCCGTCGCCTTCGCCCGCTCGGCCGCGGCCGCCGCTTGCTCGCGCTGGCGTTGCTCACGGACCTCCCGCGCCGCTGTGGCCTTGTCGGCGCGCTCCTTGCGCGCAGCTTCCGCCGCTCGCTCCCGGACGCGGCGAGCGGCAGCCCGCTCCGCCTCCACCGCGCGCTGCGCCGCCGCTCGACGCATCGCCTGGGCCGCCCGCTGTCGTTCCTTGGCTGATCGCGAGGCCGTCTTGGCCGGCGCGCGGTCGGGGCGGAAGCCCGTGCTCACGACCGCACGCTTCACGGTGGGACGAGGGGAGGACTTCGCCTTGGCTTGGCGCCGCACAGCACCGGACGACGCCGGCGCAGGTGCGACGTAGCCCATCTGGCCGCTCACTCGGTCGGCAGCGGTGACCCCACCGGTCGACTCGTCGAGATCGAAGCGCAGCACGTGGGTGCGGCCGCGGTAGTGGAAGCTGCACCGCACCGCCCACCGGCCTTCGGCGACCTGTCGCGCCGTCCACGCATCCGCGTATTCATCAGGGGTGAGGGCCACCCCGCGGTCGGCAAGGTGATGACGCACCGCGTCGCCGATGAGCTGCGCCGACGGGCCGAGCCGCGCGCGACGCAGGGGCATGGCCTGCACCTTGGCGATGACCTGCGCTCGCTCGGCCAGCACCGGGGGGGCAAACCGCTCGACCCAGTCGACGCCGACGCCAGCAGCCTTGGCCACCTCGGCGACGTTTCGGCCCTGGCGAAGTCGCGCTTGGATCTCGCGGACGGGGAGCGAGCTCTCGACCCGGGTCGGTCTCGAGGCGACGACGTCATCGTCGCCGTCCTCGTGCTCGTCGGCGCGACGCGCTCGGAGCTCGTCGACCGCCTCCTCAAGCGCGTCGTCGATCGCCAGCACGTAGCCGCCCGAGCGCGTGCCGCGGCGCGCGCTGAGGATCAAGCCCTCGTGATCTGTGGTGAACCCAACGAGATGAAGCTTCTGCACGCGCTCGGCGCGGGGACGGCTCCCCTGTTCGCCACCTCCCGCGGCTGACGGTAGCAGCGCGTCCCGCTCCGCCCTGTGACCGGCTGTACGAATCGCGCCTGCCGGAGCCGCGGGTCGTCAGCCGGTGCGGCGACGATGCCGGAGTGCTGGGGCCAACCCGCCCTGCTCCAGGAGCCGCAACGCTCGCACCTCGGCGACATCGATCACGAGCGCATCACCGGGCTCGCGTTCGCACAGGAACGTGACGACGCAGTCGGCGCACGCCGATGTGCCTTCCATAACGCACTCGTCACAGCTGATGAACAGCGAGTTGTCTCCCATGCCGCGGACACTACGCAGGGGGTGTGACATCCTCCGCGTCGACCTGCTCGACGTGTCCGCCGGGACCGCACCAACGGCAGAGGACCTCGTCCACGCGCTCGTCGAGCACTTCGATGTCCTCGATCGCGCGCTCGCCGCCGACTGTGTAGTGGTGAAAGGCCCGCTCGCGTCGACTCGTGGTGACATCGAAGCGAGTGAGGTTGCCGCACGTGGTGCAGCGGAAGCGTGGAGTGTCCGACACGCCGCCGAGGATAGAGACCGCTGTCGCGATCGACCGAACTGGCCGGGACGCGGCGGGGCCCGGAGCTCCCCCCGAAGCACCGGGCCCCGCGCCCCCCGATCGATCACCGAGGGTCGGCGTCGGCAGCCTAGGCGGACTCAGCGGCCAGTGCGTCGAGACTCATGGCCTCGTACTCCTCGCCCGTGTCGACCCAGTCCTCGAACTGGATCACACCCATCTCGCCGAACTTGGTGCGCAGCCAACCGTTGTTGCGGTCGAGCAGGCCGAGCTTCTTGCAGTTCGGCACGATCTTGGAGAAGAGCAGCTGCTGGAACGGGTCTTCGTTCTTGTCGCCCTGGTTCTCGAGCTGGAGCTTGATCATCGTGCGCACGTCGACGCCCATGCGGTCCCACACCTCCTGCTGGAGGAACCGATCGCGCATGCGCACCGCCGCCTCGAAGGCGAACTGCTGGCGCTCGAGCATCTCGGCATCGGTGAGCTCGGCGTAGTACTCCTTCAGCGACAGCACGCCGAAGGCCAC